>JAJRUN010000064.1 GCA_024277755.1 Gammaproteobacteria bacterium | reverse complement strand
GTAGGGCTTCCATCAGGGCGGCTTTTTCGAGTTTCTGTCTAAAACGCCAGAAGGTGCTGTGGTCAGGCACTGATTCAGAAATGTCCAGACCGACAAATCGCCGAAATAACAGGTCGCGGGCAAGTTGCTTTTCAAGCGCAGGATCACTTAAACCATACCAACTTTGAAGTAACAACGCTTTGAACATGATTAAGGGCGGCCACGCTTTTTCACCTTTTGTTTTCGTGTGTGTGTCTGATAGCAGGGTTTCAATACGTGACCAGGTCACCAGCTCATGAACATCATCCAACTCTTTTAAAGCGTCATGCTCAATGAGCATCGATTCTGCCAAACTACGCTGCTTAAGATTTTTCCATGCCGTTTTATTTTTTCCGAGAAGCATCATGAATTTAGGCTATTATCCCAAATTATCGAGCTTAGTTCTCAACTGCCCTTGCAAAGGTCTCAAACAAAAACTACTGTTCTGATTCTATCAATAGTTTTTCAGCGAGGGTTTTTTTGGCCTTGGCACCCAGCTTTTTCAATTTTTCAGTCCGGCCAACCAGGTTGCCTCTGCCATCCACCAGACGTTTTCTGGCGGTTTGATAGGCATCCGTTGCTTTGCCAAGCTTGTCACCAATGTCATCCATGGACTGCACAAACAGCACAAACTGGTCATAAAGGTTGCCGGCCTTTTCGGCGATCTCCAGGGCATTGAGATTTTGGTATTCATAACGCCAGATGTTGTGCACGGTTTTAAGTGTTGCCAGCAGTGTGGTTGGGCTGACAATAATAATATTTTTATCGAACGCCTCACGGAAGATGTCGCGGTCATTTTCTACCGCCGTAATAAATGCCGCCTCAATGGGCACAAACAACAAAACAAAATCCAGTGATTTGATGCCAGGCAGGTCTTCGTAGTTTTTAACACTAAGCCCTTTGATATGCGCCTTGAGTGAGGCGACATGCTCTTTAAGGTCGATTTGCCGCTGGTTGTCATCGTCACTGGAGCAATAACGTTCATAAGCAGTCAGTGAGACCTTGGCGTCAATGATAATATCCTTGCCCTCAGGCAGGTGAACAATCACATCCGGGCGCAGCCGTTTGCCCTCTTCACTGGTGTAGCTGCCCTGGGTTTCGTATTCACGGCCATTGTGCAGGCCGGACTCTTCCAGCACCCGTTCCAGAATCACCTCACCCCAGGCCCCCTGGGTTTTGCTATCCCCCTTAAGTGCCTTAGTCAGATTGATGGCATCGTCGCTGATCTGTTGATTCAGTTCTTTGAGGTGTTTGATCTCATGAAACAGCGAAACCCTGTCTTTCGATTCTTTTTCGTAAACATCCTCAACCTTGCGCCTGAAATCTCCCAGTTGTTCGCGCAGGGGTTTTAGCACCTGATCAATATTTTGTTGGTTCTGCTCGGTAAATTTCAGACTCTTTTCTTCAAAAATCTTATTGGCCAGATTCTGAAACTCAGCATTGAGCTGGGCACGAGCCTCTTCCAATAGTTTAAGTTTCTCGCCAGTATGTTTGCGCTCTTCACTCAGCAGGGTTTCCAATTTGGCAATCTCTGCTTTAAGCAGGCTGATCTGCTCTTGCCGGTTTTGCGACGCTTGCCGAGCTTCAGTCAATTGTAAATCCAGTTTCTCACCGCTCTGCTGCTCTGCCTGTAACTGGGCTGCAAGTGTGGCGTTTTTTTGCTCGTTACCGTCAACACGCTGGCCTTTTAGCCATAACCAGGTCACAAGCACACCGATCAGTGCGCCGAGGGCGATATAAACAATGGGTAAAAACAGATCCACAATCAGCCCTCACAGTGAAAAGACAATTAAATAACAGCCAAGAATGGTTGGCATTATAACAATCGAGTCATTATATTAATCAGACATATACAAACGATCGTTAGAAATCATGTCCAGCTCAGATAAACAGCCGTTTCCCCATCTCGCCAAGATGATCCACCTCAACCACGCCGCCGTTGCCCCCTGGCCAGCAGTGGTTCGTGATGCAGTACAGCAATTCGCAGGTGAGAATGCCCGCGTGGGTTCCACACACTATCCTGCCTGGCTCAAGGTTGAAATGCAGCTACGCAAAGGGCTGGCAAGCCTGATCAATGCTGCCTCAAGCGATGACATCGCCCTGGTCAAAAACACCTCGGAGGCGCTGTCGTTTGTTGCCTATGGCCTGGAATGGCAGGTGGGCCATAACATTGTTTCCAGTGACCAGGAATTTCCATCCAATCGTATTGTCTGGGAATCACTCGAACAACACGGCGTTGAGTTTCGTGAAGCCGACCTTAGCAGCGCCTCCACGCCGGAAGATGCCCTGTTTGCAAAATGCGATCAAAACACCCGCCTGCTCACCATCAGCTCAATTCAATATGCCACGGGCCTGCGCATGGACCTGGAGCGCATCGGCCAGTTCTGCCGTGACAATGGCATCCTGTTTTGCGTTGATGCCATCCAAAGCATTGGTGCGGTGCAGATTGATGTGCAGGCCATTAATGCCGACTTTGTCATGGCCGATGGCCACAAATGGATGCTCGGGCCTGAAGGTTTGGCGCTGTTTTATTGCCGCCCGGAGATCCGCGACAAACTAAAACTAAGCCAATACGGCTGGCACATGGTTGACCCCCTAGGCAACTACAGTGTCAAAACCTGGAAGGTAGCAAAAACATCACGACGATTCGAGTGTGGCAGCCCGAATATGCTGGCTATCCACGCATTAAATGCCGGCATAAAACTGTTATTGGAAACGGGCATGAATGAGGTGGAAGCAAAGGTGCTGGCAAACAGCCGTTATTTATGTGAACGGATTGATGAAATTGAAGGCGTCAAACGACTCACCAATATCGAGGCCGGAAGATATGGCGGTATTGTTAACTTCAGTTGCAAGGACAACGATGGCTTATTTCAGACACTGGAAAAGCAGGGGGTCTTCTGTGCCCTGCGTGGTGGCGGGATTCGTTTTTCACCGCACTTCTACACACCTAAAGAGCAACTGGATAAGGCTGTTGCCGTAGTCGCAAAATTCGTTGCCTAGTTTTTACAACCAGGAAACAGGCGATAAAAATTCGCGGTGGTTGCAGCAGCCACCTCTTCCAGACTAATACCCTTCAATTCGGCAATATGCTCAGCCACATAGCGGGTGTAACCGGGCTGATTGCTCTTGCCGCGGTATGGCACCGGGGTCAAATAAGGCGAATCCGTTTCCACCAGCATTTTATCCAGCGGACAAAGCTTAGCAACTTGTTTTAATTCTTTAGCCGAATTAAAGGTCACGATACCAGAAAACGAAATGACGAAATTCAGCTCAATGGCGCGGCAGGCACTGTCCCAGTCATCAACAAAGCAGTGCATGATGCCGCCAACCTGATCAGCGCCTTCTTCGGCCATAATATTCAGTGTGTCTGGCTGCGCCTCTCGGCTGTGGATAATCAGCGGTTTATTGGTTTGCTTGGCGGCGGCAATATGGCGACGAAAACGATCACGCTGCCAGTCCAGATCACCTTCACTGCGAAAATAATCCAGCCCTGTTTCACCGATGGCTATCACCTTGGGATGACTGGCCAGCTCAACCAGTCTTTCTACTGAGGGGTCTTCACCCTCATCCTCATTGGGATGCACACCCACCGAGGCAAAAACATTGTCATGGGCATCGACTATCTTCATCATCTCAGGCCAATGTTCGAGGTTGATACCAACACAGAGCATCTGCTCAACAGCCAGTTCTTTCGCTTGAGCAATAACATAATCCATGTCACCACCAACGGCGTTCAGATCCAGGCGGTCGAGATGACAATGTGAGTCAATCAGCTGAATAGTCATAATTCCAGATATATACGTTTTTAATGAGTTTTACCCAGCAAGGGGCATGAAATAAATGCGGAGTCTACAGCAAGCTGCGGGGAAACTTAAACAGCAGCAGAAGGATTACATCGTATGAGTTGGCCGGTCTGATTTCAATGCCCCACCGAGATAGGTCTCGATTTTTTTACGCGCATTTTCCGCATCCTGATCAGTGGCAAACTGAACGCCAATTCCGGCAACCCGGTTGCCTTGAGCACCCCTGGGCGTTACCCAGATCACTTTACCAACAATCGGCTGTTTTTCAGTCTCTTCCATCAGTTTGAGCAACATAAATACTTCATCGCCCAGCTTGTAATCTTTATTCGTCGGAATGAACAGGCCGCCATTTTTAACAAATGGCATATAAGCCGCATACAAGGCGCCCTTGTCTTTGATCGTCAGTGACAATATGCCCTGTCTGGTTGGAGCGGGCGCTGTTGGTTTTTTATCTTCTTCAGCCATTGGCTTAGTTATCGTACCTAAGTTGTTTTATCTTTAAGCTATTTTTCTTTTTCTAATACGAAAGGTATTCTGCCATTCCATCAATACCGACTCCATAACCAAAGCAGGGTTCAAATTACGTTCAAATGCCTGCTGCGCCTGCCTGATTCTGTCCTGCAACTTAAATAAGCCAACCAACGATACCTGATTCGCAAGTTTAAGCAAAGGTTGGCGCAAATCCGGGCTGTTAAGCTGAACAGGTGTTTGCTTCGTTGCCGTAAGCCGAATCATATCCGCTACCCAGAAATAAAGACACAGCAAGGCCCAGCCCGGATTAGCCTTGTTCAACTGCCCCGCCAGGATGACAGGATCGAGCTTTATACTGGCAAGCTGACCCATCCCGTCAAACAGTGTTTGCCGCTGCTCAAGCAAGCCCTCATCTGCCAATTGTATGGCCCTGAAAGGTGCTCCACCTGCAAGTGAGAGCAGCAGATCAATATCCGCGCCGACAGGTAATTGTTGTGATAGCCAGGCACGATTTTCTGCCGTTTCGCTAATACCAAAACGAATCTCCTGACAGCGCGACCGAATGGTTGCCGACAACTGGGCTGGCTGGTGGGTGATCAACAGCAAAACAGTCTCTGCCGAGGGTTCTTCCAAGGTCTTTAACAGGCTGTTGCTGGCGTTGATATTCATGGCCTCTGCCGGATTAATCACCACCAGTTTATGCCCCCCATATTGAGACTTAAGCGCCATGAACTGGCCAAGGCCGCGAATTTGATCAACGACGATGGCCTTTTTGCCTTCCAAGGGCGATATCAGACTAATATCAGGATGGCTACCCGCCAGAAAAAGCTGACAGTGGCGGCACTGGCCGCAGGGTGTTGCATCAGTATTATTTGCCTGACATAACAGGCTTTGGGCGAATAGTGTCGCAAATTGTCCTTTGCCCAATCCCTTAGGACCAGTCAATAGCAAGGCGTGTGGCAGGCGTCCCTGCTGGCGACTTTCTTGCAGGCGCTGCCATTGTGATTGCTGCCAGGGTAAGAGTAAGGACATGTTTATTGGATCAGTTGTTGAATGACTTTGTTAAGAGCAGTTTTAACCTGATCCAGCGATTGCGAGGCATCAATAATGCGATAACGCTGTGGTTGACGGGCCGCCATATCCAGATAGACTTGGCGCACCTTTTCAAAAAACGCCTGCTTTTCCCGTTCAAAACGATCCGCCGCTTGGGGCCGGCCGGCAGCGCGGGCCAAACCAATCTCAACAGGGGTATCAAGCAGCAGGGTGACATCGGGACGAAGATCAGCCTGAACCCACTGTTCAAGTTCGGCAATACGCTGCATGGCAATGCCGCGACCACCGCCCTGATAGGCATAGGTGGCATCGGTGAAGCGATCACACAACACCCATTTTCCTGCGGCCAGAGCAGGTTCGATAACTTCAGCCAGGTGTTGGGCACGGGCAGCAAACATCAACAACAACTCGGTGTTGTCAATCATGCTGCCGTTGCGGTGATCCAGCAGCAGGCCACGAATCTTTTCACCTAGTTCAGTGCCGCCTGGCTCACGGCTCAAGACCACGTCTATGCCAGCCGCCGTTAACGCTTTGTACGCATAGTCCATATTGGTGGTTTTACCCACCCCTTCTATGCCCTCAACGGTTATAAATAATCCTCGGCTCATTCTGAAATCTCTCAACGTTTAAGCTGGTATTTCCGCACGGCATTGATATGTTCTTCCAGGCTGGCGGAAAAATAGTGGCTGCCATCACCCCTGGCAACGAAATAAAGACTATCACCTTTGGCTGGATGCAGGGCTGCGTAAATGGCATCAACACCGGGCAAGGCAATCGGCGTGGGTGTCAGACCATGACGGGTGTAGGTGTTATAGGCCGTGTCGCGCCTTAGGTCACGCCGCCTGATATTGCCGTCGTAACTGTCCCCCATGCCGTAGATCACCGTGGGGTCGGTCTGCAAACGCATATGCTTTTCTAAACGGCGCACAAAGACACCGGCTATCTGGGCGCGTTCGGCGGGCACAGCGGTCTCTTTTTCTATTATCGAGGCCATGATCAGGGCTTCATAGGCCGATTGATACGGCAGCCCCTCGTCCCGCTGCTGCCACGCTTGTTGCAGCGCCTGCTCCATTGCCTTGTGGGCACGTTTAAGAAAATCGAGATCGGTCATGCCGGCGGTAAACAGATAGGTCTCCGGCAGAAAACGCCCTTCAGGATGTTCGTCTGGTCTGCCCAGCTGTTGCATGATCAGCTCCGAACTCAAACCCTTGAGTGTGTGTTTTAGCTTTTCATTGTTATTGATGGCCTGCATCATCTGATTAAAGCTCCAGCCCTCCACCACTGTCAGACTGTATTGCAACACCTCGCCAGCGACCATCTTGTCCAGCACTTGCAGCGGAGTCATGCCTGGGCTTAATAAAAATTCGCCCACTTTCAGTTTTTCAGCGTGACCATACCAGCGGCCTAACAGAGTTAAATATCGAGGTTGATCAATCAGCCCTTCGACCTGCATGGCGCGGGCAATTTTGTTGAGACTGGAACCAGGCGCAATCACAAACACCCGTTCTTGATCCAGGCTGATGGGGCTATTTTTAAAATCGACAAGTTGCAGTGTGAACCAGCCGATCACAAACCCGCCAAGCAACGACAGCACCAGCACAATCTTGATAAACAGCTTAAAGTGCTTCATGTGCTGCATCTCTCAAGCGAGCGGCATTCACCACTGCGATTATCTGTTTTGTAATAGAACCAATCGAAAACCGTTGCTGTTCCAACAGACGAACCGGCCAAACACCGATCAGAGAGTTGCAAATAAAAATCTCGTCTGCGGCAGCAAAATCGGTCTTGCTGTAATGCCCAATTGCGACTGGAATCTTTTGTTGTTGAGCGAATGCTAAAACCACATCTCTGATAATCCCAGCCACCCCTGCGTTAGATAAATTCGGCGTATGCAGCACACCTGCCTTAACAAAAAACAGGTTACTCATGGTGCCTTCGGTGACGCGGCCATGCGCAGCCAGCATCAAGCCCTCAAAGATAGCGTCATCCTGCCACTCACTGCGCGCTAACACTTGTTCGAGTCGGTTGAGGTGTTTTATGCCTGCCAGGCTCGGACTCGTCCCCAGTCTGGTGTCACAGTACCTAGCTACAATTCCGTTAGCTTGATTTTCAGCTGGATAATCAGGCTCCTCGTAAACTGCCAGAATGCGACTTGGGTTTGAATCTGATATTGTCGCTGCCCGATAGCCCCGACCACCCTGACCGCGCGTAACAGTAAGCTTCAATACCGCATCATCAGCACCATCAAGCAACTGGCGCGCCTCGGCCAGCAATAATCCTGGATCGGGGCTTGGAATACGCAGACGCTGACAACCCGCCAGCAAGCGTTGCATGTGGTGTTGCCAGAATTCAAGCTGATGGTTGCGTACAGCAATGGTTTCAAACAGACCATCACCATATTGCAGTCCCCTATCCTGCAAGCTCAACGATTCAGCTTTGGCACCGTTAAGCAGAAACATCATTAATCCCCAGTGCTTTTAACAAGCCACGCGCTTTGGTGCGTGTCTCTTGTAATTCAGCTTCTGCAACAGAATCGGCAACAATACCTGCACCGGTACGAAAACTGACTTGGTTACCATCCAGCAACATGGTTCGAATCAATATATTCAGATCCATACGACCACAGTGGCTGATATACCCGACAGACCCGGTGTAAGGGCCACGCGAAGTCTGCTCCAGTTCCTGAATAATTTGCATGCAACGAACCTTTGGACAACCGGTAATCGTCCCACCTGGAAACACCGCACGAATCACATCAACCGGGGTGATCTCAGGACGTAACCGGCCACTGACATTTGAGACAATATGATGCACATGGGCATAGCTTTCAAGCACCATCAGTTCATCAACCTTAACACTGCCCGGTTGGCAAACCCGGCCTAGATCGTTACGTTCCAGATCAATCAACATAACGTGTTCGGCCCGTTCCTTTGGATGAGCCAATAGAGCTTTTGAATAGGCTTGATCGGCGCTTAGATCAACACTGCGTGGACGTGTGCCAGCAATTGGGCGTGTACTGGCCTGGCCATCGACAATATCCACCAGGCGCTCAGGTGATGAACTCATAATCGCCTTGCCCCTGACTGTAACCAGTGCAGCAAACGGTGCCGGGTTATTATCACGCAGAGATTGATACAATTGTAGCGCAGTAGTGGTATCTGCCAATTCAATTTTCCAGGCACGCGACAGATTAACCTGAAACACATCCCCTTCATGAATGTAGTCGCGGATTTTTTTTACACCGTCAATAAAGCTATCCGGCCGGTCTTCTACAACATTTAAAACCTGTGGTTTAGCAAGCTTATCAGCGACAGTTGCAAGCTCAACAACATCCTGATTGATCTGCGGCAACAGCGCTTCAGAACCCGGTTCACAAACCAGATAACAACATGCATTTTGATGATCACGAATCAGCGCCGCCGGAATACGCGTAGCAAAGGCTGTGGGCAATGGGCTGGCGGATAATGGTAGTTCGAGCACGGGCTCGATCTCATTAGCCAACTCATAACCGAGGTAGACAAACCAGCCGCCATGAAAAGGCAGTCCAGACTGTTTTACATCGATGCGTTGTTGCCAGGCCTGACTCAACTGTGGCAAAAACGCTTGATGATCTGAATTGATGGTTTCACCAGGAAAGGCAAACAGGATGTCATAACGCGACTGCGGCGTGCCATGTAACACGCTTTCAAGCAGATGTGGATAACGCTCTGGATTGGTCTGATGCAGACGCAGCAGGTCAAACTCTTGACCCAGTCTAAAGCAGTGTTGTGATTGATCGCCCAACGTCATAGACCTCAAGCTGACGCAGGATGATAACATCCTGCCATCAAGTTAAATCTTTGACAGCACCAGAGTGCCGTTGGTGCCGCCAAAACCAAACGAGTTAGAGATAGCAGTGTCAATCTTCATTGGACGCGCTTCATTTGGCACATAGTCCAGATCACAATCTGGATCAGGCGTAGTGTAATTGATGGTTGGAGGTGCAACCTGATCACGTATCGCCAAAGCAGTGAAAATGGCTTCAATACCACCCGCAGCTCCAAGCAAATGCCCGGTCATGGACTTGGTCGAACTCATTGCCAATTTATAGGCATGATCACCAAACATCCGTTTGGCAGCCATGGTTTCAGCTCTATCACCCGCAGGTGTTGAGGTGCCATGGGCATTAATATAATCAACCTGATCAGGATTAACACCGGCATCTTTTAATGCCAACGCCATACATTTAGCCGCACCCTCACCGCCTTCACTGGGTGAAGTCATGTGATAGGCATCACCATTCATGCCAAAACCGGTCAGTTCAGCATAGATGTTGGCACCACGGGCCTTGGCATGTTCATACTCTTCAACCATCACCACACCAGCACCATCACTAAGGACAAAACCGTCACGATCTCTGTCCCAGGGACGACTGGCAGTGGTCGGATCATCATTGCGAGTAGACAGTGCACGCGCCGCAGAAAATCCTCCAAGCCCCGTTGCCGAGCTTGCCATTTCAGCACCACCGGCAACAATCGCGTCCGCATCACCACGTTCGATGATACGGGCTGCCTCGCCAATATTATGTGTTCCAGTGGTGCAAGCCGTCACAATGGCAATATTTGGCCCTTTAAAACCATACATGATCGAAATATTGCCTGAGATCATATTGATGATATTGCTAGGTACAAAGAAAGGCGATATTTTGCGTGGGCCAGACTTGTCAAAAG
This sequence comes from Gammaproteobacteria bacterium, assembly GCA_024277755.1. GTDB lineage: Bacteria > Pseudomonadota > Gammaproteobacteria > Tenderiales > Tenderiaceae > Tenderia. The sequence continues at coordinate 10,210 of JAJRUN010000064.1, read as the reverse complement.
TCACTCGACCTTTTTCAATGCCTGACACGCCACCAATGCCTGAACCCACCATCACGCCAATGCGATCAGCATTGGCTTCGGTGACTTCCAGACCGGAGTCTTCAATGGCCTCTTTAGCCGCGGCAATGCCGTAGTGGATAAAGGGATCCATCTTGCGGGATTCTTTTTTCGAGATGTAATCGGTGACCTCAAAACCATGCACCGAACCACCAAAACGAACACTGAATTCAGAAACATCAAAATGGGTAATAGGCGCAATACCGCTCTTGCCTGCGAGAATATTATCCCAGGACTCTTTAACAGATAAACCAACCGGGCCAACCATGCCCATCCCTGTCAAAACGATACGACGCTGCTTAGTCACTCTCATTTAACCTCTGAAATGATCGAACGAATATTGATACTGAAGTAAAAACAAAGGCCGTCAGCTGCGTCTATTTCCATAAATGAAACGCAATGCTGCGGCCTTGTTTAGGCTATTGTTTTAGCTCTGATTTGAATTGATGTAGTTAATAGCTTCCTGAACTGTCGTGATCTTTTCAGCTTCTTCATCAGGAATTTCACACTCGAACTCTTCTTCCAGAGCCATTACCAGTTCAACGGTATCGAGGGAATCTGCGCCCAGATCATCTACGAAAGATGCTTCGATGGTGACATCATCTTCCTTAACCCCAAGTTGCTCTATGACAATCTTTTTGACGCGTTCTTCGATAGTGCTCATGATAAATTCTTCCTCCAAAGGTATTTTGTATGCTGACCCGGCTGCGGTCGGTATTCTATCCCGTTAGCCGCGAGTTGTAAGCAAGGCCGCGGCAAATAATACAGGAAATCCAAATAAAACTGTTAATCTTTAAATCCTGATATTTTTACTCAGGAAGCAAGACCCCACTTAACCCATATACATGCCGCCATTCACATCCACGGTAAAACCGGTGATATAGGCAGCACCTGGCGACGCAAGAAAACTAACCGCAGCAGCGATTTCTTCTGGTTTACCCAATCGTCCCAGCGGCACCTGCTTCATCAGCGCCTCTTTTTGCTCCTCAGGCAAGCCCTTGGTCATATCTGTATCGATAAACCCAGGGGCAACGGCATTCACCGTAATTCCCCTGGAGGCAACTTCCCTGGCCATTGACTTGGTAAAACCAAAAATACCGGCCTTGGCTGCTGAGTAATTGGTTTGGCCGGGGTTACCTGTTTCGCCAACCACAGAAGCAATATTGATCACACGGCCCTGGCGGGCCTTCATCATGCCACGCAGGCAGGCCTTGCTCATGCGAAAGACAGACTTGAGATTGGTTTCCATAATGTCATCCCACTCGTCATCTTTCATGCGCATCAACAGGTTGTCACGGGTAATGCCGGCGTTATTGACTAGGATAGTCGGGGTGCCAAAATCAGCAACCACCTGTTTCATCAAAGCCTCAATAGACTCTTGAGAAGTCACATTAAGCGCCATTCCAGAACCCTTAATATCGTTACCCAACATATAGTTAGAAATGGCTTCTGCACCACTTTCAGAGGTTGCAGTGCCCACTACAATCGCGCCTTGCCTGCCTAACTCAAGCGCAATTGCCTTGCCAATTCCACGGCTGGCACCTGTCACCAATACAATTTGATTTTCCAGTGTCATTACTTATTTCCTATTAAGTATTTAAGCCTTGTGAGCCTCAAGTGCTTTCGCCAATGAAGCAGCATCAAACACAGGCAATGCCGTTACTTCACGGTTAATGCGCTTGGTAAGCCCCGCCAAAACCTTGCCAGGACCACATTCAACCAACGATATTGCGCCTGATGCTGATAAAGCCTGAACAGTTTCAACCCAGCGTACCGGGCTGTATAACTGTTTCACTAACACATCACGAATCGCATCAGCAGATTTGTGCGAGGCCACATCTACATTGTGAATAACTTTAATCTCTGGCGTCTTGATTTCAAGTTCATTCAGCGACTCAAGCAATTTAGTGGCCGCCTCACTCATCAGAGAGCAATGTGAAGGCACACTGACGGGCAACATCAAAGCTCGCTTGGCACCTGCTTGCTTAGCCGCATTAGCAGCGCGTTCAACAGCGGCACTGGTGCCGGCAATTACAACCTGACCAGGGGCATTAAAATTAACTGCCTGAACCACACCACCTTGTGCTGCGTGAGCGCACACTTCAATCACTTGTGTGTCAGTCAAACCAAGAATTGCAGCCATAGCGCCCTGACCTTGAGGTACCGCCGCCTGCATAAGCTGGCCACGCGTTTGTACCAGCTTAACCGCTGCAGCAAAATCAATCGCACCCGCGGCCACCAGTGCAGTATATTCTCCCAGGCTATGCCCTGCCAGATAAGTAGGCGTAACACCGCCAGCGGCCAACCAAACACGCCAGCAGGCGATTCCCGCTGCCAGCATTGCCGGCTGAGTTTTATCCGTTTGATTCAAATCAGATTCGGGGCCACCCTGGATCAATGCCCACAAATCATATCCCAGAGTTTCACTGGCCTGAGCGAATGTTTCAGAAACTTGTGGCCAATCATTAGCAAGCTCAGCCAACATCCCCACAGACTGGGATCCCTGACCGGGAAAAATAACTGATGTAGTGCCCACATGTTGGGTAGAAGACATAAAAAAACCTTGAAAAGTGTGTTAACTGTTTGTTTGTATCAAAATTTAAGCAGAACGGAACCCCAGGTAAAACCACCACCAAAGGCCTCAAGCAGGACGGTGTCATTCCGTTTAATACGACCATCACGAACAGCCACATCAAGCGCCAACGGTACAGAAGCAGCTGAGGTATTACCGTGCTCATCGACGGTAACCACAACCTTGTCCATCGGCATATTTAACTTTTTGGCTGTTGCATTAATGATGCGGATATTGGCCTGATGCGGCACCAGCCAGTCGATGTCGCTTTTATCCATATTATTGGCCGCCAGCGTTTCATCAACAATGCGACCCAGAGTACGCACAGCCATCTTGAAAACGTCGTTACCCTTCATCTCCATAAACGCCTTGCCTTGCTTGACCAGTTCATAATTGGTCGAAATACCGGCAGGCACATGCAGCATTTCATCATAACTGCCATCGGCATGCAGGTGTGTTGAGAGTATCCCCGGCTCGTCACTGGCCTTAAGCACCACGGCTCCAGCACCATCACCGAACAAGATACAAGTGCCACGATCTTTCCAGTTGGTGATACGAGACAGGGTCTCAGCACCAACCACCAGCGCCTTTTTAGCACTGCCCGTCTTAATAAATTTATCTGCAACAGTCATCGCATAGATAAAACCAGAACAGACGGCTTGCACATCAAATGCTGCTGGGCCATGAATGCCAAGACGTTTTTGTAGCAGGCAGGCAGTACTGGGGAAAACTTTGTCCGCAGTGGTGGTGGCAACGATGACCAAATCAATCTCACTGGCAGCAACCCCCGCAGCTTCAAGTGCATTACGCGCTGCTGCCTCTGCCAAATCACAGGTAGTTTCACCCTCAGCAGCGATGTGACGTTTGCTAATGCCGGTGCGATCCTTTATCCATTGATCAGAGGTTTCCACCATCTTTTCCAGGTCATGATTGCTAAGGACATTTTCAGGTAGGAAGCTACCTGTACCAGTGATTCTTGAATACGTCACATTAGCCTGCCTGTTGTTCAGTTAAAAGACTTTCCAGTTGCTGGTTAATCTTTTCTGGCACTGATTTTTCAACTTCAAGAATTGCCTCTTTAATCGCATTTTCGAAAGCAAAGACATCTGCACCACCATGGCTTTTTACCACAATGCCATTAAGGCCTACAAAGCTGGCGCCGTTGTAACGTCTTGGATCAATCTGGTTTTTTAGCGCTTTCAGCACTGGCATGGCAATTAGTGCTGCCATTTTGGTAAGCAGATTGCGAGAAAAATTTTCCTTCAAAAAATGAGCGATCATACTTGCGACGCCTTCTGTGGTTTTGAGGGCTACGTTACCGACAAAACCATCACAGACAACAACATCAACAGCGCCTTTGAAAATATCATTACCCTCGACGTAACCAACATAGTTAATGTCACTTTTGACAAGCATTCGAGCCGCTTCTTTAACCCGCTCATTACCTTTTATTTCTTCTGCGCCAATGTTCAATAAGCCAACCGTCGGATTTTTTATACCATCTACAGCCTGAACCAGCACCGAGCCCATCACAGCAAATTGAAACAGTACATCAGCACTTGAATCGACATTGGCACCCAGATCAAGCATGTGGGTGTGGCCTGTAGTGGTCGGCAAAGCAGAAATAATGGCGGGACGATCAATCCCTGGCAATGTTTTCAGAACGAAACGTGATGTCGCCATCAAGGCCCCTGTGTTGCCAGCACTGACGCAGGCAGAGGCTTCGCCTTGGCGCACCAGATTAATAGCAACACGCATGGATGAGTCCTTTTTACCACGCAGTGCGGCCGAAGGTAACTCATCCATTTCTACCTGTTGAGAAGCGTGTCTAAGCTGCAGTCGTGTACTCACCTCAGCCCCATGACTTTTCAACTCTTCAGCCATACGTTCCTGATCCCCAACCAAAATCAGTTTGAGATTTTTGACTTCCTTTAAAACACTAAGGGCGGCAGGCACAACCACATTTGGGCCGTGATCGCCGCCCATAGCATCCAGGGCGATAGTAAAGCTCAAGGCTTACTCGCTCTTGTCGGCAACTACCTTATTACCACGATAATAACCATCTTCAGTTATATGGTGACGACGATGAACCTCACCTGAAGTTGAATCAACTGACAGCGTTGGTCCACTCAGGGCATCATGTGAACGACGCATACCACGACGTGATGGGGACTTTTTACTTTTTTGAACAGCCATACTTAAAACTCCTATTTTCTCTTTCGGTGCTTATTATTCAATATACTAGATGTTATAGCTTCAGATCTGACAACGCGGCGAACGGGTTAGTTTTTTGCTCCGTTTGCTCGATTCTCTCTGCCTCTGCCTGTAGTTTTTCCAAAACGGGTTCACAGTCCCGGTTCTCGTGTAAAGTGACGATTGGCAAGGCAAGAATTAATTCATCTTCCACAATCCTGGCAAGGGCCATTGGCTCTTCCTCAACGATCAGCGCCTCTAAGCCCTCTGGCAACTGCATTGCACGCTCTTCACTGGCAACAATCCCAAGTGACACATCCGTTTCCACGTCTACAGACATGGGTTTCATGCAACGCTGGCAAGCCATATTCACCTTTGCACTCAAATGACCACGGACAAAATTGCTGCCTTGCTGATCTTTACCGAACTGCAATGAAACGTCGATAAGGCCTTTACCATCACTTAAAACCGTTGCCAAACGTTCCAAGCCATCTACACTGACAACGCCATGTAATGTCTGTCCCTGACGAGCCAGTTTAAAAGGGGCTATTAATGTGGGTAAATGCTGATCTTGCATAGCGGCGAATGATAAATGGAATGCCCCATACTGTCAAAGAAATTTCTTATTTTTCACTCTGTTACCACACAATAGCTTGACTTGAGATAGGCTTTCTCGTAGAAATTGGTTCAGAAGCTCCGTATCACATCGATCTAAGCGTTAGGGTTGATTTCGATACCATCTTTAAACGGCCTTGGCATACAGATAAAATACATATACAAATCAATATGATAAAAAAAATACTTATTGCTAACCGGGGGGAAATTGCGGTCAGGATAGTCAGGGCTTGCGCTGAAATGGGCATCAAGTCCGCTGCCATTTACACGGACGCCGATCGACATTCTCTACACGTCAAAAAAGCTGATGAAGCCTATAACCTTGGCCCTGAGACCGTCGCAGGCTATTTAAATGCCCATCGAATCGTTAACCTGGCTGTCGCCACTGGTTGTGATGCTCTTCATCCAGGCTATGGGTTTTTGTCAGAAAACCCACAACTGGCTGAAATCTGCAAGCGACGCGGGATCAAGTTTATCGGCCCTGATGCAGCAACCATCTTGCGCATGGGCGATAAAATTGAAGCCCGATCAGCCATGATCAACGCTGGAATCCCTGTGACTCCGGGCAGTGAAGGCAATGTTGAATCGGTTGAAGCAGCCATTAACTGCGCTGCCGAAATTGGTTATCCAATTATGCTCAAGGCCACCTCAGGTGGTGGTGGCCGAGGCATTCGACGCTGTGAAAATGAAGCTGAGCTGGGGCCTGGTTATGAGCGTGTTATTTCAGAGGCCACCAAGGCCTTTGGCAGCGCCGATGTGTTTATTGAAAAGTGCGTTGTTAATCCCCGTCACATCGAAGTACAGATATTAGCCGATAGTCATGGCAATGTAATTCACCTGTTTGAGCGTGATTGCTCTATTCAGCGACGTCACCAAAAGCTGATCGAGATAGCCCCTTCACCCCAATTAACTGATGAACAACGCACCTATGTCTGCGACCTAGCTGTGCGTGCGGCCAAGGCAGTTGGCTATGAGAATGCTGGCACCGTAGAATTTTTACTCGACCACGACGACAATTTCTTTTTCATGGAGATGAACACCCGGCTGCAAGTGGAACATTGTGTCTCGGAGCAAATTACCGGGGTCGATATTGTTCAGGAACAGATTCGTATCGCCTCGGGGCTAAAGCTGCGGTTTGCCCAGCAGGATATCCAGCTGCGTGGCTTCGCCATGGAATTTCGCATCAATGCTGAAGATCCAAAAAACGATTTTCTGCCCAGTTTTGGCCGTATAACCCGCTATTTCGCCCCCGGTGGCCCAGGCGTAAGAACTGATGCTGCCATATATAGCGGCTATGAAATCCCCCCCTACTACGATTCCATGTGCGCAAAACTGACAGTTTGGGCGCTCACCTGGGATGACTTACTGGATAGAGCAGAACGCGCCCTGAATGATATTGGCGTTTATGGCATTAAAACCACGATTCCTTACCAGATTGAAATCGTTAAATCACAGGAATTCCAAAACGGCGTATTCGACACCAGCTTTGTTGAAAGCCATCCCGAACTGACTAACTACTCTGTTAAGCGTGCTCCGCGTGAATTGGCAGCCGCAATCGGCGTGGCAATAGCCGCACATCTTGGACGATAAAAAAGTTAAAATTCTTATGGATAAAGTACATATTACCGACACCGTTTTACGTGATGGCCATCAATCACTGATTGCCACCCGCATGCGCACAGAAGACATGCTGCCGATTTGTGAAAAACTCGACCAGGTCGGTTATTGGTCGCTTGAAGTCTGGGGCGGCGCAACCTTTGACTCCTGCATTCGTTTTCTCAAAGAAGATCCTTGGGAACGCTTGCGCATGCTAAAAGAAGCCCTGCCAAACACACCATTGCAAATGCTGTTGCGTGGCCAAAACCTGCTCGGCTACCGCCACTATTCTGATGATGTAGTTCGGGCATTTATTGAACGCGCAGCTATAAATGGTATTGATGTATTCCGAATCTTTGATGCCCTTAACGACAGTCGCAACCTGCGCGTTTCAATCGAATCGGTTAAAAAGGCTGGCAAACATGCCCAGGGCACAATTTGTTACACCACCAGCCCAGTTCATGACATTCCCCAGTTCGTCGACATGGCCAAACAACTCAAAACCATGGGTTGCGACAGTATTGCCATCAAGGATATGGCTGGACTGCTGACTCCAACCGTCACAGCCAATCTTGTCGATGCGTTAACTACGGCCGTCGATATTCCGATTCATCTGCATTCACACGCCACTTCGGGCCTGGCGGAAATGTGTCACCTCAAAGCAATTGAGCATGGCTGTCGCCATATCGACACCGCTATTTCAACCTTTTCCGGCGGCACCAGTCATTCTCCAACCGAAAGCATGGTCGCAGCCTTTAGAGACACCCCTTACGACACCGGTTTGGATCTTGAGCTGCTACAGAAGATTGGTTTTTATTTCTTCGCCGTACGGAAAAAATATGCCCGCTTTGAAAGCGACTTTACCGGCGTTGATACCCGCGTACAGGTCAATCAAATCCCAGGCGGAATGATTTCAAATCTTGCTCTGCAACTGAAAGAGCAAGGTGCATTAGAGCGCATGAACGAGGTACTTGAGGAGGTTCCGAGGGTACGAGAAAATCTGGGCTACCCGCCTCTGGTGACACCAACCTCACAGATCGTCGGTACACAAGCAGTATTAAATATACTCTCAGGTGCCTGCTATCAGAATATTAGTAACGAAGTTAAATTCTATCTCCAAGGCCGCTACGGCAAGGCACCAGGCAAGGTAAATGAGATAGTTAGACAAATGGCAATCGGTAATGAAGATGTGATTGACTGCCGCCCGGCTGATTTATTGCCACCAGAAATGGACAAACTACGTAAAGACGTGGCTGACCTGGCGAAAAGTGAGGAAGATGTTTTAACCTTCGCTATGTTCACCGATGTTGGTCGTACCTTTCTGGAAGAGCGCGCTGCAGGAACCTTGGCACCTGAGCCACTTGAAACAGTGGCTCAAAACGATGCCGGCGGTGCAACACCGGTTGAATTCAACGTCACCATGCACGGCGAAACCTATAACATCAAGGTAACCGGAACAGGTCACAAATCAGACAATAGTCGGCCCTTTTATGTCTCCGTCGATGGCGTACCAGAAGAGATTATGGTCGAGACACTGGAGGAAATCGGTCTTGCTGATAGTGGCGAGGTTCTACCTGCCAGAACCAAGGGCAGTAAACGACCACAGGCCAAACAGCCTGGCCATGTCACCACCTCAATGCCAGGCAGCATTGTCGAAGTGCTCGTTAATGAAGGAGACGAGGTAAAAGAAGGTGACGCCCTGCTCGTCACGGAAGCAATGAAAATGGAAACTGAAATTCAGGCACCAATTTCCGGTAAGGTGGTCGCCGTACACATTCAAAAAGGTGACACGGTTAATCCTGATGAAACCTTGATTGAAATCGAATAGCCCTTGATGGATAAACAGCTAGTACTGGCGTCTTCATCACCCTTTCGCCGCGAATTATTAGAAAAGCTTGGCTTAACGTTCATCTGTGATTCGCCGGACATTGACGAGGCTGCGCAGGTCGACGAAACACCACAACAACTTGTGGCTCGCCTAGCACAAGAAAAGGCTAAGGCAGTTGCGACAAGACACCCCGATGCCCTAATCATTGCCTCGGATCAGTGCGCCATATTGGACGGCAGCATCATCGGCAAGCCAGGCAACCATAAAACGGCAATTCATCAACTGCAAGCCGCATCAGGTAAGCAGGTGAAATTCCTCACGTCACTGGTTTTGCTCAATTCAGGCACAGGCAAGCTGCAGATTGAAATCTGCCCCTTTTCTGTTTACTTTCGCACACTCAGCAGTGAAGAAATAGAAGGCTATTTAAACAAAGAACAACCATACAACTGCGCAGGCTCATTTAAATCAGAGGGTTTAGGAATCACTCTGTTTCAACGTCTGGAAGGTGATGATCCAAACACGCTGATTGGTTTACCGTTAATCCGTTTGACCGCCATGCTTGGCAATGAGGGGATTTCAGCCTATTAAGTGTTACCACATTCAATTATCAACACAGAAGCGGGCCTCAGCAGAATTTAGTTGTAAAATTCCAGAAACCAAAAGCAGTTTCACACACAGTACTAAAAAAACGCTCCTAAATTTTGCCACACGTTAAAAAAACACATCCTTTGTTGGTCTTCTTTCTGTGGATGCTATTGCCCAGCACTGCATTTGCCAATGAAGTAACGATCAAGATTAACGATCAACTATTTACCGTCGAGCTTGCCGTCACTCAGGCTGAACGCAGTCGGGGCTTAATGCACAGAGAATCATTAGCTCAAAACTCCGGAATGCTATTCATTTACCATGAGCCACAGATCATTTCATTTTGGATGAAACAAACACTTATCCCGCTTGATCTTCTGTTTTTTGATAAAGAAGGCCAATTAATGGAGCTGTATCGCAATATTCAACCTTGTTCGGCAACCACTTGCAAAACGTATACTAATAAAAATCCGGCACACTTTGCTCTGGAACTGAGAGCAGGAACAGCAAAAAAGCTTAAGCTGCAGGTCGGCAATAGCTTTACAATTGTAAGGTCTAAATAGGCTTGCATGGCCAAGCCTGTTGAATTACCTTTGAGGACAGCAGCCCCTTATAAGGAGTACCGTGATGACTGCCGTAAACACACTTGAACAATTCGAATTCCATCAAACACTTGAATCAACAACGGGTAATGCAATCGTATTTTTTTCCAGTAAGGAATGTATGTCGTGTCGATACTGGGACAAGGTATTAGAACAATTTGG
>JAJRUN010000063.1 GCA_024277755.1 Gammaproteobacteria bacterium | reverse complement strand
AAGAAAAATGAGCTAATATTTTTCTGATTGAGGCAGAAAATGCAGTTAATAGCGAGCTATTGACAAGTTTTCTAACGAAAAGCAGGAGAATATTAGCCATTTTTACTCGTGATTGTATCGTGCAAAGGTCTCTACGGAGAATAACCCCGGATTACGCTTCACTTCATCCGGGCTGCTTACTTAGTCAGTTCCTGATCCCCCCAGCCACCGCCACCCGGCGTCGCCACACTCAGGCGTTGCCCAGTCTGGGCAGTAAAACTGATTTTGGCAGACAATACGTCGCCATCCAAACTATTCTGTCCTACTTGCCCTGGCTGGCCGCCATTCAAACCCCAGGGCGGGTATTGACGTCGCTCGGTCAGCAACGTCACCGTGGTTGGTGCCAGAAACTCATACTCACGGATCAGGCCATCGCCACCTGAATTTCTGCCCTGCCCACCCGAGCCACGCCGCACTTGATAACGCACTATCCGTAACGGATAGTGCATCTCCAGACTCTCCACTGGCGTATTAAGGGTGTTGGTCATGTGGGTTTGCAAGGCACTCAGACCACCACCGAGCACCCCGGCCCCCATGCCACCACCAAGAGTTTCGTAATAGTCCCAGTGTTGACCAACCGCCCCTCTGGCTCCCATCGCCACATTATTCATACTGCCGTGACTGGCCGCCGGGATCTGTGCCGGAATCGCCTGAGCCAGCGCCCCCATAATGACATCCACAATACGGGTGCTGGTCTCGACATTACCGGCGGCCACCGCTGCTGGGCGTTTGGCATTGACCAATGAACCTTCTGGCGCACTGAGCTGAATACGCCGAAAACTACCGGCGCAGGCTGGCGTCTGCACCGGCATCAAACAACGAAACACGTAATACACCGCCGCTGCCGCCACCGACAACGGACAGTTGATATTGCCCTGCACCTGCTCCGCCGTGCCGTCAAAATCCACAGTGACAAAACCATCACACACCTTGACGCTGGCCTGAATCAAAATATCCCGATTGCCCATCCCGTCATCGTCCATTAGATCACTGAAGGCATATTCACCATCGGGAATCTGCTGCAAGGCAGTGGCTGACAGCCGCTCAGCATAGTCATTTAACAACAGCAACGACTGCCTGAAGGCAGTCAGGCCCAGGTTTTCAATCAAGGTTATCAACCGCTGCACACCGGCGCGATTGGCACTGATCTGGGCCGAAAAATCCCCCCGACTCTGCTGCGCATTGCCAGTGGCGGAAACAATGGAACCGAGAAACGCCTCATCCAAGTCCCCCAAGCGAATCAGATAAGACGGCGGGATGATCAACCCTTCCTCGTCCAGGCGTTTTGAAATGGGCATAGACCCGGGGGTGCTGGCACCAATATCGGCGTGATGAGCACGATTGCAGACAAAGGCCACCAGCTGCCCATCAACAAACACCGGCGCAATCAGGGTCACATCAGGCAGGTGAGTGCCACCAAGAAACGGATCATTAACGATCACCATATCCCCTTGCCGCCATTCCAGCTGGCCGACAATCCCGGCCATGGCGTAGGCCATGCTGCCCAGATGCACCGGTATGTGCGCAGCCTGGGCACAAAGCAGCCCCTCGGCATCGAACACGGCACATGAAAAATCCAACCTGTCCTTAATATTTGGCGACAAGGCGGCACAGCGCAGCATCGCCCCCATCTCGTCACAAATGGCAGCGATACGGCTGGAGAAAACTGATAGTTGAATGGTATCCATTCTGGCAATGGTAGCAAACCATTTTAAACAAGCTATTGTTTAGGCGGCTTGCATTTAATAAAGGATCCATTTAGACTCAATCTATATTCCAGACTATTTTGATAGGTTATTAAGGAGAACCCCCATGACACACCAATTACCCGCACTGCCCTATCCCCAGGACGCCCTGGCGCCCACCATCTCAGCCGAAACCATTGAGTACCACTACGGCAAACATCACCAAACCTACGTCACCAATCTCAACAAACTGATTGCTGGCACCGAATTTGAAAACGCCAGTCTGGAAGACATTATCCAGAAGGCTGACGGCGCTCTGTTCAATAATGCCGCCCAAATCTGGAACCACAGCTTTTACTGGAACTGCCTCAGCCCCAATGGCGGCGGCGCAGCCACAGGGGCACTGGCCGATGCCATCAACAACAGCTTCGGTTCGTTTGACGAATTTAAACAAAAGTTCGCTACCTCAGCCGCCACCAACTTCGGTTCAGGCTGGACCTGGCTAGTGAAAAACAGCGACGGCTCTATCGCCATCGTCAACACCAGCAACGCCGGTTGCCCACTGACAGACGGCCAAACCCCACTGCTGACCATCGACGTTTGGGAACACGCCTACTACATCGATTACCGCAACGCCCGCCCTAAATATCTGTAAAGCATCTGGGCCATCGTCAACTGGGACTTCGTTGCCAGCAACTTCGCCGCATAAACATTGATGGCTGGAGATTGAAAAATCGAAACTTAGGGCTTGTATTAAGCATTTCACCCCCATCCTAACCCTCCCCCATCAAGGGGGAGGGGGATTACACCGTTCATTATTGCCTGCCCCAACAAATCACAGTAGAATTACCCTTTACAGCAGCCCATCGGGCTGTTTTTTGTTTTTGGGGGGTTGTACAAATGTCAGATTCACTCATATCCACCTATAAACGCCTGCCGGTTACTTTTGTACGCGGTGAAGGTGTCTGGCTGTGGGACACAAATGGCAAACAATATCTCGACGCCCTCAGCGGTATCGCCGTCTGCAGCCTGGGCCACACCAATGCCAGGGTAGCTGACGCCATCTGCACCCAGTCACGCCAACTGCTGCACACCTCTAATCTTTACGGCATTAGCAAGCAAGATCAACTCGGTGATGCGCTGTGTCGTGTCGCCAATATGGACAAGGTTTTTTTCAGCAACTCCGGTGCCGAGGCCAACGAAGCCGCCATCAAACTGGCACGATTGCATGGCCACAGCAAAGGCATCGACCTGCCCACCATTATCGTCACCGAAAACAGCTTTCATGGCCGCACCTTGGCCACCCTGACCGCGACAGGCAACAAGAATGCCCAGATCGGTTTTGAACCACTGCTGCAAGGTTTTGTGCGGGTGCCGTTTAATGACATTGCCGCCATCGAAAAAGTCGCCGCCGAAAACAAAAACATCGTCGCTGTGCTGGTGGAACCGATTCAGGGTGAAGGCGGTATCCAGATTCCTGCGTCCGATTATCTGGACAATATCCGCGCCCTCTGCGATCAACATCACTGGCTGATGATGCTGGACGAAATTCAGACCGGCATCTGCCGGACCGGCAAGTGGTTTGCCTATCAGCACAGCAATTCAACACCTGATGTCATCACCTCGGCCAAGGCGCTGGGTAATGGTGTGCCTATTGGTGCCTGTCTGGCGCGCGGCAAGGCCGCCGAGGTGCTTCAACCCGGCACACACGGTTCCACATTCGGCGGTAATCCACTGGCCTGCGCTGCGGGTCTGGCAGTGATTCAGGAAATGGAAGCCAATGACCTGGCCGCCAACGCCATGATCAAGGGCGAGCGTCTGGTTCAAGGCCTGAAAACAAGCTTACAGGGCTGTGACATGCTCAACGAGATTCGCAGCCAGGGTCTGATGATTGGCATCGAACTGAAGCAGCCCTGTACCGAACTGGTGCAACAGGCATTGGAGATGGGACTGCTGCTCAACGTAACTGCTGGCAATGTCATCCGTCTGTTACCCCCATTAACAATAAAGACGGCCGAGATCGAGCAGATTGTCGACACCATCGCCGCCCTGGTAAAACAAATAACTAAATAAGGATGTCGCTATGGCTGCACGTCACTTTCTTACCCTAATGGATTTCAGCCCTGAAGAATTACAGGGCCTGATTCAACGCGCCATTGAATTGAAAAAGATTCAACATTCCGGCGAAATATTTGAACCTCTGAAAAACAAGGTGCTGGGCATGGTGTTTGAGAAATCCTCAACCCGCACCCGCGTCGCCTTTGAAACCGCCATGGCACAGTGTGGCGGCCATGCCATCTTTCTATCACCGCGCGACACCCAACTGGGTCGTGGCGAGCCCATCAAAGACAGCGCCCGTGTGCTATCGCGCATGGTCGACATCATCATGATCCGCACCTTCGAACATGAAAAAATTGAAGCTTT
>JAJRUN010000062.1 GCA_024277755.1 Gammaproteobacteria bacterium | reverse complement strand
TTCACTGTACAGCGGCAATGCCTTGCGCATCGCCTCCACCAATACTGCCCGTGCCCAGGCCTTGAATGACGCCTCTCAGGCGATGACCCCATTTTTCATGGCTGCCAACAATGGGGCCGCCGCCTTCAAAGCCGCCCTTGATGCCTTTGACGACGATGATGCCGACGCCTACACATTTGCGCAAACACTAGCCGGCACTAACGTGCTTGTGCAAATCAGCGCCGCGCAGGATGCCGCCGGAAACGATCTGCTAACCACAGCATCCGACACGTGGGTCTCGCCGCTGAGTATCGGCGTAAAAGTAGTCTTCGAAGGCAGCGAAGATAACAACATCGCCAACGACAAATCCGCCCGCGCCTCTTACACCTTTATTTTTTCTGCCCCATAACGAACACCATGACACTTATGAAAACAATGAACAGAAAACACATACAAGGCTTTACCTTGATCGAGATGATGATATCCATCGTGGTTGCCAGTCTGTTGTCGATCGCGGTCATCAATACGTTTACCTCACAATCGTCTATGTATACCGTTCAGTCACAACGCAATCGCATGGCCAACGATGGGCGTGACGCCTATGAAATACTAAGCCGGCTGCTTCGACAGGCGCAAATAGGTTCCATTGTTACTGCAACGACAGGCACCACGGTCACCATTGATTTCACCATCCCCACTGGGTATGCCATCTGGCCAAACAACACGGGTACTTTTGCCAATAATGCTATTCGCTTGCAGTGGGACAGCGCCGGAAGCAATCCCAATGAGATCCGATATGCCAATGCCGCCAACATCGCTGCACTGGGGGCCGCCACTCTCACTACGCTGATAGGCAATACGACGGGCAGCAATACACAAATCACCGGCCTGGCCTTTGTCCAAAATGCCTCAAATGATTATTTACTAACCCTGAGAGCACGTGCCGGTGGCAATGGCCCCAGCGCCACCTTTCAGGGTGCAGTGATGCCACGCAACTAATGTGGATCAACACAAAGGTAATGGAACCAAAATCATGAGCAAACTAAAACACATCAGCACGCATTCATTCCCCGGCCAGCAACAGTCTGGTTACATCATGCTGCTTGTCGCTATTTTCCTGTTGATTTTAATGGCGGGTTCCGCCCAGCTATTTACTCGTATTGCCGAAGACACCATCACCTCCGGCACCCTGCGTGACAGCACCGAATCCCTGATGCTCGCCGAAACCGCCATGGAAAACCTGCGCGGCCAGTTCATCGGCACTCTGAATACTGTCGTAGAAACACCCACAGATGACCTGGACCGAAACATCGCCGGCGCACTGACCAACAACATAGCGAATCCCGACACCATACTTTTTCCGTATATGTATTACGTCACGGCCGGTGGCGGGCTGGATCAGACCCAACCAGGCATCCTGCAAGCAATTGCAGACGGTGAAGCGGCAAACACCACCGCCTCAACAATGACAGCACGTAGCATCACTTTCGCCGCCAATTTGCGATTGCGCATGAATGATTTATTTGCCAGCCCCGGTGGCACCGCAATAAGCCCGATGATTTTCACCCTGAACAGCAGTGGTTTGCTTACCGCCATTCCCACAACTACCGCTGCAAGCTGGGACGCCGTTGACACAACCACAATGCCCGAAAAGGCCGCAGCCTGGATTGAAGTCACCCAAAACCCAACGATCGCTACCGACGTTGACCTGTTTGTACAGGCCATGGGCCAGGTAGGCAACGCCAAAAGCTACGTGCAGCGTTACATCGGCACCTACAACACCGTCACGATATTAGGCAACATTTCCGCACTGGCTGAGGCCAGCAACATTAACCGTTGTGTCGGGTGCTGATAAGCACAACCGAAACAGGCAAGACCATGTATTTAACAAATTTTATCAAAAATAGTCCGCATTTAGAGAAAGTAAAACCGAGGAGCAACACCATGAACATTCGTACATTCATGAATATTTTTGTCATCACCCTGATCGCAACAGCGATGAGTAGCGTTGCCATCGCAGGCAATAGCCTTAAGCTAAAAGTGAGTGACAACAACCCGGATATAAGAGCCGGAGATACGCAAAGTTTCGTCCTCCGCGATGACCGGAACGTCTGCTCTTCATCTCTCATTTTCAGCGTGGTTGGTTCTGCTCCTGCGGGCACCCTGACTCTGGACCCTGGTTTCTCCACCAATGGCCAGTTTACCTTCAGCAATGATGGCAATGGCGCAGGTTACCTCACCACAGACAAGAACGATTACAAATTCGAGTTCAGCGCGACCTGTACTGCTGGCTCACACGGGGGTGATACCGATACGGAATGGTTCAAGCCCGAAGACTCCAACGCCGGCTCTACGCCACCTCCGCCACCTCCGCCGCCCCCTGCTGGCGTACTCTCACTGAGCCTTTCTCCCAATACCACCACGATGACACTGTCCGATAATGGCAGCGCAAGCTGGACAGCCAGTGGCGGCAATGGCACGACTTGCCCTGGCACCAACCCTTACGTTTACACGCTTGTTGCTTCACCGACCCACGGTACGGTGACGTTGGATCCCGGTTTCACCAACAATGGCCAGTTCACTTACATGAACAACGATACCGGTAACGGCTACCTTGGCGCCACCTCGGAAACCCTCACCATTAGTGTTGCCTGTGGCACGGATACGCCCGCCAGCCAAGACATTCAACTCCGCAAAACCCCGACCATTGTCTGTACCGGCTCCAACACAACCGGCGTGGTGATTATGGATAATACCGCCACTCCCGGCCAGGCCTCCATTGCCAGTAATCTGGCTTTTCTGGATGGCTGCAGCAAGAGCGACACCACCATTGATGATGGTTACGGTGGCAATGCCATTAACATCACTAATTATCAAACCGTCAACCGCGACATCAGTGCAGCACCACACACACTGGACCTAGTGGTTGGCCGCTCTGCAGCGACCGTGGATGACTTAAACTTCAATACCACAGACCAGCTGGCCTTCTTCGCCGACGGTACACATTTGTTCGATCTGGACAGATTACGCGCCGTTGCTGACTGGATATCGGCTACGGGTAATGTGACTCCCGACACAGGCGTCGCCGCGAACACTTACGGCACAATCAGCTTCTCGCAATTCCTCAGCAATATTGCCAATGCCCGCACCATGTACGGTATGGTTCGAGTACTTATTCCCCTGGAAAAGGGTGCACGAAGCTGTAGCGGTGCCGACTGTACCAAAAATGCCGTTGGCCAGACCGTTGCCAGTGCCGCTGACCTTTATGGTTTTTGTAGCGGTACCACCGCAGGGTTATGTACCTGCGCCCCCACCAGTGGCACCAATCTTAAATCTGGGAACTCATACTGTGGCAGCGCCATTACCTCAACGAGCCGCATCAAGGTCAAAGGCAGTTTATTGTGGGATTTTGTGGATCACCTGACCGGCGCACCTATTCCGCTGGCAGAGCTGCCCTTTGCTCCGCGCGAACTGTATTTCAAGGTCTCCGTGCCCATCATGGTGAACTGGGACTACGATGCAACCGGCGACGGCACTATGGACAATATGTTCATTGTCAAAGCCGTCACCAATGGTCTGACTTCTGGCCCGGTAACACCCGTGCCCAGCATTGACTTTCTGGATATCCCACAGTCTTCAAAAGACAATTACCTGTTTGAAACAGGTACAGTGCTGGATGCCACGGAATTTGCCACCCTCAACGAGCCCAACAAATACCACATGTTGATGGCTTCCGGGTATGCCGACGGCTGGGCCGAAGCATTTAACAAGCTCAACATCACCGCAGCGACCTGGGGCACACTGCCCATGGCCGCTGATTGTGCAAACTATACCAGCACCACTTGTAGTTCATCACAACTTGGCGTGCCTTCCAGCGTCAGCGGCGTTATGACGGCGAATGATGTACGCAGCGAGCAGTTCGAAGACCTGCCCACCTATCTATACAGTGGCGGCCTCATCGACATGCATGGTCACGTCAACATCTCCGGCCTGCTGTACGTGCCGCAGGCCATGGAACTGGAAGCCAAAGACTCTGCCGCACCAAGCCAACAGTACATTTCTGGTGCCATCGTGGTGCGCGACGGGTTCTATATTGAAGCCAAGGACAACACCATTACCGTGATCAGCTCAGACCCCAACAGCTATTCCACAGCTCGTACCAATGGCTCTGCGGTCACCACGCCGTCCCTTAATTTCAGCGGTATCGGCCCTGGTCTTGTCAACAGCAACACACCTAGCACACCTCCAGCCTCGCCTCCTCCCGGCGGAGCAGATACGAGCTGTATTGGCTGCGGCGGCGCTACTGGTGGCGGTGGCGGTGGCGGTGCAGCCAACGTCGGCAACCCCCGCTGGATTGAGGTTCGTCCGGCAGCCAATTAGCCGCGCCAACCCACCCGAGTAACCCACGAAGCCGGCCCAGTGCCGGCTTCGTGCTATATGTACCCTCATCAACCAGTATAATCTGGATGAAACAACACCTACTGCATACGCTCATACCGTTTAAAGGAATGACTATCAGTGAGCTGATAACCACCGTTGTCATTCTTGCCCCAAAAACCTTAATTGGCTTATCAATATTCGGCAGAAAAACCGGTCGTTTTGGGGGCAAAACCTCGTTACTGAAACCTCTCCACTTCACAAAAATCACCAAAGTCACACCGCTCATCAGATCGATGAAACCGCCCATCTCAGCAAAGCCACCTTTTCAACCTAAAGTTACATAATCACTGCTTAACCCAACTCTCCCACACCGAAAAATAAACATTTGTTTTCAACAAGTTACAAGCATTTGTGGAATACCCTCTTTGCCGAAAAGCCCACCTCGTCAAAATTTTGACCGATGGCGACATATTCCAGATCAGCGGTCGATAGAACGGATACCAGATGGCCTTGTGGGGCCTAGAATTTACGCATCACTTTGAGAACGCACGCATGAGCAAAAGCCACATGAACAATAATCGACACACAATGAGAGGTTTCACACTGATCGAAGTGCTAGTCACCCTCGTGGTACTCGCCATTGGTTTACTGGGCCTGGCCGGTCTGCAAGCCCGCAGCCTGCAACATAACAACAGCGCCTATCAGCGTACTCAGGCCACATTCCTTGCTTACGATATTCTCGATCGTATGCGTGCCAACCCCATGGGAATCGATGCCAATGCCTACAACAGTATTGATACAAGCAGTCTTCCCGGCAACCCCGGCTGCATCGGTACCGGTTGCAGCCCGGCCAACCTGGCTAACACCGACATCGAAGAATGGGCCGCCAATTTAACTGCGGTACTGCCTTCCGGCCAGGGCACGGTGACCGGCACAGCCGCGAATGCACCCTTCATCGTTACCGTGATGTGGGATGACGGGCGTACCGGCGCCACTGGCACAAACTGCGACCCCACGGATCCCGCTGACATGGTCTGTTTCAGGATCACCGGACAAGTGCTTTACAACCGTTTGTAAAAAACCCGCTTCTGCAACCACGAAATCACACTATGAAATCAATACACACAATGCATCCACGCCAGGCCGGTCTAACGCTGATCGAGATTTTGGTCGCCATGGTTATCAGCCTGATCCTGATGGCCGGGGTACTGCAGATTTTTCAGGCCAACAAACGAAGTTTCACCGTTCAGGAGTCACTCTCGCTCATTCAGGAAAATGGTCGCACGGCTGTTCGTCTTTTAGCCGAAGACCTGCGCATGGCCGATTTCTGGGGCTGTCGCAGCCAGGACATTATGGTGACAGACAACCTTAACGCGGGTGGTGGCGGCTATATTGATTATCTCGCCAATGGCGGCATCTCCGGCACCAACGGCGCAGGCAGCAACCCGGACACCATTACCATTGAAGGGGCCCGCAGTGCAGGAATTAGCATATCGGCAGCCATGCCCACCACGGCGGCGGCCATGCCTCTCACCAGCGGTGCAGGACTGGCGCAAGGCGATATTCTGCTGGTCACCGACTGCGTGCAGGGCGACCTTGTGCAAATCACCAACGCAAATCCTGCCGGAGCCAATGTCGTGGTGCATAACTCAGGCGGTGCAGTCAGCCCCGGCAATAGCACATCCAGTTTGAGCCAAGCCTATGACACCGAGGCCATGGTATTCCAGGCACGCCAGACCACCTATTCCATTCAGGCTGGTGAGAGCGGCGAACCCTC
>JAJRUN010000061.1 GCA_024277755.1 Gammaproteobacteria bacterium | reverse complement strand
TCTCCAGAAATCCTTAATGTTGTGTGATACAGTATATCCAGTGTTTTTGAGAGGGTCGAGTGCCTATATGTTGTGGTTTGGCAGTTTTTAGCCCGAGTCAGGTCATCATAGGTGATGTCGCTGTTGCGGTAAAGGGTGCGCCTGCTTTTCCCCATTAACAAACAGTCACATGCGGATGGCGAGCATTAACTTGATGTTATGTCTATAATCTCCTGAATATACAAAGATTTTTTTGTTTTTATTAAATTTGGATGGGTGATCTTCAGTTGGGACAGGCAGTAAAAAAGGGTAAACTGGGTGCGGCAAAAAGTCATGCAGCCAAGGGGTTGCGTGAAGGGGCTTTATTTATATTTAGCGCCATCGCCTTATATCTGGCGGTGTCGCTGGGCAGTTATACGCAGACAGATCCTGGTTGGTCCCACAGTGGTGTTGCCAGCGTGATTGAAAATACAGGTGGCGTTGCCGGTGCCTGGTTTGCTGATGTATTCCTCTACCTATTTGGCTATTTCTCCTATCTATTCCCCATTATGGTTGCCTACAGCGGTTGGCTGTTGTTCAAAGGCCGCAAGCAGGCCGATGCTATTCCAATGAGTGAGTTTGGTCTGCGCTGTGCGGGCTTTGTGCTGACGGTTGCTGCTGGCTGTGGTTTGGCGACACTGCATTTTGGAGCGCCGACCGAATTGCCGCTGAATGCTGGCGGTATTCTCGGTGATGTTATTGGCAGTGCTTTGGTTGCACCATTCAGTTTTCTTGGTGCGACCCTCTTTCTATTGGCGCTGTTTCTTACTGGGGTGACGCTGTTTACTGGTCTTTCCTGGTTTTGGTTGATGGATGTGGTTGGTCGCTTGAGTCTGGAGCTGGTTTCATTGACCCGCAACTGGATTGGGCTGATGCGCGAAAAATGGACGGCCTACAAACTTAAAAAAGAACGCCAGACCACGGTTAAAGCAGAGGCCAGGAAGGTAGAAAAACGTAAGCCCTTGCGTATCGAGCCAGTGATTAAAAAAGTCGAGGTTAGCAAGCGGGTTGAGCAGGAGCGGCAGCAAAAGCTGTTTGATGGCGATAGCGTTGACGGTTTGCCACCTTTGGCCATTCTTGATGAGGCTCAGCAGAGTGGCAAAGGTTTGTCCAAAGAGGCCTTGGAGGCCGTCTCCAGGCTGGTTGAACTGAAACTAAAGGATTTCGGTGTTGAGGTTGAGGTAGTGGCGGTTCATCCCGGCCCTGTGATCACCCGTTTTGAGATGATGCCGGGTGTTGGCATTAAGGCCAGCAGGATTACTAACCTGTCCAAGGATCTGGCCCGTTCTCTATCCGTGGTGAGCGTGCGCGTGGTTGAGGTCATTCCCGGTAAGTCAGTTGTCGGACTTGAGATTCCAAATGAACACCGTGAAATTGTGCGCATGAGTGAGATTGTTCAGTCGCAACAATATGATTCGTCGCATTCACCTTTGACCCTGGCACTGGGCAAGGATATTTCAGGTCAGCCACTGGTGACTGATTTGGCCAAGATGCCACATCTATTGGTTGCTGGCACAACGGGGTCGGGCAAGTCGGTGGCAGTGAATGCCATGATTTTGAGTATGTTGTTCAAGGCTAAACCTGATCAGCTGCGTTTGATTATGATCGATCCCAAGATGTTGGAATTGTCCATTTATGATGGCATTCCCCATTTATTAACACCTGTAGTGACCGACATGAAAGATGCTGCCAACGCACTGCGCTGGTGTGTGGCGGAAATGGATAGACGATATAAGTTGATGGCCGCCATGGGGGTCAGGAATATCGGCGGTTACAACAAAAAGGTTCAAGATGCCATTAATGCTGGTGAGCCGATTTTTGACCCATTTGCTGAATTGATGTCACCTGATGAGGCGCGTCCGATTTTAGAGCCGCTGCCGTTCATTGTCGTTGTTGTGGATGAGTTGGCTGATATGATGATGGTGGTGGGCAAAAAGGTCGAAGAGCTTATTGCCCGTCTGGCGCAAAAAGCCCGTGCCTCGGGCATTCACCTATTACTGGCGACGCAGCGCCCTTCGGTGGATGTTTTAACAGGCTTGATCAAGGCCAATATCCCCAGTCGTATTGCCTTCCAGGTGTCGTCCAAAATTGATTCCCGTACTGTGCTTGACCAAGGCGGGGCAGAACAACTGCTGGGGCATGGCGATATGCTCTATCAACCTGCTGGCACCAGTATTCCCACCCGTGTTCATGGTGCCTTTGTTGCCGATCACGAGGTTCACAACGTGGTTGACTCGCTTAAAAAGCTGGGTGAGCCGAATTACATTGACGAGATTCTGGAATGACCATCTGCCGAGGGTGACTTTGGTGGCATGGATGGTGGCGATGATGAGTCTGACGAACTTTACGATAAAGCGGTGCAGATTGTGACTGAATCCCGCCGAGCTTCTGTCTCTGGTATTCAGCGTCGTCTCAAGATTGGTTACAACCGTGCCGCGCGTATGGTTGAGGACATGGAGCGTGCCGGTGTGGTCAGTGAAATGCAATCGAATGGTTCGCGCGAAGTGCTGGCGCCACCACCAGTTAAGGGTTAGGCATGTCATTTAGAAAGATTATCTTTGCGGTTGTTGCTTTGTGTTTGTCTGCGTCGGTGGTGGCGGAAACGGATGCCGGATCAGGTAATGAGCTGCGGCGCTTTTTTAACAATATGCAAAGCCTCAAGGCTGATTTTACCCAGCAGGTATTCGGGCCACGGCATGAACTGCTGCAGGACTCAAGTGGCCAGGTGATTGTGCAACGCCCAGGCAAATTTCGCTGGGACTACAACAAACCTTTTCAGCAGCACATTGTCGCCGATGGCAAAAAATTATGGCTATTCGACGTTGATCTCGAACAGGTCAGTATCAAACATCAGGATGCGACGACGGCCAACAGCCCCGCCAGTTTGTTGAGTGATGCCTCCCAGTTGGATAAACAGTTTGATGTGTTGAGAGTGTTGCGCCAGGGCCGCGACTGGTTTGAGCTGATTCCAAAGCAAAGCGACAGCGGCTTTGAAGCGCTGTTCATTCTCTTGGAAAAGGGTGTGATCAGGCAGATGGAATTAAAAGACAGCTTTGGCCAGTTCACCCGTTTGCGATTTGAAAATGTTCAGCTGAATAAGCAATTTTCTGCTGAGACCTTTCACCTGAAGATTCCTGAGGGTGTAGACGTTATCGACGAAACTGTGGCGCAATAGTGAAAGATCTGCTTGAGCAACAGAGTGGTAGTGGCTGGCAGCCACTGGCGGATCGGATGCGGCCACAAAACCTGCAGGAATACACCGGTCAGGATCATCTGCTTGGCATGGGCAAGCCTTTGCGCAAGGCCATTGAATCCAATCGTCTGCATTCAATGATCTTCTGGGGGCCGCCCGGTACAGGTAAGACCACCTTGGCGCGGATGCTGGCCAGCCATGCCAAAGCTGAATTTCTCAGTATCTCGGCGGTGCTGGGGGGGGTGAAGGAGATCCGCGCTGCGGTGGAAAAGGCGCAGTATGCCCGTGATGTCAGTGGCCGACCCACGGTGCTGTTTGTCGACGAGGTGCATCGTTTTAACAAGGCGCAGCAGGATGCATTTTTGCCTTATGTTGAAGATGGCACCTTCACCTTTATCGGTGCCACCACAGAAAATCCATCGTTTGAATTAAACAACGCCTTGTTGTCACGGGCCCGTGTTTACGTGCTGCGCAGTCTCAGTGCCGAGGCCATTCGTGGCATCATTGATCGTGCGCTGGCAGATCAAAGCCGGGGTGTCGACAAACCTTTGCAGATGGCTGAGGCCTTGCGTGATCGTCTGGCAGAGGTGGCTGATGGTGATGCCCGCCGGGCCTTGAATTTTCTTGAAATCATGGCGGATCTTGCTGAAGAGGAAATTGACGAGGAGCTGGTCAACGAAGTCTTGCAGGGTGGTGCGCCACGCCGTTTTGATAAGGGCGGTGAAGCCTTTTATGATCAAATTTCAGCACTGCATAAATCGGTGCGTGGTTCTAGTCCGGATGCTGCCTTGTACTGGTTTGTGCGCATGATTGACGGTGGTTGTGATCCGCTTTACATCGGCCGTCGGGTGGTGCGCATGGCCAGCGAAGATATTGGCAATGCCGATCCGCGTGCGCTGGGCATCTGTCTCAATGCCTGGGATGTACAGGAACGATTAGGCAGTCCGGAAGGGGAGCTGGCCATCGCCCAGGCAATCATTTATCTCGCCTGTGCGCCAAAGAGTAATGCCGTTTATGTGGCGTTTAATAATGCCATGAGCGAGGTCAAGATGCATGGCTCTTACGAGGTGCCTGTTCATTTGCGTAACGCGCCAACCAAACTGATGAAAGAGCTGGGCTATGGCAAGGCCTATCGCTATGCTCATGATGAGCCAGAGGCCTATGCGGCCGGTGAGGACTATTTCCCTGAAGATATGCCGGCTCGTCACTATTATCGGCCAACCCCGCGCGGCCTGGAAGGCAAGATTGGCGATAAGCTGGCGCACCTGCGTGCACTTGATGCAAAGGCCCGACGCAAACAGTGATTCAGGTATAATCCCGTCAATGCATTTTGAGACGTATTAAAGGTTAATGAATTGAAACTTGTATTGGCCATAGCGGCGGGTGGTGCTACAGGTGCAGTGTTGCGCTTCTGGGTCTCTGGCCAGGTTTATGCCTGGCTGGGACGTGGTTTTCCCTATGGCACCTTGACAGTCAATGTGCTGGGATCACTGTTGATGGGGTTGTTGTCAGTGTTATTGATTGAACGCCTGAGCCTTGGGTCTGAATGGCGTGCGGTAATTTTGATTGGTTTTCTAGGCAGTTTTACAACATTCTCAACCTTCTCTATTGAGACACTGAATTTGATCGAGGCGGGTGCATATAGCAAAGCCATGCTCAATACTGTCATCAGTGTGGTGCTGTGTATTGTTGCGGCGTGGGCGGGTGTGATTGCAGGGAGACAACTATGAAGATGGTCGAAGTGACAATGGTGCGCATCTATTTAAGTGAGAAAAGCGGCCAGTTGGATAACCTGATTAAGCGCCTGCATGACTGGGAAAAGGTGCGCGGTGTTTCCGTGTTTCGCGCCATCACCGGTTATGGCGAAAACGGTGACTTGCACACGTCCTCATTGGCCACCTTATCTCTGGATTTGCCGCTGGTGGTGGAATTTTTTGATGACCCACAAAAGGTTGAAAATATTCTCGAACATTTAAATAACACGATTAAACCGCGCCACATGGTGAAGTGGTCGGCGTGGGTAAATGAAAGCGAAGAATAAAGTAATTAAGGAATTGATATGTTAGATCCTCGTTTAATCAGAAACGAACTCGATTATGTGGTTGCGCAATTGGCGCGCCGTGGTTTTGAACTGGATGCGGTAAGGATTACCGAGCTTGAAGTGCAGCGTAAAGAGATTCAAGTGCGTACTCAGGCCTTGCAGGCTGATCGTAATGCCCGTTCAAAATCTATCGGTCAGGCCAAAGCCAAGGGTGAAGATATCGCGCCGTTGCTGGCTGAGGTAGGCAAACTGGGTGATGAACTCAAAACAGCTGAACAGGAACTGAGTCAGTTACAATCAGAACTGGAAAAAATCATGTTGGGCGTGCCCAATCTGCCGCATGAATCCACCCCTGTTGGCAAGTCTGAAGATGACAACGTCGAGATTCGTCGTTGGGGTGAGCCAACCACGTTTGATTTCGACGTCAAAGATCATGTGGATGTGGGTGAGGCGATTGGTGGACTGGACTTTGATACTGCCGCCAAGATCACCGGTTCACGCTTTGCGGTAATGACGGGTGGTGTCGCCCGCATGCACCGTGCCTTGATCCAGTTCATGCTTGACCTGCATACCAGCGAACACGGTTATACCGAAACCTACGTGCCTTACATGGTCAACAAAGACAGCCTGCGTGGCACCGGCCAGTTGCCTAAGTTTGAAGAAGAGCTGTTCAAACTCAATGGTGAGCAGGAGTACTACCTGATTCCCACCGCTGAAGTACCCGTGACCAACATTGTTCGTGATGAGATTATTGATGCTGCCGACATGCCGCGCCGCTTTGCCTGTCACACCCCCTGTTTTCGCAGCGAGGCGGGCTCCTATGGTCGTGATACCCGCGGCATGATTCGCCAACACCAGTTTGAAAAAGTCGAGTTGGTGCAGATAGTCAAACCAGAAGACTCACACCAAGCTCTGGAAGCGTTGACCGGCCATGCAGAAACAGTGCTGCAAAAACTTGGCCTGCCATACCGCGTCATGGCGCTGTGTAGCGGTGACATCGGTTTTTCCAGCACCAAGACTTATGACCTTGAGGTCTGGTTGCCAGCGCAAAACACTTATCGTGAAATCTCTTCCTGTTCTAACTTTGAAGGCTTTCAGGCGCGCCGTCTGCAAGCGCGCTGGCGTAACCCGGAAACGGGCAAACCGGAATTGGTGCACACGGTGAATGGTTCTGGCCTGGCGGTTGGTCGCACCCTGGTGGCAATTTTGGAAAATTATCAGCAGGCTGATGGCAGCGTTAAGGTGCCCGAGGTGCTGCAACCATACATGGGTGGCTTGACCACGATCACCAAGGCATAACTGCGGTGGATTATTTACCCATATTTATTGATCTGAAGGGTCGACTGGTACTGGTGGTCGGTGGCGGTGATGTGGCGGCGCGCAAAGTGGGTTTGTTGCTGCGGGCTGGTGCTAATGTGCGTGTTGTCTCGCCGGAACTATCTGTCTCATTGCAGAGCAAAAGTGATGTTGATCAGGTCGAGCATATCGCTGCCAATTATGATGAGTCACATATGGCAGAGGCTGTGTTGGTGATTGCGGCTACCGATGATATGAGTGTAAATCGCCTGGTCTATGAGGCTGCCAAGCAGCGCGGTGTGCCGGTGAATGTTGCCGATTCCCCAGAGCTGTGTACCTTCATCCTGCCGTCTATTATTGATCGCTCGCCAGTGGTGGTGGCGGTGTCCACGGGTGGGGCTTCACCTACCCTGGGGCGGCTGTTGCGTACCCGTCTGGAAACCTTGATTCCGCACAGTTACGGTCGTTTGGCAGATTTGGCGCGGCGTTTCCGTGAGCCGGTAAAAAACCGTTTTAAAACCATGTCGCAGCGACGCCATTTTTGGGAGGACATTATCGAAGGCCCAGTGGCCGAGATGGTCTATTCCAATCGTGATGCACAGGCCGAGCAAGCCTTACAAAAAGCCATCGAACAGGCTGATAGTGAGCAACTGGCCAAGGGCGAAGTCTATCTGGTGGGGGCTGGCCCGGGCGATCCTGACTTGCTCACCTTTCGTGCCCTGCGGCTGATGCAGATGGCTGATGTGGTGCTCTATGATCGTTTGGTGTCGCCACAGATTCTTGATCTGGTACGGCGCGAGGCAGAGCAGATTTATGTCGGTAAAAAACGTGCTTACCATGCCGTGCGTCAGGAAGAGATCAATCAGTTGTTGGTGGATCTGGCCAAGCAGGGCAAGCGGGTGTTGCGTCTCAAGGGTGGTGATCCATTTATCTTTGGTCGTGGCGGTGAAGAGATCTCCGGCCTGGCTGATGAAGGCATTCCGTTTCAGGTGGTGCCAGGTGTTACGGCGGCAGCAGGTTGTTCCAGCTATGCCGGTATTCCACTGACGCATCGGGATTATGCCCAGTCGGTCATGTTTGTCACCGGCCAGTTAAAGGATGGCAGTGTCGATTTGCAATGGCAGGCGCTGGCCCAACCGCGTCAGACCGTGGTGGTTTATATGGGCCTTGCCGGGCTGGAAATTATTTGTAAAAAACTGATTCAACATGGCGTCTCGGCAGATATGCCAGCGGCTTTGGTTCAGCAGGGCACCACTGTTTCGCAGCGTGTTTTCACCGGTACACTGAGCAATCTTTCTCAATTGGTACGTGAGCATGAGGTGCATGCGCCAACCTTGCTGATTATTGGTGAAGTGGTGCAGTTGCACCAACGTTTTGGTTGGTATAAACCGACTGCAGATTCCTAAATAAACCTCGAGGAACTTATGAACAGTTATCACTCGGTCATCGATTTCTGGTTTAACGAGACGGATAGCCAGTTGTGGTTTGTTAAGGATGATCGGTTCGACCAATTGATTCGCGAACGATTTTCAGATTTACACGGCCAGGCACTTCGCTGTGAACTGTATCCATGGCGTGAAGAGCCTCTAGGCCGTCTGGCCGAGATCATTGTTCTGGATCAGTTTTCACGCAATATGTTTCGTGACAAACCAGCCGCTTTTGCAGCAGATGCTTTGGCGTTGGTTCTGGCTCAGGAGGCCATTAGCCACAGCGTAGATCAACAGTTATCAGCGGTGCAGCAAGCATTTCTTTACATGCCCTTTATGCACAGTGAGTCCAGTAAGATCCACCAGGTTGCCGTTGAATTATTCTCTGCGCCGGGCTTGGAGCATAACCATAAGTTTGAATTACAACATAAATCCATCATAGACAGGTTTGGTCGTTATCCTCATCGCAATACCATTCTCGGACGTCAGTCGTCCGCTGAAGAACTTGAATTTCTTAAGCAGCCCAACGCTGGTTTTTAGACCGCGATAGGTGCAGCAGTGTTTGTTTGGTTGCGAGATTACGGCAATGTTAACAATAAGTTACAGGCGTTAGAGTAATCATTTTAGTTGTTGGCGGAAGAGCCGTTATAACTAAAATGAAGCATTTGAATCAACAAACTAATTTCTCTGTGATGGTTAAGCGGTCTGCATCTGTTCTTTTTCTGCCTTTTGTGCTTAGCGCCTGTGGTGGCGATGACGTAAGTTCAAATTTAGCAATTATTGCACCCGTTGTATTGAATGATACCGGTGTGACTTTATGTGCAGATCAGTTTGAAGACGGGCAGTCATGTACGGCAACGGCGGTGACTCACCCACGGCAGGATGCTGATCTGGGCCGAGATGTGAATGACAATAATACTGCTGATGGCTCGGCTGGATTCAGTTTCACCAATACGGGTTCAGGCTGCGTGATAGACAACATAACGGGGCTGGTTTGGGAACTGAAATCGGCTGATAGCTCTAGCCTAAGCGCAAACAACAACACCTATAGCTGGTATGACTCAAGTCGTTCTTATGCCGCCGGTGATCTGGGATTGGAAAATGGTGGAACCTGTTCTGCCCCTGCCAGCTGTGATACCCAAGCCTATATCGCTGCAATCAACCAAACGGCAATGTGTGGTTTTAACGACTGGCGTTTGCCAAGCCGGGCAGAGCTGCAATCTATTGTTGATTACAGTCAGGATGAACCCGGGCCAATGATTGATAGTTATTATTTTTCTAATACTCATAACCCTGATGCTGTTCATCGCTTGCACCGGGATTGGTACTGGAGTTCACAAACAGCGGCCGGTTATGCCAACTATGCCTGGGCGGTTAGCTTTAATACCGGCGGTGATACACAAATGGCAAAACATACTCCACAGCTGATAAGGTTGGTGAGAGGCGGTTTATGATGAAGAGCATGGGTTTTTACTTGTCTGGACTATTGGTGGCCGCCAGTTTCTCTGCCGTGGTTTTGGCTGAGCAGGTTTGCGACAATACGGTTAAACAGACCACGCCTGTGGCGGCCTTTACCGTCAATGGTGATGGCACTGTCAGTGATGATTTTACTGGCCTGATGTGGATGCCTTGTGTTCAGGGCTTGAGTGGTGGTGCTTGTGCCACTGGCACAGCGCAAGCGTATACCTGGCAAACTGCCTTGCAGGTTGTGACAACGGTGAATGCTGAATCAGCCATGAATTATGGTTATAGTGACTGGCGTTTGCCCAATATTAAAGAACTGGCGACAATCACTGAGCTGCAATGTCATTCACCCGCGTCAAATTTGACTCTGTTTCCTGCCACACCAATGATCGCCAACTACAATAGCGCCGATCCACAGCAGGTGACTGCGTATAGTGCCTTGTTATGGTCCTCCACACCGTCATCAATATATTACTCTGCAGCACCATCAACCGGCCGTGCTTTGGCATGGGGGGTTAATTTTATTGATGGCGGTATTGTCAGGACGAATAAAAATAGCAGTGGTTTTGTCCGACTGGTCAGAAACTAAGCCTGATCTCAAACGGGCCTGCAAAACGGGTTAATACTTCCTTGTTCATATGTGTCTCTCCAGCATTGTTGATGACTGCTGGGTGTTGTATTTATACGAAGGTTTTATCTTGAAATAATTGGCGTATTCGCTTAAGAATCCTACTAAATTAGTCGATATAGAGGATGCTCAATGGGGCGAATGTTGAATTTATTTATATACCAGGAAGGATGGATATGGAAACGGCAATAGTGACTGTGATTGGTGGCGTAATTGTTGCGGGCGCAGGATTGGTATTTGACTCGCGGCGACAGAAAGCACGAATTAAAGAAGTCAGGTCATTTCTTAAGGCTGATATCGGTTTTGATCTTGAGCACTCTGTTGCCCTGTATGACAAGTTGTTGAAAGAGTGGCAGTTGGCCGACCCGGATTGGCTGGCTACTTTGCAGCAGCTAAAAGACTCAAATCCCACCTATTGCAAAAATCAGGAATGGATGGGGCTGTTTAATCAATTAGGCAGCAAAGTACAGGTTTGTGATTACTATGCTGCGTCATCAGCGTTGTTTGATCGTATTGGGCAGCTTTATGCAGAATTACATTCTGTCATCGATGGCGATATTGATCCGGCTGTATTTGAATTGGCACAAACATCCTTGAAGGATGCCATTGCCGAGCTTAGTGATTGTAGAGAGCAGGCGGTGGATTTGCTGCAGGCACTGGGTATAGAAAAAGACAGCCTGGAACAGGCGGCATAATATCAGTCTTTAATCATACTGTAGAGCAGGCTGATTTCATCTGGCCAGATATCCGGGTTAACCGTTTCCAGCACCATGGGGATATTATCAAAACGTGCATCGTTCATGATGTAGCGAAAGCACTCCAGACCAATCTTGCCTTTGCCCAGGCTTTCATGTCTGTCGACCCGTGTCCCGAGGTCGGGTTTTGAATCATTCAAATGCATGCCACGCAGGTATTTGAAGCCCACGATGGTTTCAAATTCTGCAAAGCTCTTGTCGCATGCTGTTGTGGTGCGCAGATCATAACCGGCAGTGAAGCTGTGGCAGGTATCCAGACAAACACCCACACGGCTTTTATCTTCAACCTTGTTAATGATATGGGCCAGGTGTTCGAATCTGTAACCGAGATTAGTCCCCTGGCCAGCGGTGTTTTCAATCACCGCAGTGACACCATCGGTTTTGTCCAGGGCAATGTTGATTGATTCAGCCACTCGGTCCAAACTGTCGTCTTCAGAGATTTTTTTCAAGTGTGAGCCCGGATGAAAATTAAGCAGTTTTAATCCCAGTTGTTGGCAGCGCTGTATCTCATCAATAAACGCGCTACGTGACTTTTGTAGTGGTTCAGCTTCCGGATGACCAAGATTGATCAGGTAGCTGTCATGGGGCAGTACGTGTTCAGCGGTAATGCCTGCTTTGGCCAGATTGATTTTGAAGGCATTGATGCTTTTTTCTGTTAAGGGCTTGGCCAGCCACTGGCGCTGATTTTTGGTGAACAGGGCAAAGGCCTTGGCTGCAATCGCTTTGGCATTGAGCGGGGCGTTTTCAACACCGCCAGAGGCACTGACATGGGCACCAACATATTTCATAATATTCGCTTCAAATCAGGTTTTAATCAGGCTCATATGGTAGCGCGTTTGTCAGACTGATACACTGCGCCCATGTTGAATTTTACCGATGTTTCCCTGCGCCGCGGCCCACGTTTGTTGTTCGAACAGGTCAATATGATCATCCATCAGGGCCAGCATGTTGGCATTACCGGTGCGAATGGCACTGGCAAGTCCAGCCTGTTTTCCTTGATCAAGGGGGAGCTGCATACCGACCTGGGTGATTTTACCTTGCCATCAACGCTGGTGATCGCTCATGTGGCCCAGGAGACCCCGGCGCTTGAACAGCAGGCCATTGATTATGTGATGGATGGTGATGCGGAATTACGCAATATTCAGACAGAGATTACTGAGGCAGAGGCGGCTGAAGATGGCAATCGTTTGGCCCAGCTGCATGGCCGTTTTGAAAATATAGATGGTTACACGGCTCGTTCCCGTGCCGGGCGTTTATTGCAGGGCCTGGGTTTTAAGATTGAACAGGAATCAACCCCGGTAAAACAGTTTTCCGGTGGCTGGCGCATGCGCCTGAATCTGGCCCAGGCATTGATGTGTCGTTCCGATCTGTTGTTGCTGGATGAGCCAACCAACCATCTTGACCTTGATGCCGTGATCTGGATGCAGGATTGGCTGCGCAGTTATCCTGGCACCTTGTTATTGATCTCGCATGACAGGGATTTTCTCGATACTGTTGTCAATTACATTGCTCATGTCGAGCACCAGGGTATCCAGCTCTATAGTGGCAACTACACAAATTTCGAACACTATCGTGCTGAACAGTTGAAACAACAGCAGTCTGCTTATGAAAAACAACAGCGCGAGATTGCTCATGTGCGCAGTTATGTTGACCGTTTTCGCGCTCAGGCCACCAAGGCCAAGCAAGCGCAAAGTCGTCTCAAAACTCTGGCGCGAATGGAACTGATTGCCCAGGCGCATGTAGACTCGCCATTTGGCTTCAGCTTTCACCCACCCAGAAAACTGCCACGACCGCTGATGCGGATGGACAAGGTAGCGGTGGGTTACTGTGATACGGTGTTGCTTTCAGGTATAGGCATTAGCATCTCGCCAGGTGATCGCATCGGCTTGCTAGGAGCCAATGGCGCTGGTAAATCTACCTTGATCAAGCTATTGGCTGGTGAACTGAGCGAGCAGGCAGGTGAAGTGATTCGCGCCAAGGATCTGGATATTGGCTATTTTGCCCAGCATCAGTTGGAACAGCTTCATTGTGATGAAACCCCCTTTCAACACATGCAAAAACTGGCACCAAAAGAGGCAGAGCAATCGCTTTGCAATTACCTGGGTGGTTTTGGCTTTGTCGGTGACCGGGTAAATGAGCAGGTAGAAATATTTTCCGGCGGTGAAAAGGCGCGGTTGGTACTGGCCATGCTGGCCTGGCAGCGGCCAAACCTGTTGCTGCTGGATGAACCCACCAACCATTTCGACATTGAAATGCGTCATGCCCTGAGCATGGCCTTGCAGGACTATGAAGGGGCAATGGTGATCGTCTCTCATGATAGACATATGCTGCGCAGTGTTTGTGATGACTTTTTGCTGGTGGCCGATGGACAGGCGGTGGAGTTTGACGGTGATCTGGAAGATTATCGTCAATGGCTAAACAAGCGGCTGGATGAAAGTGATTCAAATAAATTGGCTGACAGTAAAGAAAACTCAGTCCAATCGAAAAAACTAAAACGGCAGCAGCAGGCAGAAAGTCGTAAACGCTTGCAGCCGTTGCAGAAAAAATTAAATACACTTGAAACCAAGCTCGAACAAATCACTGCCAGGCTTAAACAGATAGAATCTGAACTGCTTGATTCAGAGCTTTATCAGGAACAGTCACGCGACAAACTGAAAAGCCTGCTGGCTGAACAGGGCAAGCTCAAAAGCGAATGTGAAGCGGTGGAGGAGGCGTGGCTCGAGGCCGGTGAAGAGCTGCATGATGCAGAGCAATCAAGCGCTCTATAGTCTGAATTGGCCGGTTCCTGCCCGGGCCTCCTTTGTCAGTTGTTTATGGTCTGGCCGTTGGCATAGATTCAGCTTTCAGTTAAAACAAATCTTTTGAACGGGACAGCCACATATCAGTTGCCAGGCTGATGGCGTCTTCTCGTCTGTTGATTTTTCTCATTGTGTAAAGACTAACGGCCAGGGTGTTGATCACTGCGGCTTCGCCATATTTGTTTTCAGCATTTGCACGCCAGAGCTGTTTGATATCTTCCAGCTCAAGGGTCTTGGGTTTAACGGCGCGATTACCCTGCAGAGCAGGCCACTCTTCCTCTTGCGTTTGATTGTCATGCACAGACATGATCTTGAGGGGAGAAT
>JAJRUN010000060.1 GCA_024277755.1 Gammaproteobacteria bacterium | reverse complement strand
TAGCGACGGCTGAAAAGGTTCAGAAGCTCTGGTCTGTATCAGTGCCATCGTCGTCCAAGAGTTTGGTTTATGATCATCTGCAACCGGCCTTGCAGGGTGGCGTTGTTTATAGCGTTTCAGCAGGTGGAGTTGTTCAGGCCAATGAAATAGGCAAAGCAGCGCAGTTGTGGAAGCAAGACCTGGATACTGTTGTTTCGGCGGGACTGGCGGTTAAAAATGATTTGTTGATATTGGCAACGTCAGAGGCAGAGGTGATTGCCATGGCGAAAGACAACGGCGAGATTCTCTGGCGCAGCCCTGTCTCCAGTGAGGTTCTGGCGCTCCCGGCAATCGGTGATGATTTTGTAATTGTGCGCAGTGCTGATGGTGTTACGCAGGCACTGAGTGCCGGTGATGGTGAACAACTGTGGAGTTTTAGCAGCAATGTACCGGCCTTGAGTCTGCGTGGTGATGCCAGCCCTGTTATTAGCGGTGATCTGATATTGCTGGGGCAAGCGAATGGCCGTCTGTCTGCAATTTCTGTTTTTGACGGTGTATTGCAGTGGGAGGCCGTCGTTGTTGTGCCCCAGGGCCGCACTGATCTTGAACGCATGGTTGATGTTGATGCGACGCCATTGGTTGTTGGCGATGTGGTCTATGTTGCTGCCCACCAGGGGCGAGTGTTGGCCTTGTCAAAACTGACCGGGGCAATACTGTGGAGCCGTGATCTGGGAACATCCATCGGCATGGGTGTTGATGATGAAAAACTATACCTTGTTGATGATGAGGGCCAGGTTTGGGCGCTTGACCGTCGTAATGGGGCAACGCTATGGAAGCTCGATAAATTGAAATATCGTGATCTCAGTGCGCCGGTTGGTTTCGCTGATAGCATTGTTGTCGGTGATTTTGAAGGTCAGCTGCACTGGATTTCAAAAGAGGATGGCTCTATTACTGCGCGTTATCAGGTTGATGACGCGGGTGTGCGTGTTGCGCCGCTGGTGCGCGATGGTGTTTTATACAGCCGTAGTAAGTCAGGCCGGCTTGAAGCCCTGAGACTTAAATAGGTAGCGAATACAATGAAGCCTGTTATTGCACTGGTTGGCCGTCCCAATGTCGGTAAATCAACGCTGTTTAATCAACTTACAAAAAGCCGTGATGCGCTTGTCGCAGATTACCCGGGGCTGACGCGCGATCGTAAATATGGCACTGGCCGTGTCGGCGATAAACCCTATATCGTGGTTGATACCGGTGGTTTGAGTGGTGACGCTGAAGGTGTTGAAGCGCAGATGGTTGACCAGGTACATCAGGCCATTGGCGAGGCCAATATTGTCCTGTTTCTGGTGGATGCCCGGGCAGGTCTAATGGCGGGTGATGAGCAAATTGTGCAGCAGTTGCGGCGTATAAATAAGCAGATATTTATTGTCGTCAATAAGATTGATGGTACTGATGAAACCATAGGCATCATTGATTTTCAGGGCTTGGGGATGGGTGAACCTCTGGCGATTGCTGCAACCCATGGTCGTAATGTATCCAGAATGATGCAGACCGTGTTGGCGGATTTACCTCAAGCCGAAGAGGAAGAGGAAGAAGAGGATGGCAGTGTTAAGGTTGCCATCATTGGTCGGCCAAATGTGGGCAAGTCTACCCTAGTGAATCGCATCATGGGCGAGGAGCGGGTGGTTGCCTTTGATATGCCAGGCACTACCCGCGACAGTATTTTTATTCCCTTTGAGCGCGATGAGAAACAATATACCTTGATTGATACCGCCGGAGTGCGGCGTCGTGGCAGAGTCAAAGAGACTGTAGAAAAGTTCAGTGTCATTAAGGCGCTGCAAGCCATCGAAGAGGCCAATGTGGTGATTCTTGTGCTTGATGCCCATGATGGTATTTCTGAACAGGATGCCACCCTGGCAGGTTTTGCTCTGGATGCAGGCCGGGCCATGGTCATCGCTGTCA
This sequence comes from Gammaproteobacteria bacterium, assembly GCA_024277755.1. Taxonomy (GTDB): domain Bacteria; phylum Pseudomonadota; class Gammaproteobacteria; order Tenderiales; family Tenderiaceae; genus Tenderia. Next base: position 7,913 of record JAJRUN010000060.1, on the reverse strand, counting down.
ACAAATGGGATGGTCTGGAAAAACATGCCCGCGAAAGAATGAAGACGGAATTGGATAGACGCCTGCCCTTTCTTGATTTTGCCGAGATGCATTTTATCTCTGCTTTGCATGGCACAGGGGTTGGCCATTTATTTGAATCTGTTGATGCCGCCTTTGCCGCAGCGATCAAGAAGCTGCCTACGCCTGACCTGACCCGGATACTGGAAGATGCTGTGAGTCAGCATCAGCCGCCTATGGTGAGAGGTCGCCGGATTAAACTGCGTTATGCTCACCAGGGCGGTAGAAACCCGCCCCTGATTGTTGTGCATGGTACGCAAACGTCTTCACTGCCTGGGGCCTACAAACGCTATCTGATGAATATATTTCGTAAGGTGTTTAAGCTTAAGGGGACGCCGGTCAGGGTTGAGTTTAAGTCTGGCGATAACCCCTATGCAGAGCAGAGAAAGAAACCGGTACGGCGTCAGGCATATAAAAAACCGGATTCCAAACATGCGCATAAGCTTAAGCAAAAAAGCCGTAAGTAAGGCGCGTTGTCAAATAACCTGTCGTGGTTGCTGCATCAGCGTGATGAACTCATTCTCAGGGACGGGGCGGCTGAAATAATACCCTTGATAACTCGGGCAGCTGACCATTTTGAGAAAGTTAAGCTGCTCTCTGGTTTCTACCCCTTCGGCAATAATTCCCAGTTCTAAACTCGTGGCCATATTGATAATTGCTCTGACAATGGCCTTGTCGTTATTGTCAGTCAGACAATCCTGAATAAAGCTGCGATCAATTTTCAAGGTGTCGATTGGCAGTTGTTTTATGTAGGCCAGTGATGAGTAGCCGGTGCCAAAATCATCGATGGAAAAGCGAATGCCGTACTGTTTCAGGCTGTTCATTTTTTTGATGGTTTCATCGATATCCTTGATAAGGGTTCGCTCAGTGATTTCAAGTTCCAGGCGTTTGCCATCAAGCTGGTGTTTTTTGAGCAGATTAATAATGTTGTCGACAAAACCTTTTTCTGCGAACTGTCCTGGACTGATATTGACGGCGATAACAGGGATATTGCTGTTGGCAAGCGTGGTGCAGACTTGTTCCAGAATCCAAGTTCCGATTGGCAGTATCAGACCGCTGTCTTCCATTACCGAAATGAATTCACCAGGTAACAGCAGTCCTTTTTCCGGGTGTTGCCAGCGCAACAGCACTTCGCTGCCGATAATGGTATTGCTATCAATTTTTATTTGCGGTTGGTGATAGAGTACAAACTGCTTTTCTTCGTGAGCTTTTTTAAGCTCATTTTCGAGTTTAAGGCGATCAATCAGCCGAGTCTGCATTTCACTTTCAAAAACTTTTACTGAGCCTCGACCAGAATCCTTGGCGCTATACATTGCCAGGTCGGCATGGCGGAGTATGTCATTTGCATTAAGACTGTCGTCTGGAAATATGGCAATGCCAATGCTGACGCTGGTTTTGAGTGTGTGTCCTGCAACACTGTATTCTTCGGATAATACACGCAGCAGTTTTCTAGCCAGGCCATAGGCTTCATGCTGGCTGGTATGCCGGTTTTTGTTTAACTGAGGCAGCAGTACCACAAATTCATCACCGCCAAGGCGAGCGACACTGTCTTCCTGGCGCAGGCTGTTTTTGAGTCGTTCAGCGATGTTGATGAGCAGGGCATCACCCACTGGGTGACCGAGTGAGTCATTGATGTGTTTGAAATGATCAAGATCAATAAACATTAGCGCACCGTATTCATTACGCCTTTTGAGTGTTGCGAGGGTAGTCTCCAAGCGATCAAGTAACAGGATGCGATTGGGTAAATTGGTCAGTGCATCATGATAGGCCTGGTGCTGAACCTTTTCTTCAGCCCGTTTGCGAGTGCTGATATCTTGAAAATGGGCAACATAATGGGTGACTTCGCCTTTTTCACTTTTGACCGAACTGATAGTCAGGTCAGCAGGAAAGGGGCTGCCATCCTTGCAATTAAGCTCTGTTTCGCCGGACCATTTCATTTGTTCGTTGGCATATTCCCAAATTTTTTCGCCAAAATCATTTTTCTGGTTGTTTGAAAACAGCAAGTCGGGCTGTCTGCCAATGATCTCTGATTCCAGATACCCCGTAATCTTTCTAAAGGCATGATTGACTCTGAGAATGTTGCGCTTACTGTCGGTAATGAACATGCCCTCATGGCTTTCAAAGGCGGTGGCTGCCAGACGAGCCTCATTGAGCAGGTGTTGCCTTTGTCGCTCGGTTTGCTCCCGTTCCAGTTCGACAGTTATGCGGGCGGCAAAGACCTGAAGCAGTGAGTGATATATTTCATCATTTTTGATGGGATGATTGTTCATCACCACCAACAGGCCACAAGGAGCTTTGTTAACGTCAGTCAGACTTATGCCGGCATAACTTTTGATGTTGAGATCATGTAAAAGTGGATCATCAGGAAATAATTGCTGCACGTCGTTTCGGTAGATTCTAAAACGCTCTTTTTGCAATAATTCTTCATGAGGCGTTGCCCTGATATCGATTGAAATGTTGTCAAGTTGTCCGCCTTCGCCCCAGAAAGCACAACTGTAAAACATGGTATTTTGATCAGGCCCAGTCAGGCCAATGAGACAATAATCAACCTCAAGTGTGTCAGCCAATATCGAGGCGATGGCAACCAGAAACTCCGCCGAATTTGTATCGCGATGTTGTTGTATAAGCTGGCTTAGTGAGTGCTCAATGCGGGCCTGATCAGCAGCTCGATGTTGCAGAGCCAATGTCATTTGGTTAAATGTTGTGCCGAGTTGGGATAATTCTTTGGGGCCGTTGTCATTTTCTATTTGTGTATTTAGCCGCCCTTGCCGAACCTGAGTGGCTGCCTCGGCGAGATTGTGGATAGGGTTGACGAACAGGCGGTGACTCCAGGCAAAGGCAAACATGATCGCTGATAGGGTAACCAGTGCTGCCAATATCAGGCTTTGCTCTAAGGCTTGATTGGCCTTTTTTAAAACCACTGCAGCGGGAATTGACACTGCAATGAATGTATTGAAGCTGAGATCATTCAATGGTGCAAAGGCGTGAATGAACTCGGTTCCCTGTTCATCGCTGCGTTCCAGTACTCCAAGGTGTCTTAGTTTCACCGCTGTTTCGATCAACTCCGTTTGCGAATGTTTATGCCCTGTTTTAGCTGTTGTTTGTGGTGGAAACTGAAATAGCACGGTTCCATCGTTATCAAACATAGTGAGTAGGGCGGCAGAATAAAGTGGTAATTTCTGAACATGTTCATCAAGCCAACTGAGATTGATTGTTGCGTGCAACAGAATTTGTATCTCGTTATCTGCATTGACGATAGGTTTGATTATCGCCAGGCTTGGTTGCTCACCTGTATGGTTGATGGTGTAACCAGCAGTGCTTAGCCGTTTGCTTTTTAGGGTGTGCAAGAAGATAGGTTGATTGGCTATATCGAATGTTTCCATGGTCAGTACTGAGCTGCACAGCAATTGTCCATTTAAATTGAACGCTGCCAGGCTTATGTATTGCTGGTATTGCTCAAGCACTGATTGCAGCAATGTATTGCATGTGGCCGGGCTGTGGTTTTGTATGGTCGGGATCTGGCCCAGGGCGGTGAGCAACTGGTCTGTGCTTTCGATTACATTTTGCTGCTTGAATTGTATGGCTCTGAGTACTTCCATGGCCTGATTGCGGGCGAATTTTCGAGCATCATTTCGATCTTGATTATCATTGTATAGAATGAGTCCAAGTACAGGCAGAGTGGCAATCAAAAGCAGTATAAGTACATGGTAGCGCGTACTTAGTTTGAACTGTGAATTCCTTTGGCCAACTGGGTTTTGCATCTCTATATATAATTGCACTGCTTATTTGTTGGTTGCATACAGGTTATCGGCAGCGGCTCTAGTATGCCAAACCATTTGTAAAGAATAAGGTATTTCGTTTGCTTAGACCATAAATAATAAAGTAATTAAATACTTAAGGTAGTCTTAATGCTGTTGTGTTGTTTGAATCGACATACTGACTAAGTGCGAGATAGAATTGCTGCAATATTAATAACAAGGGGTTAGAGATGCTGTCAGGTTTAAAGATAGGCGGAGTTTTGTTGCTGGTGCTAGCCAGTTCAAGTGTGAGCCTGGCGTCTGCTGATGCCGATTTAGAGCGCAGGGTTATGGAGCTGACCTCGCGTGTTATCGAGCTTGAACGGCGTTTAAATGCCTTTGAGTCTCCGCAAATGGTGCGAATGATAGAGCAAAATACCGCCTCTACCAACCCTGGATCCAGTTTGGATCAAGCTAATTGGAACCGACTCAAGGTGGGGTATAACTATGATGAAGTGCGTGAACTAGTAGGTGAACCGGTCAAGGTTAAAAAGGGCGCGATGGAGTTTTGGTACTACAGTGACCGCAGGCTTGATGGGCCGTTTGTTAAATTTATCTTTAAAAAAGTGCATAGCTGGAAGTCTGGTCTGACCGAATAATAAGCAACTTTACTCAGAATCTCAGACGCTCCATTTCATCCATGCCATCCCTAAAAAGAAGATCACCGTGGTACTAAGTAAAACCTGACTGGGCCAATGATTGCGGTATTGGCCCAGGCGGGCACGGCTACTGTTCATGATTAATAATGCAACAGCCAATAAAGGCAAAAATGCGGCACCGACAATACCGTAAAACTGCTGAATTTGCTTGAAATCCATCATCAGACCGAGTATAGGCACAGTTGCCAGAGCAAATAAATAACCGCGATAAGGCCCCGCTCGGGTGTCGACAGTGGTTGCGCTGGATTGTCGACTAATGAACAATCGATAAATGTCGGCAAATAAATAGGGTACTGCCTGCCATACGCCAAACAAACTGCTGAACACCGCACCAAAAGCACCAATGAGAAATAACCAACGCCCGGTTTCACCTAATGATTGTTCTAGAGTATTGGCTAGTGCCACCATTAATCCGGCCCCTTTTCCGCTTAAATCCAGTTGACTGCCGATGATGACCATGGCGATACCAAATACAGCGGTCAGTAGATAAGCGGTTGCCAGATCAATACGACAGATGCGGATATGCTCAACAGAATCACGATTTTTTTCCCGTATCCAGTAACCGTAACAAAGGATTGTCAGTGTGCCACCGACGCCGCCAATCAAGGCAACGGTCCATGCAATACCTTTGCCATCCGCATCTGGGATGCCAGGCAGCAGAAGCCCTTGTATCACCCCGTCAAATCCTGGCCATAACAGGACCGCGGTCACCAGCACCACGGCAAACATAACTGCGATACTGAACGCCATGATTTTTTCAAATAATTTGAAACCGCCCAGCAAGACCAGACCCAATCCCACTAGACTGCTAATAATGCCGAATACGATTTTGGCCTGGGCACTGTCCTCAAACAGGGGGAACAAGGCGTGTAACGTGACACCGCATGCGCTCATTAACGCTGAACCGACAAAAAATGACCACAGTAATAAATACGGTAGAAACAGCCAGGCGAAAACGGGCCCGAGGCTCTGCGCCAATCCTTCTAATAGTGACTGTCCAGTGACGAGCTGCCAGCGTGCCAGGCCTTCGGTGAGTATGAGTTTGAATATCGAGCCGATAACAACAGCCCACAAAATGGCCAGGCCCAATTGGCTTCCAGCAAAACTGGCTGTTGCCAGGTCGCCAGCGCCAACACCGGTTGCTGCAATGAGGATTCCGGGCAGAATGATTGCGAACAGGGTGGGCTGGTTATTTTTTATTGTTGTTTTTAACATCACTGCTGTCCCGTTAACCGGTAAGTAAAGAGGTCTGATTTTCCCCGGTTTTGGTGCAGTGAGTTTGCTCATAACTTGCTGAACCAACAAGGAAAACCAGCCCATGGCTCATTGTAATACGATCTTCTCACAAATACTAAAATTAGTGCCGAGACAGAGCCTGCCCCACGAAGTGCCTTAGGTATGAATTTGAGACCCTTGCAAAACAGAATCATTCAGGCCGATCCTTCCGAACAGCATCCCGCTGGTCAGTCGTTGTCAGGGGATGGTACCTGGCTATAAATTCAGATTCAATAATCCGCTCTACTCACTGGATGCTTCAACCAGTGATCTCTGTTTATCTGTCTTTCCATGGGCTGAGTTTCGAACAACGAAGGGCGCCATTAAGCTTTATGTAGGATTGAATCATGCCGGTCATATTCCTGAATTTATTACAGTTACAGACGGCAAGGTCGGTGATGTTACGGTTGGCCGGACCATTGATTTCCCCAAAGGCAGTATTGTGGCAATTGACCGTGGTTATAATGACTATGCTTGGTATAACCAATTGACTGAGAAAGAAATATTCTTTGTCACACGTCTTAAATCCAATGCTAAAACTCGTATTGTGCAACGCCATTCGGTGCTGAAAAACAAGAGTCTGACCAGCGATCACACAATTGAATTTACCGGCACACTTACGGCAAAAAAATGCCCCATACAGCTACGCCGAATTGGATACCGTGATCCAGAAACAGGCAAACACTACATTTTCCTGACTAATAATTTCAAGCTGGCTGCCAGGACCATTGCTGATATTTACAAGGCTCGTTGGGATGTTGAGTTATTCTTCAAATGGATCAAGCAGAACCTGAAAAATAAATCCTTCATCGGTACCAGCAAGAATGCAGTTATGACACAAATACGGGTTGCGATGTGTGTTTATCTGCTTCTTGCATTCATAAAGTTTCAGTCGAAGTTAAAGAAAAGCATGCAACAAATTTTTCGTTTATTGCAGCTCAACCTGTTTGAAAAACGAGACTTGATGGCTTTGCTATGAGGCGATCCTATACGCAACAAACAATTAGCCATCGATCAGATGGCTTTGATTTGAAAGTTAACGGGACAGCAGTGATCCCAATAGTTATTCTCAAGCACAGCTGTCCATAATTTATGATTGTAATTTGGTGGTATAATCCCTCGTTTTAGGGTCGCAATGACTTCACACGAAGTAAAATCTCAAGAATTACAGCCTACCATTCTTTCATATGTGAGAGATATCCCTAATCTGTGCTCACTCGCAGGGTTAGCTTGCACAATATTAGCTATCTACTTCAGTATTTTAGGTGTTTACCACGCAGCAATGATTGGCATGATCTGGGCTGTTGCATTTGATTGGGCAGATGGTCTTGTTGCGCGAAGAATGAAAGGCCGAACAGGTAATGACCGAGCGTTTGGCGGCCAACTTGATGTATTAATCGATATTGTGAGCTACGGCGTTGCTCCCGCAATTCTGTTACTAAGCTATGGAAAATTTGAACCTATATTTTTAGTAGGTGCTTTTTTAATGCTCGCTGCTAGTGCGATAAGGTTGAGTTATTTTAGTGTGTTCGGTCTTGCTGGCGGGTCAAAATACACCGGACTAGCACTTGACAACAACAGCATAATACTGGTTTTTATATTTCTATTTGAAGGCATTTTTAGTGGGGGAGTATTTTCTGTCATTCTTTATGTTAGTGGCGTAGGGCTTGCCGCTTTGAATGTATCGCAAATCAAAACACCAAAACTTTCTGGCAATATAATCAATGTTTATATTCTTGCTATTTACACGCTTGGAATAACTGGCATTTATGGCTGGAAACTTCTATAAAAAACAACGAAATAAAATAGTGAGAATCACTTACATTGAGAGCTTTGCACGATACGGGCGCGAAAGAAAAATGAGCTAATATTTTTCTGATTGAGGCAGAAAATGCAGTTAATAGCGAGCTATTGACAAGTTTTCTAACGAAAAGCAGGAAAATATTAGCCATTTTTACTCGTGATTGTATCGTGCAAAGATCTCACATTACAGGAGTTAAATAGAGCGATGGTAGTATATACGGTAGGCACCTTTGATTTGTTGCATGTGGGTCACCTTGCATTATTGGAATATTGTGCCACGTTGGGTGATACGGTTGCTGTTGGTGTTGCTTCTGACGAAGTT
>JAJRUN010000059.1 GCA_024277755.1 Gammaproteobacteria bacterium | reverse complement strand
GGCATAGTAAACAAGCTTGCCCACAGCATCGCCCGCCGCTGAGCAGGAAAGCGCCAATAGACCAGCCCCCAGGGAATCAGAAATGCACTCGACCAGAGTAACCAGACATATTGATCAGACATCATATTTATCTCTCTTTATTCTTAGAATAATTATCACAACTTCGGTATAACACAAACATTCCGACCGCCGCCGACATGAGTGAACCCACAATAATGGAAAGACGTGCCTCCGCTAATAACTCAGCATCAACAAAAGCCAATAAGGTAATAAAAAGGCTCATGGTAAAACCAATACCGGTAATCGACGGCATATCACAACCAGACAACATCACGCTACCAACCTAAAGAAATAGAAAAAAAGTCATTTTAATCATGTATAGCCTCTTTAAGGATCACAATGCCGTCATGGCGTAAACAACGTGCGTAATTTATGGGTCGTGCTGCCAGTGATAGGTAAATAGGGTTCCAGCAGCGCTTCAGCCTGCTGTTTGGCAGCCATCTGCACCTGTGCCCCGCCCTTACTGAGCGGCCAGGTAATTTCAGGAAGATCGGGTTCGATAACCACAACTGGCACACCACAACCACACTGACATTGACGAAAATCAATTGCTTTATCGCTCAGATACCAAGGGCGTTTGCGATAAAGTAATAGATAGAGAATCTCTACCAATGACCACGGTTGTTGCAACGCATGAGCCATCCCTTCCGGGCCTTCACGACACACTGACGCGTGGTGAACGACCAAGGCATCAAGTTTGTGGCGACAGCAGATCGCTTCGGTCGAAGCCAGCTCGATGGTCGCACCATCACTGAACAACTCTCCATCGATTTCCACTGGGCGATACAGCACCGGCATGGCGGCACTGGCCATAATACGGGGTGCCAGGTCGCCTGACGAAAAAAGAGTTTTACTGCCTTGTGTTAGATTGGTCGCAAGGGAGTAAAACGGAATTGGGCAGGTTTCGAAGGTCTGTGTGGCGAGGTTACTACGGATGAAATCAATGGCCGTACTGCTCCCTGAAATACCCGTGTAGCCCCTTCCCTTATGCACTGCCATCTGCCAGATAAAACGCGACCATGAACCGGGAGTCCAATACTCCCGTGTCTCTACACTGGCAAGACGCTCGGCCCATTGCTGTAGATCAGTACCACTGGCATAGACACCGCCCACCAGAGCACCAGCACTACAACCGGCAATGGCACCAATCTCAACACCCAATTTTTCCAGCGCGAGCAAAAACCCAGTGTGGGCAAACACCCCTCGACCGCCACCGGAACTCAGTACCACACCCACTTTTATTTTTTTAGCCATCAATCAACCTGAAAACGAAGCATCGTTGCAAAAACAAGAGAACTGATTGTCGTGCAAACAGGATCATGAGCCATCGTCATTCGCCTCTGTTGTAACAGGCCGGCTAAAACTCGCGGATGCTTCTTTACACGCTGTGGCTGTCATCATTCCTCAAAACCAGTTTATTTTATGGCGATCAACTTTTATTTCATCAAGTTCTGACGAAATCAATAACCGAATTTTTCATAACCAACGCCTGACACTCCAACCCAATAGTTCCGCCAAACGCGGTACCCAACGGCGCTGCCGCCATCGTCTGGCGCATACCGCCGATGCCTGGGTTAAATCAACCTCGAACTGTGCTTGCAAACGACAACAGAGGTTGGGGTCTCGACTAACCAAATTCAATTCATAGTTTTGAAACAGACTGCGATAATCGAGATTGGCAGTCCCCAAGGTTGCCCGCTTGCCATCAGCAATAGCAACCTTGGCGTGCAGCATTCTAGGCAAGTATTCATAAATTTTCACCCCAGCATCCAGCAGACAGGCATAAACTGCATTTGCCGCCCAACGCGCCAGCCGCATATCAGTGCTGCGCGGCACTAACAGCCGCACTTCAACCCCGCGTTTTACTGCTGCCAGCAATGCCCTTTGGGTATGATGGTCTGGCACAAAATAGGGTGTTGTCAAACAAACTTGTTGTTTGGCGTTACCCAAAAAATCGGCATAAAGACAGGCTAGTCGCTGCCGACAAAAACGGCTCTGATTAGGCACCAACGTACTACTGCTATGTTTATCTTCTTTCGGCAAACGATGTCGATCACCTTGCCAAAAGGCATCAAACAATTCATCTGCCTGCTGGGCCAGTCGCCCCTGAAAAGATGCATGTGTATCACGCCAACGCGCCACGCCAAAATAGCGTTGCGAGCTTTGACGATGAATATTAAAACCACCCAAAAAGGCCGTTTCAGCATCAATCACTAATAGTTTCCTATGGTCACGCCGGTTGTAACGTAATGGTTCACGCCACTGCCAACGATGAAAATGACGTACTTCAACACCGGCTGTTTCAAGCATCGGCCCCAATGTACGATAAAACTGAAACAGCGACCCCAGCGCATCCACCAGCAAACGAACCTGAACACCGGCCTTTGCCCGCGCTGACAAGGCTTGTGCAAAAAGATGCCCGACCTCATCATCGGCAAAGATGTAGGTCTCTATCCACACCCGTTTTTTTGCCGCATCAATCCGGGCAAGCATCGCATCAAATAGCTGGTCACCCTCTATATAAAGTTGAATATCAGCATCGTCATCATTTTGGCCTGGCAGTAGATTACAAACACATGGCTTAGCCACTACACCCTCCGTACAGTGGCAAATCATCCTGAAATTCTCAGTAAAATGGACATTTCAATGTCGTGCGGCATGAGCAATAGCTTCACGCGCATCCAGCTCACGCATGCCATTGCCTGCGCGCAAAAAATACTTGGAATGACTGCCATCTCTCAAATAAACGGGTTCCAATACCGACTCAACAATTACCCGGCATACATCATTACCCCCTATGTCATCAAAAACACAATGCACAAAGACGCACATATCCGCACCGATGCGATTGATGACGATATCGGTAATACAAAGTGCAAAGCCATCACGATCTTTGCTTTTTAATGTTTTATAGTCATTTTCCAGACCAAGAACTTCGCCATCATCTGCGACACCAATCAATAAATTTCCACCTTGATGGTTCATAAACCCCACCAGTGTCTTAGCAATTACCAACTCAAGCACTTTATTGATTTTATCCTGACGAAAATCCCAGCGCACCGATGATTTGAACTCCAGATGTTCTCCCTCCCCCAGACGAATCAATGCGGGTATATCTTCGGCTAACTCCCGCTCCAAATAATGTACCCGACGTTGCTGTTTAACGAGGGCAAGATGGTAAAGTCCAAAAGCCAAGCCGACGCAGCCACCCATGGCAGAAAAAATCAGGCTCATGGGCATCATCTCCAGTATAAAAGCAGACTCAAACCGGCTAGCAAGAAAGCTCCACAGACTCTCTCCAACCGCCCCCAGGTCATGTTTAAATTCAAACCAATAGACAATTTTGCTCATCGGGTGCAATACCAGCACACCAATAACAGCCCCCACCAAAGTATGCAGTGCGAGCGTTCGAAATTTTTCGGCCGGCAATCTCAGTTCAGCACCAGACCTGATGACATCCCTTTCACCATCACTCTTCATTATTGATCTCTGTTTTGGTTCGAATCCGGTAAAGTTTTTCCACCGGCAGTATCGCCACGATACCATCACCTTTCATATCAAGGCTGGCGGCATCCATAATCGCTAGCGCAATGCCCTCCGCCTCATTCGCATTGACAAATAACTCGATACGCGCATGACGGGTCATCCAATCTTTAGCATAAAAGTCAGCATACTCACCATAACCTTTTACTTTGGAGGCGCTAAGCCCCTTAACACCCAATTCTTGCAGTTTATGTTCTACTTTATCCAATAATTCAAGTCGAAATATAGCGGTTACTTTTCTGTACTTCATAGTTAACACCTCTGGTTTATTCGCTTTAAGTTACGTTTTTCCGCTGTCGCATACGCTCTTTAGCTTGCAATACCAAGCCATAAATTACCGGTAACACCACCAGCGATAACAACGTTGTGGTCACCATGCCGCCCACCATCGGTGCGGCGATGCGCTGCATCACTTCCGATCCCGTACCGCTGCCGAGCATGATGGGCAGCAGCCCGGCGGTTACCGCCACCGCGGTCATGACGATAGGCCGCACCCGCTCCGAGGTGCCGACTCGTACACCTTCTAAAATCTCGGCAGGGGTCAATACGGCAAACCGATCCCGCTGTTCCGCCCCCTTCGCCTGTCGTCGTCGCGCTATCTCCTGGTCAATGAAGGTGAGTACCAGCACGCCAATCTCTGCCGCCACCCCCGCCAGAGCGATAAAACCGACCGCTACCGCTACCGACATATTGAAACCGTACCAATAGATCAGCCAGATACCGCCCACCAGCGCAAACGGAACCGATAGCAGTACCACTAGTGGTGCACTGATGTTGCCAAAGTTGAGGTAGAGCAGCAGAAAGATCAGCAGCAAGGTCGCGGGCACCACGACTTGAAGGCGTTTGGCGGCGCGCTCCATATACTCAAACTGGCCCGACCAGGCGACGCTGTAGCCAGGTGGAATCTCCACCTGATCGGCCAGCACCTCTTTGGCCAGCACCACGTAACCGCCGATATCAGAGCTTTTGAGATCAACGTAGATCCAGGCGTTGGGTGTCGCATTTTCACTCTTGATAACCGGCGCACCACGGCGTTCGACAATCTCCGCCACCTGCGCCAGCGGAATCTGCGCCCCGCTGGGGGTGGGGATCAACATGCGCGCCAGACTCTCGGGTGAGTCGCGCAGTTCACGCGGGTAACGCAGGTTGACCGGGTAGCGCTCCAATCCCTCGACGGTGTAAGTGACGTTCATGCCGCCCACCGCCGTGCTGATGGCATTCTGCACATCGCCCACCGTCAGACCGTAGCGCGCTGCCTTTTTGCGGTCGATATCGAAGTCGATGAAATACCCCCCCACGGCACGATCGCCAAAGGCCGACAGCGTATCGGGGATGGTCTTCATGGCGCGCTCGATCTCTTCAGAGAGACGAGCCAGTACTTGCAGATCAGGCCCGCTGACCTTGATGCCTACCGGTGTTTTGATGCCGGTGGAGAGCATGTCGATGCGGGTTTTGATCGGCATGGTCCAGGCGTTGGCCAGGCCGGGAAAACGGATCGCCTGATCCATCTCGTTCATCAGGGTCTGCATCTTTTTATCGGGATCGGGCCACTCTTCACGCGGTTTAAGTCGGACGATGGTCTCCATCATCGACAGTGCTGCCGGGTCGGTGGCGCTCTCGGAGCGGCCCACTTTGCCAAACACTGTCTCTGCTTCGGGAAAGGTTTTGAGGATTTTGTCAGTCTGTTGCAGTAGCTCCTTCGCTTTGGTGATGGAGATGCCGGGAAACGTCGTTGGCATGTAGAGCACATCGCCTTCATCCAGCGGCGGCATAAATTCGCTGCCCAATTTCGACAGCGGATACCAGGTGAGTGCCAGCAGCAGCACCGCACCGATAAGCGTTACCTTGCGCCATCCCATTGCCGCTCTAAGCGCCGGAGTATGAAGAAAATGCAGCAGCCGATTCACCGGATTTTTCGCTTCGGGCATAATTTTGCCGCGAATAAACCAGCCCATCAGCAGTGGCACCAAGGTGATTGCGATCAGTGCGGCGGCGGCCATGGAGTAGGTACTGGTAAAGGCCAGCGGCGAAAATAGACGGCCTTCTTGTCCTTGCAGCGAAAAAATTGCCAGATAGGAGGCGGTGATAATCAGCAGCGAGAAAAATAGTGCTGGCCCCACCTCTTTAGCTGCCGCCGTGGTAGCGGCCCAACGTTCGGCAGTGGTGAGTTCCGCGCCCTTTTTACGCCCCGCTTGCTCCAGATGTTTGTGGGCGTTTTCGATCATCACTATCGCGCCATCCACCATCGCGCCAATGGTAATGGCGATGCCCCCCAGCGACATGATGTTGGCGTTAAGCCCCTGCCAGCGCATGGCCAGAAAAGCCAGCAGAATACCAATCGGCAGGGCCACAATCGCCACCAGTGCCGAGCGGGCATGCATTAAAAAGATGATGCAGACGAGGCTGACCACCAAAAATTCCTCCATCAGCTTTTCGGTCAGATTATCCACCGCCCGTTCAATCAGCGCACCGCGATCATAGGTGGTGACGATCTCCACCCCTTCGGGCAGCCCCTTGCTTAGCTCCGCCAGCTTCGCCCGCACCCCTTCAATAGTCGCCAGGGCATTTTCACCAAAACGCATAATGACGATGCCGCCCACGACTTCGCCTTCACCATTGAGCTCCGCCAGACCACGGCGCAACTCGGGGCCGATATGGACATGGGCGATATCTTCGATGCGAATCGGTGTGCCGTCAGCATTGGCTCCGACAGGAATGTCGTTGAGGTCTTCGATGCCGCGAATGTAACCCCGGCCGCGCACCATGTATTCGGTCTCTGCCATCTCAATCAACTTGCCGCCGACATCGTTGTTGGAGGTTTTAATGGCGTGTTTTACTTTCGACAGCGGAATGCCGTAGGACATCAAGGCATTGGGATCGACCACCACCTGATACTGTTTGACAAAACCACCCAGGGCCGCCACTTCGGCCACACCCGGCACGGTTTGTAACGGATAGCGCAGATACCAGTCCTGAATCGAGCGCAGTTGCGATAGATCGTGACGACCGGTTCTATCTACCAGCGCATATTCATAGATCCAGCCGACGCCAGTGGCATCGGGACCGAGGGCTGGGTTGGTGCCTTCAGGCAGCCTATCTCCGACATAATTGAGCGCCTCCAGCACCCGCGAACGAGCCCAGTACATGTCAGTGCCATCTTCAAAAATAATGTAGACAAAAGAGAGACCAAAAAAGGAGTAACCCCGTACCACACTCGTCTTGGGTACGGATAGTATCGCTGTGGTCAGCGGATAGGTGACCTGATCCTCCACCACTTGCGGGGCTTGGCCCTGGTATTCGGTGAAGACGATCACCTGCACGTCGGAGAGATCAGGGATGGCATCCAGCGGCGTGGTTTTCACCGCCCACAAACCAGCCACTACGATCAAAAAGGTGGCGATCATCACCAGAAATTTTTTGCGGATTGAAAGCTCGATAATGCGCTCGATCATGGCGGTTTACTCCTTGGTGTCCATTTTCATATCGCCCATATCCATATCCATATCCATATCCATATCCATCTTCATTTCAGCCTCACCTTTCGGCGCATCGCCCATCATCTTCGCCGTCGCTTCACGCAGTGAAGATTCAGAGTCGATGAGGAACTGGGCCGAGATCACCACCTCTTCACCCGCTTCAATGCCTTCCAGAATCTGGCTCTTGCCTTCGCTGGTAATCCCCAACACCACCTCACGCGGTTCGAACTTGCCCGGCTCGCGTACCACAAACACCTGCTTGCGCGTACCGGAACGCACCACTGCCTGGGCAGGTACCAACACCGCTGGTTCACTGCGGGCACTTTCCAGGGTGACGTTGGCAAACATCTCCGGCAGCAACGCACCATCACGGTTATCAAATTCCAGTCGCACCTTGGCGGTACGTGTCTTGCGGTCAAGATAGGGATAGATATAAGTGATATGGCCATGAAACTCGCGCCCGGGCACTCCTTCAACCGTGATCTGCGCCGGATCGTTTTTATTGATCCACGGCAGTTCAAACTCAAACACCTCAGCATAGACCCACACTTTGGAGAGATCGGCCACTTGATAGAGCTGGCTCTTTGGCGTCACATATTGTCCCGCCTGCACACCCATATTGATTACCACGCCATTAAAAGGCGAGTGAATGTGGGTCGCCCGACTGATCTCGCCACTCTGTTCCAGCGCCTTGATTTGGTGCTCCGGCATGTCGAGCAGTTCCAGCCGCAGACGCGCCGATTTGACCAGACTCTCAGCACCACTGCGAATATCTTCCAGTGGGCTGTTGGCCAGTATATTGCGGTTTTTCAGTGCCAGCAGATACTCCTCTTGGCTGGCCACCAATTGGGGTGAGTAGATGCTCAACAGCGCATCGCCTTTTTTCACCTGAGCACCGGTTTTATCCACCGTCAGGCTCTCAACCCAACCGTCGATCTTGGGGTAGATTTTGGCTAGCAGGGTTTCATCGAAATCGACACGTCCCAGCGCTCGCACCGTGCGTGATAGCGGGCCCTTTTCAGCAATGGCGGTGCGAACGCCAATGTTCTGTACCGTCACCGCATCAATTTTGACCGTCCCGGCCGGGGCATCGCTATCGGCCAGATCATCAGCATAGACGGCGGTATAGTCCATGCCCATGTTGTCCTTGGCCGGTATGGGTGAAGTGACTGTGGGGTTCATGGCATTGCGATAGAAGAGCGGTTTACGTTCGGCGGCAGCTTGACTCTCTGCCGTGCCACTCGATTGCGGCTCGCCGCCACCAAACAGCAGATAACCGCCACCCAGCCCGACCACCAACGCTGCACCAATCGCCATTGAATTAATATTGTTACTCATAGACATTCTCCTCACCCACCGCAGCCACCAGTCGGGCAATCGCCTGACGGGCCTTGCTGAAGGCATTCCAGTATTGGGTTTCGTAGTTGTAGAGCGTGATCTGAGCGCGCATCACGTTGAGAAAATCGACTTTATTGACCTGATAACCAGCCAGCATCGAGGCTACGGTCTGTTTGGCCTGAGGGATAATTCCGGTTTTGAAAAGCTCGGCCTTTTCACGGCCACGTTGGTAATCCGAAAGCGCTCTACCAATGGCCGCCTCAACGCGGTTATGGGCATCAGCCAGTGCATAGCGCTGCCCCAAACGTTCGGCATTGCGTTGATCCACGGCTCGATTTTGCTTGGTTCCGGTGTAGATCGGCAGGCTCATGCCAAACATCAGCGAGAGCAGATCGTCACGGGAGGTACCGTTGGGGTTATCGCCCTGACGCAAACCATACGCTGCGCCGACACTGAAATCGGGGTAATAGTCTTTTCTTGCCAGTTCGAGTCGTAGTCGCGCCGCTTCCAGTCGCTGTTGCTGCGCCGCCAGCATCGGCCGAAGCTCGACCGCTTGTGCCACCAACTGTGTTTCATCACGCAGTGTTGGCAGATCTTCCGCCACCTTAGCTGGTAACACCAAGCGCACTGTTGCCGGGCGATCCAGCAGTGTGCTGAGACGAATCGACTCATTGCGCCGTTTGCCCTCAAGATCGACCTGATTGTCGAACAGTTTTGAAAGTTCCAACTGCGCCAGCAGTACATCCTGCTGCAAGCCTTTACCGACACTGTATTTGCTCTCGGCCACCTCGATAAACTGACGCATCAAGGTTTGGTTATTGGCAACAACCTCCAGTGCCCGGTCGAGAAAAAAGAGATTCCACCAGACCATCTTCACATCGCGCACCAGCTTCAGGTGCATCTCCTCCACACCAAAACCAGCCGCATTGGCCATCGCCTGCGCCGCTTCTTGAAGCAGCCCGAGCTTGCCAGGAAAGGGCAGCATCTGGCTAAAACCGAGCTGTGCCTGGGTCATGCCCTCCTGAGAGAAAGAGAAACTATCAATGGGCAGGTTTATCAACCTCAGCGACAACTGAGGATCAGGCAAGCTACCCAACTGATCCGGCAACGCCGCCAGCGCCTCGGCTCGGGCGCTGATGGCTGCCAGATCGGGATTAGCCTCCACCACTTCGACCACCGCTGCGGCAATCAACAACGGTTGTTCGGCATAAAGCGACGCACTAGCAAATAACACGGCAGCGGCCAGTAACCACTTTTGCACTTTTTTCATAAATTTCTCCCACTTAATCATGATCACAACACTTGCCTCGACACCAGATGCAGTGGCAATCGATGTGATCACAGGTGATATCTTTGCGACGACTTTCAAAGCGGCGATTAGCCCAGGGGCCAAGCAGACGTTTAAACAATGAAGGCTGATACTGGCTT
>JAJRUN010000058.1 GCA_024277755.1 Gammaproteobacteria bacterium | reverse complement strand
CAACATATAGGCACTCGACCCTCTCAAAAACACTGGATATACTGTATCACACAACATTAAAGATTTCTGGAGACGAACCATGAGCGAAACCAAACACTGTAAACTGTTGATCCTGGGTTCAGGCCCAGCGGGTTATACGGCAGCGGTCTATGCTGCACGTGCAAACCTCAATCCTGTGATGGTTACCGGAATTCAACAGGGTGGCCAGCTCACTACCACAACCGAGGTGGATAACTGGCCTGGCGACCACGAAGGCGTCCAAGGCCCTGAGCTAATGGATCGAATGCAAAAGCATGCTGAACGTTTCAATACCGAAATCATCTTCGACCACATCAACGAAACCGATTTAAGCAAGCGCCCTTTCACTCTCAAGGGTGATGCTGGCACATACACCTGCGACGCCTTAATCATCGCTACGGGTGCCTCGGCCAGATATCTGGGGCTGGAATCCGAAGAGGCTTTCAAAGGTAAAGGTGTTTCGGCCTGCGCCACTTGTGATGGCTTTTTCTATCGCAACCAGCCAGTTGCCGTGGTAGGCGGTGGCAACACAGCAGTTGAAGAAGCACTTTATCTGTCCAATATTGCCTCACATGTGACGATTATTCATCGCCGTGATTCATTCAGCTCTGAAAAAATCTTATCTGCTCAACTTGAAGCGAAAGCAAAAGACGGCAATGTCACGATTGAATGGAAACAAACTCTCGATGAGGTGCTTGGCGATGATATGGGGGTCACAGGCCTTCGAATCAAAGATATGGAAGATGGAAGCACGAAGGATCTGCAAGTACAAGGCGTTTTCATCGCCATTGGTCATCAACCCAATACAGGGATCTTTGATGGCCAGTTGGAGATGCAAAATGGCTATATCAAGGTGCGCGGCGGAAGTGAAGGCAATGCCACTGCAACCAGTGTCGACGGTGTTTTTGCCGCCGGTGATGTGGCTGACCACATCTATCGTCAAGCAATCACTTCTGCCGGTGCCGGGTGTATGGCCGCCCTGGATGTCGAGCGTTTTCTGGAAAGCTAAGTTAGTAAGCGAGGAATATTATGGCGTTTGATTCGTTTTTCTCCAAAGAAAACAATTCCAATTCGGTGATAGAGTCTATGATTGTAGGTAGAAGTGACCAGCGTGGCTTTCTGCGCATGGATGTTAAGTCAAAAATAACATTCAAGGCCTGCGGTAAAAATGAAGTGTATGAAGCCACATCCAATGACCTCAGTGCGACAGGTATCAGCTTTACATCAAAACAACAGGTGAACAAAGGTGATTTACTGGAAGTCCATATGAAACCAGGCATCGACATCACCCCCCCACTAGCAATTACAATAAAAGTGATTCGCGCTATTGCAACTGACAGCGGTGAATATGAAATTGCAGGCGCTATTCAGGAAAACATAAACAGCTAACTCGCTTTAAAACTTCGCCAAACGTGGCCTGGCGAAGTTTTCTTAATCTTCATACATCAACTGAACGTCTTAATTTACTCAAAAACTTACAGCAAGCAAACACAGTGACAAATGGCCCATTCTGGATAAACGAATCAGATCCTGATCTGAGTTTCCCGCCAATCGAACTAGCACTGGATGAACCCAATGGATTGCTTGCAGTGGGCGGTGACCTTTCACCAGAGAGACTCATCAAAGCCTATGGGCTTGGCATCTTCCCCTGGTTTAGCCATGACCAACCCATTCTATGGTGGTCACCCAACCCCAGGGCAGTATTATTTCCAGCTCAACTTCATGTGAGTCGCAGTCTGCTCAAAACGATTCGACGCGACAACTACAAAATCACACTGGACAGGGCTTTTGCCGATGTAATGCAAGCATGTGCGGCTCCACGGCCACAACAAGCAGGCACATGGATCACCCCTGAAATGCATACCGCCTACCTTCAACTACATAAAATGGGCATTGCCCACTCAGTAGAAGCCTGGCTTGATGGTGAGCTTGTCGGTGGTTTATACGGACTCAATATCGGCCAGGCCTTTTTTGGCGAATCCATGTTTAGTCGTGCCAACAACGCCTCCAAAGTCGCATTTGTCTATCTCACAAAACAATTACAAGCATGGCAATTCAAACTAATTGATTGCCAGGTTAGCTCTGAACATCTTGAAAGCCTCGGCGCCAGAGATATAGAACGAACAGCGTTTATTAAGCTTTTACAGCGAGCCATTCAACCACCAGCCAAGAATCAAAAATGGCAGTTTGATCAAAACTTTCAGCCCTGAAAATAAGGCCACGGCTCACAACTAATGAAACACGACAATGATCATTCAATCCGTTGTTACTCGACGTCGCCGTTTGAGTGCAGTTATTTGCCAAAACAAAGCGCCACAAACCTGGTCATTGATCCCAGCCTGGCATTAAATGACATTTTGCTTGGTGCATTACTTGACCAAGGCTTTCGACGCAGTGGCGGACACATCTATCGACCGAATTGCACAAACTGCCAGGCCTGCATTTCAACCAGAGTCGCTGTCGACAAATTCACACCAAATCGCAGCCAACGCCGCTGCTGGCGTCAAAACCAGGATTTATCCCATTCATCATCAACTACAATATTCGCTGAGGAACAATTCGAGCTTTACCGTCGCTACCTCACAGCTAGACATGCTGACAGCGAAATGAACAACCCCACCCCAGAAGAATATATGGGTTTCCTTACTAGTCCCGGGGTAAAAACGCAGTTCCACGAATTCCGGCTTCAAGACAAACTACTTGCCGTTTCTGTTGTTGATCACACGTCCAACGGCCTTTCCGCCGTCTACACCTTTTTTGACCCTAATCAGGCACAGCGAAGCCTGGGAACATTCACCATTCTCTGGATGATTGAACTTGCACGCAGGCTCAACCTGCCCTGGGTGTACCTTGGATATTGGATAGAAGCCTGTGACAAAATGCGCTATAAAACCAGATTTACACCCTGCCAAGGCTATATTGATGAGAATTGGCGGCAGATATAGCCCATTTAAAGAATTTTATATGGATATTCCTTTGCGCCACGGGCCAAATTAGGGCAAAATATGCGCCTTATTTGTAAATGAACCGGAGTTCGAAACCTAGCATGGCAAAAGAAGAAGCAATTGAAATGGAAGGGACGGTCACCGAGACCCTGCCAAATACCATGTTTCGCGTCGAGTTGGAAAACGGCCACGTTGTCACAGCCCATATTTCAGGAAAAATGCGCAAGCACTACATTCGCATCCTGACTGGTGACAAGGTAACAGTTCAACTAACACCTTACGACCTGAGCAAAGGTCGCATCTCTTACCGCGCTCGCTAAATCTGCCCTTTCAGCTCAAGAGCTCGCTCAAACAGGTGCGGGACTCTTGTTAGTCGCTTCCATCTGGAAATTTAGCTTACCCCTCTTCAAGGTGATGCGAACGTGACCACCGCTAGCCAACTCGCCAAACAGCAATTCCTCGGCCAGAGGCTTCTTGATATGCTCAGTGATCGTACGCGTCATCGGCCGAGCACCCATCGCAATGTCAAAGCCATGCTCAGCCAACCACTCACGTGCCTCTGAACCCACCTCAACGGTGACGTTTTTGGCTTCGAGCTGGGTCTCAAGCTCAATAATGAATTTATCCACCACATGACCAATGGTCTTACGATCCAGTCCCTGGAATTCAACCACCGCATCAAGACGGTTGCGAAACTCAGGGGTAAAGGCACGTTTAATGGCCTCCAGGCTATCGCCAGTCGTGTTCTTACTAGTAAAACCAATCGAAGGACGGCTCATCTGCTCTGCACCGGCGTTGGTGGTCATCACAATAATCACATTACGGAAATCTGCTTCACGACCATTATTGTCAGTCAAAGTACCGTGATCCATCACCTGCAACAGCAGGTTGAAAACGTCTGGGTGGGCCTTTTCGATCTCATCCAACAACAAAACTGCGTGAGGTGTTTTATTAATCGCATCTGTCAGCAAACCACCCTGGTCATAACCAACATAGCCAGGTGGCGCACCAATCAACCGCGACACAGCGTGGCGCTCCATATATTCAGACATATCAAAACGAATCAACTCAATCCCCATCACCTTGGAAAGCTGGCGTGTTACTTCTGTTTTACCTACCCCGGTAGGGCCAGCAAACAAAAATGAACCAACGGGTTTTTCTTCTTGCCCGAGACCTGAGCGAGACAATTTAATAGCCGTTGAAAGTATTTCAATCGCTGTGTCCTGACCAAACACAACCATTTTCAAATCACGCTCGAGTGTACTCAGTTTTTCACGATCAGAATTACCAACCCTCATTTCTGGAATACGTGCGATCTTGGCAACAATTGTTTCGATATCTTTTACACCAATCGTTTTTTTACGTTTGGATGCGGGTGACATGCGCTGTTTTGCACCCGCCTCATCAATCACATCAATGGCTTTGTCAGGCAAATGCCGGTCATTGATATAACGATCAGCCAGTTCAACAGCCAACCGGATTGCCTGGCGTGTATATTTAACTTCATGATGCTCTTCAAAACGAGATTTCAACCCCATTAATATTTGTACAGTCTCATTAACAGTCGGCTCAGGCACATCTATCTTTTGAAAGCGACGCGCCAAGGCACGATCTTTCTCAAAGATGCCTCGATACTCTTGATAGGTGGTTGAACCCACACATTTCAACTCGCCTGATGCCAGGGCTGGTTTGAGTAAGTTTGACGCATCCATCACACCGCCTGAAGCTGCACCAGCACCAATAATCGTGTGGATTTCATCAATAAAAAGAACGTTATTCGGATTCTTACTCAAATCCCCTAATACGGCTTTGAGGCGTTTTTCAAAGTCGCCACGATATTTGGTACCTGCAAGCAAAGCTCCCATATCCAGAGAATAAATAATGCTATCAGCCAAAACATCGGGCACCTCACCATCAACAATACGTTTTGCCAGGCCTTCCGCCAAAGCAGTCTTGCCGACACCCGCCTCGCCAACAAACAGGGGGTTATTCTTACGACGGCGGCATAAAACCTGGACTGTGCGCTCAACCTCGTGGTCGCGGCCAATCAAGGGATCAATTTTGCCCAATTTGGCACGCTCATTCAGATTGGTAGCAAACTGTTCAAGTGGCGATTTAGATGGCGTGGCCCCATCACCCACTTCTGCTTCAGGCTGATTGTAATTATCATCCCCTTCATCTCCCGACACTTTTGAGATGCCATGAGAAATATAATTCACCACATCAAGACGCGATACATGCTGGGAATTCAATAGGTAAACAGCCTGGGAATCTGGCTCACCAAAAATTGCAACCAACACGTTTGCCCCCATCACCTCATCCTTGCCCGCGCTTTGCACATGAAAAACTGCACGCTGCAGTACACGTTGGAAACCTAAGGTTGGTTGTGTTTCCCTACCGTCTTCAGTAGGCAAGACGGGGGTTGTTTCATCCAGGAAAGCAGCTAGTTCTTTTTTAAGCTGGTCAAGGTCAGTACCACAGGCATTTAATACGCTGGCGGCAGACGAATTATCAACTAGTGCCAAAAGCAGGTGTTCCACAGTCATAAATTCATGATGCTTATCACTCGCATCACGGAATGCATTATTCAGTGTATATTCCAATTCTTTATTTAACATGACGTCACCTCCAGCACTGTCACTATTTCAATCAGCTATGCTTCTTCCATGGCGCACTTCAACGGGTGCTGATTCTCGCGGGCTGAGTCGTTAACTTGCGCAACCTTAGTTTCAGCAACATCTCGGGTAAACACACCACAAACACCTACACCGCGTGTGTGTACCTCTAACATCACCTGAGTTGCCTGCTCATGTCCCATTCCAAAAAAGCTCTCCAATATATGAATGACAAAATCCATCGGCGTGTAATCGTCATTCAAAAGTACCACCTTATATAAGGGGGGGCGCTTCAGCTGAGGACGTGCATCCTCTACTGCCAGGTCTTCATGAAAATCTTGGTCTGTTTTCTTACTCATAGTAGCTGTGATTATACCGATTCAAGCAATTATGAGCGAAATCCTACCACAAAACCAAGCACATAAATTCTCGTCTAAAAAAGTGCTAAGCCACTAAGAATTAATGCATTTTTAAACTCACCACCAACACGTCAGACATTTCATCAGTCAGGCGGTTCAAACTTTCACGGGACACCCCGTCCCTCTTACTAGATGAAATCGGTCGAAAATAATAAAGCTTTAGCCTGACTGCAAAGTAAAAACACTACAAAATTTAATCGTTTCAAATTCTTGACTTATTCGGTTTTTTGTTCAACATTATTATCTGTAGCAGGGGGAATGCAGTTATTTACAGCCTCTACAGCGGTGTCGGAGATTGGGCCGGCATGATTTTTTGTTTTAACCGCGGGGAAATTAAGCATGGCAACAGGTACAGTTAAATGGTTTAGCAACGCTAAGGGATATGGTTTTATTGCACCGGATCAAGGTGGTGATGACATTTTCGCCCACTTTTCGTCCATAAGCATGGATGGCTATAAATCACTTCGACAAGGCCAGAAGGTCGAGTATGAAGTATCCCAGGGTCCCAAGGGGTTCCTAGCTTCAGCTGTCACCCTTGATGGTGAACCTGAAACCAACGAGGACGATGACAAATAAGATCATTTAGTGCTCAATAGAAAACCGGCCTACAATAATAATCAAAGGCCGGTTTTTTTATGATTACAGAAAAGAAACTTTAAATTTCAGTCATTACAGCACCATCTAAAATCAATCACCACAGCTATCAAACGAAACACTAAACGGCCGTAAGTGCATCATTCAAAGTAACACTTGGGCGCATTACTTTTGCAACCGTTTCTGTGTCAGGCAGATAGTATCCCCCCAAGTCCACAGCCCGCCCTTGCACAGCATTCAGTTCGGCCACAATATTCTCTTCATTCAGTGCCAACGACTCCACCAAGGGCTTAAAGTGCGCCTGAATCTCAGCATCTGCTGTTTGCGCTGCGATGGCTTGCGCCCAATACATGGCAAGAAAAAAGTGACTACCACGATTATCTAATTCCCCGGCTTTGCGTGAAGGCGATTTATTATTATCCAAAAAACGTCCTGTGGCTTCATCCAGGGTATCCGCCAACACTTGAGCTTTAGGGTTTTGGAAGTTAACCGCCACAAACTCAAACGATGCAGCCAAGGCTAAAAATTCACCGAGTGAATCCCAACGTAAATGATTTTCTGATAACAGCTGTTGAACATGTTTAGGCGCAGAGCCGCCCGCCCCTGTTTCAAACAAACCACCGCCATTCATCAATGGCACGATAGAAAGCATTTTTGCCGATGTGCCCAACTCTAAAATCGGAAACAGGTCAGTCAAATAATCACGCAACACATTACCCGTGACCGAAATAACATCTTTACCATCTTTAATCTGCGCCAAGGTAAAACGGGTTGCATCTGTGGGCGACATAATACGAATATCAAGACCATTGGTATCGTGGTCAGCAAGATAGACATTCACCTTTTTGATTATTTCAGCATCGTGCGCCCTATTCGCATCTAGCCAGAAAATAGCTGGTGTATTGCTTGCACGGGCGCGGGTGACAGCAAGTTTTACCCAATCTTGAATCGGCGCATCCTTAACCTGACACATACGGAAAATATCACCTGCGGCAACAGACTGTTGCATTAGAACATCACCGCGACCATCGACAACACGGACAGTGCCATTACTGGACATTTGAAAGGTCTTATCATGCGAACCGTATTCTTCGGCCTTTTGCGCCATCAATCCGACATTGGGCACCGTGCCCATGGTGGTCGGATCAAAGGCACCATGTTCTTTGCAAAAGCTAATTGTTTCCTGATAAACGCTGGCATAACAGCGATCAGGAATAACCGCCATAGTGTCTTGCTGCTTACCTTCCTTATTCCACATCTTGCCTGAACCACGAATCATCGCCGGCATAGAGGCATCGACGATCACGTCACTGGGTACATGTAAATTAGTGATGCCCTTATCCGAATCCACCATCGCAATATCTGCTTTGGCAGCCAACACCGCATTAATGTCGGCTTCAATCTCAGCTTGTTTTTCTGCAGATAAAGATTGAATTTTGTTGTAGACATCACCTAAACCATTATTAGGATTTACGCCAAGTTCGGCAAAGGCATCGGCATGTTTATCAAACACCTCTTTGAAGAAGACGGTAACGGCAGTGCCAAAGATAATGGGATCAGACACCTTCATCATCGTGGCTTTCAAATGCAGAGAAAACAAAACACCCTGGGCTTTAGCATCAGCAATGGCCTCAGCCAGAAAAGCCCTTAAGGCCTTTTGACTCATCACCGAACTATCAATCACCTCACCTGCCAGCAATGGTGCGTTTGCCTTCAGCTCACTGACAGCCCCATCGTCGGCAACAAATTCAATCTTGAACTCCGCATCTTCAGCAATCGTCACTGATTTTTCAGAACCATAAAAGTCGCCTTCGGACATATGTGCCACATGGGATTTTGAATCAGCCGACCACCCCCCCATTGAGTGAGGATGCTTCCTGGCATAATTTTTAACCGCCCCTGGTGCGCGGCGATCAGAGTTACCTTCACGCAACACTGGGTTGACTGCACTGCCAAGCACCTTGGCATACGTCGCTTTGATTGCCTTTTCCTGCTCGGTTTGAGGCTCGGCCGGATAACTTGGCACCGCGTAGCCCTTGTCTTGCAACTCTTCAATAACAGCGATTAATTGAGGCACCGAAGCGCTAATGTTTGGCAACTTAATGATGTTTGCCTCAGGAGTTTTGGCCAGTTCGCCCAGTTCGCTTAATGCGTCAGCAACGCGTTGTTCTTCTTTTAGATACTCGGGGAAATTGGCAATTATCCGCCCAGACAGAGAAATATCCCGAGTCTCAACAATAATATCCGCAGCACTGGCAAAGGCCTTCACAATAGGAAGAAATGAATAAGTTGCCAAAGCAGGGGCTTCGTCAGTCAGGGTATAGATGATTACTGCCTTTTCTGTCATGTGTATTCCTGGGTTATTCGCCTCGCCTCAAGCATCTACTATCGGTGAATTTGGCTACGGCTAAATCTTCAATAATTAGAGAGACATGCATTTTACCTCAGATACCCCTTAAATTCTAACCACTTAGACAGTCCTGCAGCAGTACAATGGCAACAATCCCAACTGTCGATGGCTATTTAATAAATCAAGCACATGCTCTAACATGACGGCTGAAATCGTACTCACTCATTAAAAATGGCCAAAATAATTCTTTTCAATAAACCCTACGACGTGCTGTCACAATTCACCGACGCCGGTGGCCGTGCCACGCTAGCGGACTATATTGACCAAAAAGAGGCATATCCTGCCGGACGCTTGGATCGTGACAGCGAAGGGTTATTAGTGCTGACAGATAATGGTCGCGCCCAACACGAAATAGCTAATCCCAAACAAAAAATGACAAAAACCTATTGGGCACAGGTAGAGGGCATACCAGACGAGTACGCCCTGCAACAGTTATGCAAAGGCGTAGAACTGAAAGACGGCCTCACCCGGCCTGCCAAAGCCCGCTTGATCGACGAACCGGACGTTTGGCCACGCACGCCACCGATTCGTTACCGCGCTGACATCCCCGACAACTGGATTGAACTCACTATCAGTGAAGGTCGTAACCGCCAAGTCAGACGCATGACCGCCGCCGTCGGCCACCCCACCCTGCGGCTGATTCGCTACAGCGTCGGTCCGTGGACCATAGAGGATCTGGCACCAGGCCAGTGGAAAGCACTGGAATGTCCAGCAAAACTATTACAAGCTGCATCACCCCCCAAACGCGCCAGAAACAAATCAGCGGGCATAAATAACCCACCCCAACGCCGTCGCCGGACTCGAACATAAGAGAAGCCCTGAATGATTACCAAGCCAGAACAAAAACAACAACTACTCGATCTATTTCCATTTCTTGCCGAAGCCAGCCCAGAGTTCCAGAAAATCTTTTTTAATGCCGCAATCCCAGCCCACATCCCAGCTGGCCATACCATTGCTGAGACAGGTTCTGAATGTTCGCAACTGGCACTGCTACTCAGTGGCTCAGTGAGGGTTTACAAACTCGCCGCCAAGGGACGTGAGATCACCCTCTACCGTATCAAGAGTGGAGACAGCTGTGTACTCACCGCCTCGTGCCTGATAAGCGCCACCCCCTTCCCCGCCATCGCAGAGGCCGAAACCGAGTTGGATGCAATCATCATCCCGGCAGAACATGCCAAAGCCTGGATGACCCAGCACCAACCTTGGGGCAGTTTTGTCTTCGGCCTGATCTCGCGTCGTCTAACCGAAGTCATCACGGTGCTTGAAAATGTCACCTTTCAACGCATGGAAGTACGCCTGGCAGCCTATCTGGTAGACATGGCAAACAAGACTTCCATACTGAACATTACTCATCATGAAATTGCCGCAGACCTGGGCACCTCACGCGAAGTAATCAGTCGCAGCCTGAAAGATTTTGATAACCATGGCTGGATCAGCATGGGCCGTGGCGAACTGACCATCGAAGACATCGCTCAACTACAAAACCTTGCCAAAGAAGTTTAATCCTTAAGTGACTTAGTCACATACATCTCTACCACGCTCTCCTATATTGAAGTCGTAAACAGTCAAAACAACAGTGGAGAAACGAGATGAAACACAACGTAGGCGGCATCGACAAAATCCTCAGAATTATTATCGGACTCGCCATCATCGGTGCGGGGATAATGTACAACAACTGGTGGGGCGCGGTGGGTGCAATCCCGCTACTAACGGGTCTGATGGGCTGGTGCCTACCTTATGCCTTATTCGGAATGAGCACCTGCAAAATCAAGCAAGACTAAACCACAATACAAATGGCCGGGCGGCAATGCAGCGTCCGGCTCGGCCTGCAATCACTATTCTGGCCGCCGCGAACGTCGTGGTTTTCCTGAATTACCATTGGCGCCCGCCTGAGAGTTACGCTTAGGGGCCACATTGCCATCCCTATCTTTATTCTGATGCGGATTTTTACTCGCCGATTTTGGCCTTGAAGACCTTGCCCTGCCATCCGGTTTGGCTCCAGCTTTGCTTTGCCCAGGTTTATTCTGCTTCGGTTTTTTCGGGCCACCTTTCGGCTTCTGCCCCAAACGGGTCAAAGGCACAGGATGCCCCGGCACAAAACCCACTTCCACCTCACGCACCAACTGCTGCCGAATCAGATTCTCGATAGCGGACAACAACTCGACTTCATCGGCGCTCACCAGAGAGATGGCCTCACCTTCACGCCCGGCGCGGGCAGTACGGCCAATACGATGCACAT
>JAJRUN010000057.1 GCA_024277755.1 Gammaproteobacteria bacterium | reverse complement strand
GTTTTTGCAGGTGAATGGCTTCAAAAAATGGCATGTGAATCTTGTCTAGCACGCCAAGGGCTTCGGCGGCGTAAAAGGCCCGGGCATACATGGCCAGGGTGCCGTTAAAGATGGCCGGTAGCTGTACAAATTTGACGTTGGCAGGTTTGTTTTTCAACCAGCGCTCAAGGGTGGGTTCAAAACGAAAACAGTGTGAACAGCCGTAGGAAAATATTTCAACCACCTCGACCATGCCTTCATCGGCAGAGGTGGGTTGTGCCGGCGTGATGGCCAGGTGGGTTGTGCCCTCTTGCAGTTGTGCAGCGTTTACGCTTGGCATGGCAAAGAGCGGCACCAGTATTAGCAGGGCAAGTTTGAAAAAATTCATAGTGCAAAATCCTTTGTTTATTGTGCTGGGTGAACGGGATTGTATCTGATTGTCGGTTACTTTTGTGTTGTCGACAAGCTCACGGCACTGCAATATTGCAGTGCTAGAATCTAAGACCGCTTTATTGTTATTATCGTTTCACTTTTTTGTATGCAATATCAGGGAGTCAGTCCTCATGCCGGTCAAAAACTTTGATTTGAAGTCTTTCATGAATCAGCAATATTTGTGTGAGTCTTTGACCATGGCAGAGGTGGAAAAGCTATTGGAATACACCGAGCTGGTTTCTTATCACAAAAACGATGTTATCGCCGAGGCGGGTGCGGTGGGTGATGCGCTGTATTTTATTGTCAAGGGCGAGGCGGCTTTGTTGTTTGATGACCATGGTCGCGATATGGCAGTGGGCGCTATGCAGGAAGGTGAGTTGATGGGGGAAATGTCGTTCTTTGATCGTCAGCCACGCATGTTGCAGATGCGCGCCACCAGTGCCGAGACTGATTTGTTGCGCCTGTCACGGCCCATGTATGACCGGCTTAGAATTGAGCACCCTTATATTGCAGTAAACCTGCTTGAGCATGCCATTATCAGTCTTGATCACCTGGTGCGTCGTTTGAGTACCAAAGAAGTGGACTTATCGCGCTATATTTATGGCCCCGGTAAACGCTAGTTGAGAGAGTAGTACAGCATTATGATGCATCGTGTTTATCAGCAGGCCACCTTTATCACAGGTGCCCACAAGATTTCCCAGTTGCCGGTTGATGAGGGGATTGAAGTTGCCTTTGCCGGCCGATCAAATTCCGGCAAGTCCAGCGCCATTAATCGTATTTGCGGGCAAAAATCTTTGGCGCGAACCAGTAAAACGCCGGGGCGTACTCAGCAGATCAATTATTTTGCCCTGGATCCACAGCGTCATATCGTTGATCTGCCTGGTTACGGTTTTGCCAAGGTTTCGGATCGAATGAAAAAGCATTGGCGTGAAGCCCTGGGGACTTACCTGCAAGAGCGGGAGTCACTCAGGGGGGTGGTGTTGATGATGGATATTCGTCTGCCGTTGAATGACTTCGATCGGCAGATGATTGAGTGGTGTCAGCGCAGTGAAATGCCGCTGCATATTCTTTTGACCAAGTCGGATAAATTGAGTCGTGGTGCCGCAGGCAATGTTTTGCAGCAGGTGCGGCAGGCATTATCAGCCGAATATGGCGTTGAACGTGATCAGCCCTGGGCTACTGTACAGCTGTTTTCTGCCTTGAAAAGTGTTGGTCTGGAGGATGCCTGGCACAGACTTGATATCTGGTTTGAGCTGGCGGACGGGCATTCCAAATAAAAAAGCCCCTGGCCAGGAGGATTCTAGCCAGGGGTTTGAGGAACCACCCGTCATTTTCCGGTGGGGTTTGCCAAGGAGGAGAGGCATACCATGTGCATTCAAAGGATTCGACAGCCATCCTGATGTTAAAGTTCAATGCGGGGATAATAAAAGGTTTAAATAATCATCGGGGAGAGCCGGGGCGGGGATAAAAAAAGCCCCGGGGCCGTTGGAGGAACCCGGGGCTAACAGTCTAAATCCGGTTTGGGGAAACCGGTTAGAGGGGGCCTGCTCTAGGGAGGGTGAGCAGGCTAAGCGCAAAGGGCAGCGCTTACATGTATAGATCGGCCCTAACTGGAAAAGTTCAAGGGCGGATTTTGCAATTCAATGATTAATGTGCAAATTAAAGCCGGTTTTCCTGTTCCAGTGATCTTGAGCGCTTGTTTATAAAAAAATAAAAAAAGCCCCGGGGCCATTGAAGAAACCCGGGGCTAACAGTCTAAATCCGGTTTGGGGAAACCGGCTAGAGGGGTGCTGCTCTGGGGAGGGTGAGCAGACCAAGCGCATAGGGGGTGGCGCTTGCATGTATAGATCGGCCTGAATCTCGAAAGTTCAATAGTCAAATTCTTAAATGCCTTTATATTTAACATTGGTTAACAATTGTTCCGTCAATATTGCTTTGGAGGATCGCTAGTGAGCCTGATCCCAGTTGTCCCCCACCCCAATGTCCACCACCAGCGGTACGGCTAGCTCTGCTGCTGCTGACATACAGGTATCAATGCCAGTTTTTGCTTGCTCCAATTGATCTGTGTTGACCTCAAATACAAGCTCATCGTGAACCTGCATGATCATGCGGACATCAATGCTGCTGTGCTGTAACCATTCATGACAGCGAATCATGGACAGTTTAATAATGTCGGCAGCGGTGCCCTGCATAGGGGCATTGATGGCGGCACGCTCGGCATATTGGCGGCGCTGGGCGTTACGTGCGTTGATATCATTTAAATAAAGGCGGCGACCGAACAGGGTTTCGACATAACCCTGTTCGTGGGCCTCTGCGCGCATTCTGTCCATAAACGCCTTTACGCCTGGATAGCGAGTGAAGTAGAGGTCGATATATTCCTGGGCTTCGCCGCGATTTACTCCCAGCTGTTTGGCCAGGCCAAAGGCCGACATGCCATAGATCAGCCCGAAGTTGATGGCCTTGGCGCTGCGGCGCTGATTCGTTTCGACCTCCTCCAGTGGTACGTTAAAAATCTCGGCAGCGGTAGCGCTGTGGATATCCTTGCCCTGCTGGAAGGCCGTTAACAGGCCTTCGTCACTGGAGAGGTGAGCCATGATGCGCAATTCGATCTGGGAATAATCGGCTGCCACCAATTGATACCCCTTTGGCGCGATGAAGGCCTGGCGGATGCGTCTGCCCTCCTCGCTTCTGATAGGGATGTTCTGCAGGTTTGGGTCTGATGAAGATAAGCGTCCGGTAGCGGTGACGGCCTGGTGATACGAGGTGTGTACCCGGCCAGTGGCTGGATTGATTTGTTGTGGCAGTTTATCTGTATAGGTCGATTTGAGCTTGCTCATGGAGCGGTGCTCTAGAATCAGTCGGGGCAGATCGTAATCTTGCGCCAGTTCTTGCAATACAGGCTCGGCGGTGGATGGTGCCCCTTTCGGCGTTTTTTGCAGTACTGGCAGCCCTAGCTTGTCGTAGAAAATGGCCTGAATCTGCTTTGGAGAGCTGAGATTGAAGACCTCGCCCGCCTCGTCATGGGCCTTTTGCTCCAGCTCGATCATGCGGCTGGCCAGTGTCTGGCTTTGCTGATACAGCATGTCCTGGTCTATCAATACGCCGTTGCGTTCGATCTGCGACAGGACTGGCACCAATGGCATTTCTATTTCATCAAACACCTGTTTCAGCCTGGCTTCCTGTTCCAGTTGTGGCCACAGGGCTTCATGCAGCCTCAAAGTGATATCGGCATCTTCAGCGGCGTAGGGACCTGCTTGCGCCAAATCAATCTGGTTAAAACTGAGTTGCTTGACGCCCTTGCCGGCAATGTCTTCGAAATGGATGGTATCGTGGCTCAGGTATTTTAGTGCTAGCGCATCCATGTTGTGGCGTGTGGCGGTGCTGTTGAAAACATAGGACTCAAGCATGGTGTCAAAGGCGATGCCTTGCAGTTGAATGCCGTAGCTGGCTAGCACGCTCATGTCGTATTTGAGGTTCTGGCCGACCTTTTTCTGCTTCGGGTTTTCCAATAATGGCTTGAGTTGCTGCAAAACGGCGTCGCGATCCAGTTGTTCAGGTGCACCTTCGTAATCATGCGCCAGCGGCACATAGGCCGCTTTGCCTGCTGCCACGGCAAATGAAACACCAACAATTTCGGCCTGCATGTAATCAAGACTGGTGGTTTCGGTGTCGAAGGCAAACAGCTCGGCTTGTTGCAAGGTCTTCAGCCAGGCGTCCAGCTGTGTTTGATCAAGGATGGTTTGGTAGTCAGTTTTCATGGCTGGCGCTGCTGCGGGTTCAGATTCTGCGGCCTGTTCGTCAGCACCCTCTTCCACCTGTCTCAGCCAGGTTTTGAATTCCATCTCTTTGAATAATTCACGCAGGGCCGGTTTGTCAGGGGATTCGAGCTTGAGTTGCTCTGGTGTGAAGGGCAGTTCGACATCGCATTTAATGGTGGCTAGTTGTTGTGAAAGGGGTAGAAATTCAAGGCTATTGCGCAGATTTTCGCCGACCTTGCCCTTAACCTGGTCTGCGTTGGCCATAACCCCTTCAAGTGAGTCATAGGCGGTGAGCCACTTGACCGCTGTTTTGGGGCCGCATTTGGGCACGCCGGGAATATTGTCGACGCTGTCTCCCATCAGGGCCAGGTAGTCGATGATCTGCTCTGGTTTGACGCCGAACTTTTCCACTACCGCCTCCGGTGTCATCAGGGTATCGGTCATGGTGTTGATCAGGGTGACGTGTTCATTGACCAGTTGGGCCATGTCCTTGTCGCCGGTGGAAACCAGGGTCTCCATCTCCAGTTCGCTGGCCTGCTGGCACAGAGTGCCGATAACGTCATCCGCCTCAACTCCTTCAATCACCAGCATGGGAATACCCATGGCACGGATAATATTGTGGATGGGTTCTATCTGGCTGCGCAGCTCGTCGGGCATGGGCGGGCGGTTGGCTTTGTACTCGGGGTACATGTCGTTGCGAAAGGTCTTGCCCTTGGCATCGAAGATCACCACCATTGATTCAGGCTGGTACTCGCTAATCAGTTTGCGCACCATGTTGATCACGCCATAAATGGCGTTGGTGGGTTGGCCTTTGGAGTTGCTAAGCTCTCTGATGGCGTGGAAGGCGCGGAATAGGTAAGAGGAGCCATCAACGAGGATCAGGGGCTTGGTGTTGGAATTGGTCATGATGTTTGTAAAATGTTTATTTTTTGAGAAGTTATTGGGTCAATATTATGCAACAGTTCAGTATTTGGGGGATGATTATATAGGGTGCACAAGCGACAGCTTGATTCGCTTACAGGAAGTGGTTGATGATATCTTTGGCGCGCTTGCTGTCTATGGTCAGATTTTGGCCCATAGTCATTTATTGATGGAGGCAAAATAATGATGAAGTACATTCAAATATTCGTTGCCATGCTGCTGCTGTCTGCGTTTTCTGCCGAGGCTGAGACCGGGGCAGGTGACGGAGTATCGTTGAGTCAGGCCATGGAGCCGGAAGTTGTGATTACCCCAAGGGAACAGGGCCGGGTAAGGGAGTACCGCAGCAATGGGCGGCTTTACATGATTGAGGTGATACCAACCAAAGGTGCGCCTTATTATTTGATTGATAGTGATGGTGATGGTCTGCTTGAAAGGCGCCAAAATGAGCTTGGTTCTGATTTTGTGATTCCAAGGTGGTCGGTTTTGCGCTGGTAGTCAGTTGCCTTAAGTTGGGTTTGTTAGCGCTTGCTGTTGAAACTCGCCAAAGTGACTGTGTTTTGCCTCTGCTTAGGTCGGTTTCATTAAAGTTTCACTAATAAGCTGCGCTAACCTATTGTTAGAATGGGTATCTTCCAGCTTTATACACAAAATCTGTGGATAAGTTTGTGGAAAGTTTGTATTTAAGTGTGCTTAAAGCAGGTGTGATGGTCAATTTTTCAAATTGGTTAAAAAATGACCATTAATTTTATAGTCTATAAAAATCAATGAGTTATGCTTTGTGGTGGTGGTTAAGTGTAGTTTTGCTAAATCATGACCCGGTTTAGAGTTTTGCTGGTTTGCTAATGTGCATAAGTAAGTTTGAAGAGAGTGTGAAATTGGCTCGGTCAGGTGCTTGTAATGGCCTGATTGGACGTGGTTTTGAGGGGTTGGTTCATTAATGGCCGCAATATCTGGAAAACATTTATTAATGCAGTGTCAGCAACCGACGCCACGCCTGCGGGCACTGGTGCATGTGTTGCTGATATTGCTGTGGGCTTATAGCCTGGCGCAACTGAGTTGGCGTCTGTTGCCATCGGTTGAGCCGGCGGCTTTGCAGTCGGTGGCGGCTAAACTGGACAAAACGGTTATGCCTGGTGCAAATAACAACCGGCTACAACAGCTGCCTGACTGGCATCTGTTTGGTGAAGTGAGCAGGCAGATAGTCGTGCCGCAGCCGGTTGATTTGCCGGAGACAAATTTAAAGCTGACCCTGAGAGGTCTGATTGCCTCACCTGATCAGGATCAGGCAAGGGCGATTGTCGCCGGTCCGTCGGGCAAGGAAGATTTCTACAGGGTGGGTGACAAGCTGCCGGGAAATGTCGAGTTGAAGGAAATTCATGCTGACAGAATTGTCATTCAACGTGGCGGTCGTTTTGAAACCCTCAAGCTGCCAAAAGAGTCTTTGAATCTGGCGTCAAAGCGACCGGACTCAAGAGGCTTGTCTCAGCGACGAACAACAAGAGCCGCGTCGCGACAGTCGTCTTATTCGCTGCGCCAATACCGTGATACCTTACTTAATGATCCGCAAAAGGTTGCCGATCTAGTCCGTATACAGCCAACCAAAAAAAATGGCCGCTTTGTCGGTTATAAGTTACAACCAGGGCGTGATGCCAGCTTTTTGACTCGCCACGGCCTGTTGCCCGGCGATATCGTGACGGCGATAAATGGTGTTGAGCTGGACAGTCCGGCCAAGGGCTTTGGTTTAATAAAAGATTTATCTTCGGCCGATACACTGAATCTGGTGGTTGATCGCAATGGCGTAAAACAGCGCTTCACCTTGCCAGTCAATTAGGGGCCTAGCAGGAAGTTTGATGAGATTTTTTGAAAAACATCGTGGTAAAAATGCGATAGTCGCCCCGCCTCGGGCGTGGCTGGCCATCGTGTTGATTGCAGTGAGCAGCGTTGGTTTTGCGGCTACTCAAAATAGCGAGGCCGGTATCACCTTTAATCTGAAGGATGCCGAGCTGGGCACTGTCATCGCCACTGTAGCAGAGTTTACCGGTAAGAATTTCATTGTCGATCCGCGCGTTAAGGGCAAGGTGACGGTGATTTCATCCAAACCCATGAATGCTAACGAGGTCTATCAGACCTTTCTTTCCCTGCTGGATGTGCATAATTTTTCTGCTGTGCCAATGGGCAGTGTCATCAAGATTGTGCCCTCGGTAAGCGCTAAGCAGATTGGTGGTTCCGAGATGATGAAGCGTGGCGCCAAGGGTGATGAAATGGTGACCCGGGTCATCGATGTAAAAAATGTCTCTGCTGCCCAGCTGGTGCCGATTTTGCGACCGCTGGTGCCCCAGCATGGCCATATGGCCGCTTATGCCGCCACCAATGTCTTGATCATTTCTGATTCAGCTGCCAACGTTGATCGTTTGCTCAGTATTATCGACCGCATTGATGTTGCCAGTGCCTCAGATCTTGAGGTGATGCCGCTTAAGCATGCTTCAGCCACGGAGGTGGTGCGAATTCTGGAAAGCCTGCGTCAACAAGACAAGCGCTCCGCCCCCAAGGGGAAGTCCTCGGGTAAACCGATATTGGTTGCAGACGAAAGAACCAACAGTATTTTGATTAGTGGTGGCAAGTCCGAGCGGCTGGGTATTCGCGCTATCATTTCTCATCTGGATACGCCGCTGGAAACCACTGGCAACACACATGTGATCTATTTGCACTATGCCAAGGCCAAGGACCTGGTGCCGGTGCTGAGCGGCCTGGGCGATACCTATGACAAGCAAAAGAAACGCGCTAGTGGCGGTAAGGCGAGTACGCTTGCAAATCGTTCACCCATTACCATTCAGGCCCATGAGGCAACCAATGCTCTGGTGATTACTTCACCACCGGATTTGTTTCGTTCGCTACGGGGGGTGATTAAAAAATTGGATGTGCGCCGTGCCCAGGTGCTGGTTGAGGCGGTGATTGCCGAGGTCACCGAAGATAGGAGCGCTGAACTGGGTGTGACCTGGTTTGTTGATGGCTCGCCCGATGGTAGGGGGCCAATCGCAGGGACTGCATTCAGCTCTTTCAATGCTCCAGCAGTTGGGGCAGGCATTAGCAATGGAACGGTTGCCCTGCCATCGCCGCCAATCAGTTTTCTGGGGTTGGGGCGATTTAATAGTGGTTCCACCGATTTTACTGCACTGATCAATGCCATTCAGGGCGATAGCCGGACGAACGTGTTGTCCCGACCGAACATTATGACGCTTGACAATGAAGAGGCCGAAATTGTCGTGGGTCAGCAGGTGCCGTTTCGAACCGGTAGTTATTCCAGTACGGGTACTTCCGGCACCCCCACTAACCCCTTTACTACCATCACCCGTGAAAATGTTGGTATTACGCTCAAAGTTAAACCACAGATCAACGAGGGGAATGCGGTCAAGCTGGATATCGAACAAAAGGTCGATAGCGTGGCTCCATCAAATGAAAATGCGGCGGATTTGATTACAAATACTCGTTCCATAAAAACAACCGTGCTGGTGGATGATGGTGGCACCATCGTGCTCGGCGGTTTGATTCAGGATGATGTGCAAGAGTCAGTACAGAAGGTTCCTCTGCTGGGTGATATCCCCTTTCTCGGAGCCTTGTTTCGTAACAAAACTACCTCCAAGGTGAAAAAGAACCTGTTGGTATTTATCCGTCCTTCGATTGTCCGTGATGCTGCAGTTGCTACCCGGATCACCTCAAGTAAATATGATTACATCAGGGCTGAGCAACTGCGTTTTAATGAAAGGGGGGTTATGTTGATTGATGACGCTGAGCTGCCGTTGATGCCTGAGTTTCTGGAATTACCTCCGCCCTTTGAGCCAGCGCAGCAAAGCAGCGATCTTCAGGAGGCCGCAGAGTTAATGCCTCAACCAATTGAAACCCGTGGCAATGGCCAGTGATCCACAGGCTGTAGACGCAGCATCTCAAGAATCACCTTCGCTGAAACGCCTGCCGTTTGGTTTTGCCAAGCGGCATGGTGTGTTGCTGGCAGCACTGACGCCAGAGGCAGCGTCGTTACAGTGTTGTGAAAGCATCTCCAGCCTGACCCTGGCCGAGCTGCGGCGCTATTTTGCTGTACCCATCAAACTTGAGATCATGACGAACAAAACCTTTGATCAATTGCTGCAACAAAGTTATGAGGGCGGTTCGGCCGAGGCCTTTGAAATGATGGGCAGCATGGGCGATGACGATGACCTTTCCAGCATTGCCGAGGCCCTGGACGAGCCGGAAGATCTGCTTGAAAGTGAGGATGATGCGCCTATCATCCGCCTGCTTAATGCTCTGTTGACCCAGGCAATTAAGGAAGGTGCATCGGATATTCATCTCGACACCTTTGAAGGCCGGATGGTGGTGCGTTTCCGTGTAGATGGTGTGTTGCGTGAGATTCTGGAACCTAACCGTCAGCTGGCACCGTTGCTGGTGTCACGTCTCAAGGTCATGGCCCGACTGGATATTGCCGAAAAGCGTCTGCCGCAGGATGGCCGCATCTCGCTGCGCATTGCTGGCCGGCCGGTGGATGTGCGCGTCTCCACCCTGCCTGTGGGTCAGGGGGGCGAACGGGTGGTACTGCGTCTGTTGGACAAACAGGCCGGCCGCCTCAATCTGGAAAACCTGGGTATGGAAGCGGGCGCTATGGCAGGCGTGGATAAACTGCTCAATCGCCCCCACGGCATTATTCTTGTCACTGGCCCGACCGGTTCGGGCAAGACCACCACCCTGTATGCCGGCCTGGCTCGCCTCAACGACTTCAAACGCAACATCATGACGGTGGAAGACCCTATCGAATACTACATCGACGGTATCTCCCAGACGGCAGTGAACAACAAGGTAGAGATGACCTTTGCCCGTGGTCTGCGCGCCATTCTACGCCAGGACCCGGACGTGGTAATGGTGGGTGAGATTCGTGATCTGGAGACCGCCGAGATTGCGGTACAGGCCTCGCTTACCGGCCATCTGGTGTTGTCGACCCTGCATACCAACACGGCTGTTGGTGCAGTGACCCGTTTGCGTGACATGGGGGTTGAGCCTTTCCTGCTGTCATCGAGCCTGATCGGGGTGCTGGCACAACGTTTGGTGCGTCTGCTTTGCCCGCACTGTAAATCAGCAGCGTCCGCCTCGGCAGCGGAATGTGAAAGTTTTGGCTGGGACAAAACAAGCCCGCCAACCATTTACCATGCCCAAGGCTGCCCCGAGTGTAAGCAGGTGGGCTATGTTGGTCGTACCGGTATTTATGAATTGGTGATTGTTGATGAGATCCTGCAGGGTATGGTTCATGATGGCGCCAGTGAACAGGAAATGGAACATCATGCCCGCCTGACCACCGCTGGCATTCGCGACGACGGCCTGCGCCGGGTCCTGGCTGGCGACACCTCGCTAGAGGAAGTTCTGCGAGTCACCCGAGAGGGTTAATTCTATGTCTGCCTTTGAATATAACGCCCTGGATGGATCTGGCAAGCAGCACAAAGGTGTGTTGGAAGCGGACACGCCACGCCAGATTCGGCAGCAACTGCGCGACAAGGGCTGGACGCCATTGGCGGTGGTGGAGGTACGGCAGCGCGAGGCCAGGCAGCGTCAATCATTTAGCTTGTTCAAGACGGGGCTCAGTCCCGCCGATCTGTCCTTGATCACCCGCCAGTTGGCAACTTTGGTTCATTCCGGCACTCCGATTGATGAGGCCTTGCAGGCGGTATCACGCCAGAGCGAAAAACCGCGCCTGGGCAATATGCTGCTGGCAGTGCGCGCTAAGGTCAAAGAAGGCCACCCATTGGCGGTAGCCATGGCTGATTTTCCTCATGCCTTTGATGATCTCTACCGGGCGACGGTGGATGCCGGTGAACAGTCCGGTCATCTTGATGCTGTGCTGGAACGGTTGGCGGACTACACTGAAAACCGGCATGCCCTGCGACAAAAATTTCAGTTGGCGCTGATCTATCCGGTGCTGATTGCCATCGTCGCGGTGGTGGTAGTGGTGGGGTTGGTTGCCTTTGTTGTGCCTAAGGTGGTAGCGGTGTTTGACGGCATGGGCCAGGAACTGCCGGTGCTGACCCGTGGTCTGATCAGTTTGAGTGATTTTTTACAAAACAACTGGATACTGCTGCTGAGTTCCATCGTGATAAGCACGGTGGCTGTCTCGTGGCTATTGCGTCGCGAAGGGCCGAAGCGTCGCTTTCATCAATTGTTGTTGCATCTGCCGTTAATTTCACGTCTGGTGCGTGGCATGAACGCTGCCCGCTTTGCCCGTACCTTCAGCATCCTTGCTAGCAGTGGTGTGCCGGTGTTGGAGGCTATGAGCATCTCAGCCGAGGTGGTCACCAATATGCCGATGCGTTCGGCGGTGGACGAGGCCGCGCGGCGGGTGCGTGAGGGCACTGCCATCAATAAGGCGCTGGATAACAGTGGTTATTTTCCGCCCATGACAGTGCACCTGATTGCCAGTGGTGAGGCTAGTGGTAACCTCGACGAGATGCTGGAACGCTCGGCATCGGCCCAAGAGCGGGAGATGGAAACCCTGCTCGGTGTATTGATGGGGCTTTTCGAACCGTTGATGATTCTGTTTATGGGCGGCACAGTGCTGGTGATCGTATTGGCAATTCTGCTGCCAATTTTTGATTTGAATCAATTAGTAAAATAGAAAACAGGAAGAACAATGAGCAAGGCAATGCAACAAAATAAACAACGTGGTTTTACCCTGATTGAGATCATGGTCGTGGTGGTTATTCTTGGTATTCTGGCGGCCTTTATCGTTCCTAAAATTATGGATCGGCCGGATGCGGCCCGTATCGCCAAGGCCAAATCAGATATTGGAGCCATTGAAAGTGCGCTGTCGCTGTATCGTCTTGATAACCATAAATACCCAAGTACCGATATGGGCCTTGAAGCGTTGGTGGACAAACCTGCCGACGCACCAGCCTGGAAAGAGGATGGTTATTTACAGCGTTTGCCGATTGATCCGTGGGGCAAACCTTACCAATATCTTAATCCGGGTGTTCACGGCCGCATCGATATCTTCAGCTATGGTGCCGATGGTGCTGATGGTGGTGAAGGCGCCAATGGCGATATCGGTAACTGGAACAGCCAATAAACGGCTATGAAGTGTTCGCTCCAGCGTCGCTTTGAGCGAGGTTTTACTCTCCTCGAACTGTTGGTGGTGCTGCTGATTATCGGCATTGTGGTCAGCATGGCGACCCTGTCGGTGGGGGGCAACGAAGCTCGCGCCTTGCGTGATGAGGCGCAACGCCTGACCAGTCTGCTTGATCTGGCGATACAGGATTCCGTGCTGAATGGCCGCGAGATGGCGCTGGAGCTTGATGAAGATAGTTATCAGTTTCTTGCCTACGATGGCAAAGACTGGCTGCCCATCGCCGGGGTGGATGAGTTTAGGCCACGTGAATTGCCGTCAGGGATTCAGTTGGAGGTGGAAATTGAAGGCCAGGCAGCCGCTGAAGATCTGTTTGGTGAAACCGAAGCCAGCCAGATCTGGATTATGTCCAGCGGTGAGGTCAGTCCTTTTGTGATTACTCTCAAACTCAAAGATGGCCCGCTTTACCGGCTTAACGGTGACATGATGGGCGGACTGAAACTGGAAGGGCCACTGGAATCATGATTGTTTCTGGTAAACAGCAACGGGGTTTTACCTTGCTGGAAGTGCTGATCGCCCTGGCTATTTTAGCCATTGCCCTGGCGGCAGCGATTAAGGGCGTCAGCAGTCATGTTGCCAATCTTGCCTATCTCAAAGAACGCTCCCTGGCCCATTGGGTGGGGCTGAATGCCCTGACCGAGCTGCGGGTGAGTGGCCAGTGGCCCAAATCCGGTGAGATCAAGGGTGACGAGACCATGGCTGGGCGTGAGTTTAAGTGGCTGATTAAGGTGACCGAGGTTGAAGGGGGGGATGTGCGTCGTATCGATCTTACGGTAATGCCGGAAGATGACGATGAACGTCTGTTGTCCACCATGGTGGCCTATGTGGGCAAGGCCTCATGAGGCCGATATCTTCGCGCCAAAAAGGCTTTACCCTGTTAGAACTGGTGATCGCCATCGGCATCTTCGCCCTGATGTCGGCCATGGCCTACGGTGGCCTGAACTCGGTAATGAATACTCGCGCCTATGCTGATGTCCAGGCCGATCGTCTGGCGCAATTGCAAAAGGCCTTCCTGATTATCGGTCGTGATATTGAGCAGGCCATCGCCCGGCCGGTGCGTGATAATTATGCCGACGTCCTGAAGCCAATCAGCGGTGGCGGTTACGGCAGTTCGATTCTGGAATTGAGTCGAACTGGCCGCGCCAACCCGATGGCTCAGCAACGTAGCCACCTGTTGCGAGTGGCCTATGCGGTGCAGGAAGATCAATTGTTGAGAAGGGTCTGGCCGGTGCTGGACAGAGCGCTGGATACCGAACCCTATGAAGGGTTGATGCTTGAGGGGGTTAAGGCGGTGGATCTGCGTTTTATGGATGTCGATAGGCAGTGGCAGGCACAATGGCCGCAGCCTGATTTGAGCGGCTCAGATACTGCCTCGCCTGCCATGCCACGGGCGGTTGAAATTACGATAGACCTGGAGGACTGGGGTCGGGTTCGGCGGATCTTTGAAGTGGTAGGGGCATGATGAAAATCTTACCGGGAAAGCAACAGGGTGT
This sequence comes from Gammaproteobacteria bacterium, assembly GCA_024277755.1. Lineage (GTDB taxonomy): Bacteria > Pseudomonadota > Gammaproteobacteria > Tenderiales > Tenderiaceae > Tenderia. Next base: position 3,524 of record JAJRUN010000057.1, on the reverse strand, counting down.
GGCCCTGATTACCGCGGTGCTGATTGTCGCCCTGGTGACGGCGGCGGCGGTGGCCATGGCCTCGAGGCAACAGCTTGATATACGCCGCACCGCCAATATTTTTAATAACGATATTGCCTATCAGTTTGCCCTGGGGGCGGAAGACTATGCCCGCAATGTATTGGAATGGGATATCACCAAGGATGGCAGCAGGACGGATCATTTGGGTGAGAACTGGGCCCAGGATGTAGCGGTGCCGGTAGAGGAAGCGATGTTGACTGGCTCGGTGCAGGATTTGCAGGGGCGTATCAACCTCAATACCCTAGTCAAGGTTGATGGTGCCACCAATGAATTGATGCTGAAACGTCTTGAGCGCTTGTTGCAATTGCTCGATCTGGATCAGGGGATTGCCAGGGCCGTGCTGGACTGGGTGGATGAAGGCATTGATCCGGAGTTTATTGGCGGTGCTGAGGATGATTATTATATGTTGCAGACCCCGCCCTACCGTGCTGCCAACCGTTTGATGGTCAGTGTTAGCGAGTTGTTGCTGGTGAAGGGGGTTAATTATGAGGCTTATCAGCGATTGTCGCTGCATGTGAGCGCCTTACCTGACATCAACAGCAAAATTAATGTCAACACGGCCACGGCAGAGGTGTTGGCGACGCTGGCAGATACGCTAACGATCGCCGACGGTGAGACGCTGATAGAGGCGCGGCCGGATGGCGGTTTTGCTAAGATAGAGGACTTTATTAACGTGCTAAGTCAGTTGGGTGAACATAATTATGATCCGGCTTTTCTGGATGTTAAAAGTGGTTATTTTCTGATTAATGCCATGGCCGAGTTTGATGAATCCATCGCCCGGCTGCACAGTCTGGTACAGCGAAATGATTCTGGTGCAGTGAGGCTGATAATGCGCAGCCGGGGAGCCTACTAATGCCAATGTTCATCTATCTTGAATCGGAGCAAAGCGCCAGCTGGGTCAAGCTGGCGGCTGATGGTGTGGTTCAAGCCTCTGGTCAGGGTGGCCTGGCTGAGATCGATAGCAGCGGTCAGCGCGTTATTGTGCTGGTGCCGGGCGAAGATGTCCTGCTGTGTCGAGTCGGTGTGCCGGGGCAAAAACAGCGCCTGCTGGCCCAGGCCGTGCCCTATGCCCTGGAAGAACAGCTGATTGATGATGTTGAAGAGCAGCACTTTGCCCTGGGTGCGATCAGTGGTGATCAGGTCAATGTTGCCGTGGTCAGCCATAAAAAAATGCAGCAATGGCTGGCGCTGTTGCAGCAGGCAGGTATTGAGGCGGACCAGCTTGTCGCGGATGTTTTGGCCCTGCCATTAGCAGAAAACAGCTGGCAGTTACTACAGTTCAAACAGCGTCTGCTGTTGCGTTATGGTGAACAGCGTGGTTTGGTCATGGATGCTGATTCTGCCAGCCTGAACCTGAAGGCTTTGTTGGCCGAAGCGGGAGAGTCCAGACCTGACAGGATTAAGTGTCAGGACTTTTCCGCTGCCGGGCTTACCCTGCCCGGGGTGGATGTAGAACTGCTGGTTGAGCCAGCGAGTGGCCTGCCGGTCTTGACCATGGCAGCGGCCTATCAGGAGCAAAAAGCCATCAATCTGTTGCAAGGCCAATACAGCCGTCGTGAACGGATGAGTAAATATTGGCGGCCCTGGCGTGCAGCAGCAGCTCTGCTGGCAGTGTTCATCGTTGTTCAGTTTGCCAGCGGCATTGTTGATCAACAACGTCTGGCGGCAGAAAAGACAGCCCTGCTGGAGGAGATTGAGCAGATTTATCGTCAGACCTTTCCCAAGGCGCGCAAGGTGGTCAACGCCAAGCTGCAAATGGAGCGTGCCCTCAAGTCCTTGCGCGGTGGTTCCAGCACAAATGAGGGCTTTTCCAAACTGTTAGCGCAGGCAGGAGAGCAATTCAATCAGACCAGTCAGCTGAAAATACAGCGTTTGAGTTTTAAAAACGGTCAGCTGGATGTGGCGCTGTTTATCGGTGACCTGCAACAGCTGGATCAGTTGAAGCAGCGATTGGTGGACATGGCGGGCATGCAGGTGGAGATCCAGTCGGCAACTGCCAAGGGCGACCGGGTTGAGGCGCGCTTAAGGATTAAAGGGGCGGCATCATGAAACAGTGGTGGTCAGGGCTTCAGGCCAGTGAGCGGCGTATTCTGATTCTTGGGGCGATTGCCCTGGGGTTGATCCTGCCCTACTTCGGGGTCTGGTTGCCGATACAGGATGATGTCGCGGTGTTGAAAAAACAGGTGCAGGAACAACAGACGATCAAACGCTGGATGACACAGTCTGCGGCTGAGGTAAAACGGTTGAGTCGAGGTGCTGCCGGTGCGGTACGGCCACGGGATGGCCGTTCATTGCTGGCGGTGGTTGACCAAACTGCCAAGCGCAGTGGTCTGGGGGTTGGACTTAAACGGCTTGAGCCCGACGGGCAGGTGGCGGTGAAGGTGTGGCTTGAGCAGGTCTCGTTTGATGACATGATGCGTTGGCTGGCCCGGTTGGAGCAAAAAAATGGCCTGGCAGTGGCAACCATTACTATTGACCGGCAGGATGTGGCGGGTCGGGTTGATGCACGAATGACATTGGAGATGCCAGAGGCATGATGCGTATTGTTGCTTATGTTGTGTTGGGGTTGTTGGCATTTGCAGGGTTTCTGCTGGCGACCTTTCCGGCCGAACGTGCCTTTGCCTTGCTGGGAGAGCAGGTGCCAAATGTGCGCGCCGCTGGCCTGTCGGGAACGGCTTGGTCTGGTAAGGCTGGAACCCTGCAGGTTGGTGGTCGAAACCTGGAAAAGTTGCAATGGCAGCTTAAACCCTGGAGCGTATTGTCTGGCCAGCTTGAGCTGGATGTTCAACTTGATGGTGAAGATGTTGCGGGTCAGGCCAGTATCGGTTTGAAGCCAGATGGCACGATTGAGCTGACGGATGTGGATCTGCGCCTGTCGGCGGCTGAAATGGCGGCTCAGTTCAAGGCGCCTGTTGATTTGGCTGGTCAGTTCATTGTGCAGTTGCAAAGTGCTGAGTTGATGGGGCAAAAAATATTGTCTGCCGAGGGGGTGATTCGCTGGCAGCAAGCGGCGCTGGTTTCGCCACTTGATCAACCCTTGGGCGAGTTTGTTGCGCAGCTCAGCACCGAGGCCGAGGGTATCAAGGCCCAGATCAAGGATGAAGGTGGGCCGTTGCAACTGGATGGTGTGGCTCAGCTAGCACCTGATGACAGTTATCATTTTAACGGCTCGGTCAGTGTGCGAGATGCCCGGCAGAAGCTGCTGGTTCAAGCTGTGGGAGCGATGGGGCGGCCGGGTAAGGATGGTCGGGTACCGCTACGTTATTCTGGTCGATTATAGCTAAGTTGAGACCTTTGCACGATACAATCACGAGTAAAAATGGCTAATATTCTCCTGCTTTTCGTTAGAAAACTTGTCAATAGCTCGCTATTAACTGCATTTTCTGCCTCAATCAGAAAAATATTAGCTCATTTTTACTCGTGATTGTATCGTGCAAAGGTCTCAAGTTATTGTTTTTGTTGTT
>JAJRUN010000056.1 GCA_024277755.1 Gammaproteobacteria bacterium | reverse complement strand
TGCCCGTTACCTGACATACTCTAGACATGAGTCTTTCTCCAAAATCAATTCTGTATCCGCGCCCCAGCGCAGGAAAGGCGAATTTATACCAGATTCGCGGGGCAGGCTCAAGCTAAAACGCTCTTGTTTGCATAATAATCTTGGAATAGTGTGCCTCCACCATCTGCTTTTATTGTAAAACAATGGCTTAGCTTATAATAGGCCGCGTTCGGCAAACGAGGTCAATTGACCATCGCCGACTATAAAATGGTCCAGTATGCGGATATCGACCAGATTTAGGGCGTCGCGCAGTCGATGGGTGATGTGTTGATCAGCCTGGCTGGGTTCAGCAATGCCGGAGGGGTGATTATGGGCCAGAATCACCGCCGCCGCATTGTGGTGTAGTGCGCGCTTGACCACTTCTCGTGGGTGTACCGAAGCACCGTCGATGGTGCCGACAAATAATTCTTCAAATTGGATGACCCGGTGGCGGGTATCGAGAAACAGGCAGGCGAAGACTTCATACGGGTAGTCCCGCAGCCGGGCGTTGAGGAAACGGCGGGTGTCGTGTGCATTGGTCAGAGCGTTACCGCGACGCATACGTTCATCCAGGTGACGACGACCCATCTCTAAAGTTGCCTGTAGTTGCACGTACTTGGCCGGCCCCAGTCCCTTGCTTTTACAAAACTGCTGTTGATCGGCGTCGAGCAGAGCGCGTAGGCTGCCATGATCTTCAAGCAGATCTCGAGCCAGGTCGACAGCGGTTTTGCCGACAATTCCGGTGCGTAAAAAGATCGCCAGCAGTTCGGCGTCAGAAAGTGCGGCTGGGCCGCGTTGTAGAAGTTTCTCGCGCGGTCGCTCGTCCGATGGCCAGTCCGTAATTGCCATGCCTACTCCTTGTCGAATGCCACATCCGTGTTTCGATTTATGTCCCCAAGAATGGTATGTTACTCCTCTTATTAAGAGTCTGGCTATTGGGAGTATTTGTGGCGCGAGTGAATGGTCGTCGAATTATCGTCGGTGTAACGGGGGGGATTGCAGCTTATAAGAGTGCTGAGCTGGTTCGTCGCCTGCGCCGAAAAGGTGCTGAGGTACGGGTGGTGATGACCGCTTCAGCAGTGGAGTTTATTACCCCGTTGACCATGCAGGCCCTGTCTGGCAACCCGGTTCATACTTCCTTGCTGGATAGCTCAGCCGAGGCGGCGATGGGACATATCGAATTGGCGCGCTGGGCTGATGCAGTGCTGGTGGCCCCAGCGAGTGCCAACTTTCTTGCGCGTATGGCGCATGGCCTGGCCGATGACCTGCTGGCGACTTTGTGTCTGGCTACTGAAGCAGTGGTGTTTGTGGCTCCGGCAATGAACCGGGTAATGTGGGCCCATCCGGCGACGCAGCACAATTGTCAGGTCTTGGAACAATGTGGAGTGAAACTGCTGGGGCCTGCCGATGGTGAACAGGCCTGTGGCGAGACGGGTGCTGGTCGTATGCTTGAAGTAGAGCAACTGCTCGATGCTCTGAGCAATCATTGGCAGCAAGGGCCATTGGCCGGTTGTCGGCTGTTATTGACTGCAGGGCCGACTCGCGAGGCCATTGATCCAGTCCGTTATATCAGTAACCACAGTTCCGGAAAAATGGGCTATGCCGTGGCCGAAGCGGCTGTTGATGCCGGGGCAGAGGTGGTGTTGGTGAGTGGCCCAACGGCACTTGCCTGTCCTTCTGGCGTTGAGTGTCTGGCAGTGGAAACGACCGCTGAAATGAGTGAGGCGGTGAAGGCTCGTGCTGAAAACTGCCAAATATTTATCGCCACAGCGGCGGTGGCAGATTACCGTCCGGCTGCGGTGCAGGCCAAAAAAATAAAAAAAGATACTGCGGTGTTGTTGCTGTCGTTGGAACGAACTGAAGATGTTTTGAGTCAAGTGGCGGCAAGGCCAGACAAGCCCTTTTGCGTTGGTTTTGCTGCCGAGACCAACGACCTGGAAAAATATGCTCAGGACAAAATGCAACGCAAGGGTCTGGATATGATCGCCGCCAATCTGGTGGGTGATGGTTTGGGTTTTAATGCTCCTGACAACGCCTTAACGGTGTTGTGGTCGGGGGGTAAACAGGAAATACCACGTGCCGATAAAGGCATCGTGGCGCGGGCATTAATCACGTTAATTGCAGAGAGGTATCATGCACAAAGTTCAAGTTAAGGTAATAGATAAGCGTATAGGCGACGAGTTTCCGTTGCCGAACTATGCCACTGCTGGCGCGGCAGGAATGGATCTGCGTGCCTGTCTGGACGAGTCTATTATATTAAAACCAGGTGATACTCAGCTAATACCAACGGGTATTGCGATTCATCTGGGGGATCCAAATCTGGCCGCAATCATCCTGCCGCGCTCAGGTCTGGGCCACAAACACGGCATTGTCCTAGGCAACCTGGTGGGATTGATTGATTCAGATTATCAGGGTCAGTTGTTCGTTTCCTGTTGGAATCGTGGCAAGGATGTGTTTGAAGTGAATGTGGGTGAACGCATTGCCCAGCTGGTATTTGTGCCTGTGGTTCAAGCGAGCCTTGAAGTGGTCGATGAATTTGAAGAGAGTCAGCGTGGTGAAGGGGGGTTTGGTCATACTGGCCGGCATTAATTTTGGTGGACTGCGAGGCGTGACATTGACAGGGAGTCAGTATATTGAATAAGAAACAGGCATCATTACCCTCTATCACTGGTAGAGCGATTTTGGTGGGCGTTGCTGCGTTGTTTGTGCTGGCGCTGGTTGGCTATTTTTTGTTGACATCACTGCAACAGGAAAAGCTTGCTCAGCACGCTGAGTCTGAGAAAACCAGGCTTAACGTTGAAGTGGATGCTTTGCTTAAGCGTTATGTCGAACGGGTTAACCTGCTGGCTGCAGATCCAAACTTGCTAGAGCTGCTGAGTTTTCCTGACAGTCGTAAGGTGCGCGAGAAAGATCTGGCCGCGATGATTGATGCCAGTCAGGTAATGATGTTTGCCAAGAGTGAAGAAAAGCAGCTTGCGGGTGAATACCCTCTGCTGAGTTTTTCTGAACTGGATCTAATTTATGAGGCAGAGAAGGGCCATCAGGCCAGACTTGAATATCATAAAATTCAGGATGGTAGTCGTCACCTTGATATCGTTCGTCCATTTAAAGAGGGGCAGGCTCTTATTGGCTATGTGCTGGTTCGGTTTGATTCAGCGATTCTGGATGCCGCCATTAATCAACTTAAAATTAGTGATGCCAGGTTTGAATTAAGTCAGGTGCTGAGTAATGGGGCAACCGAGCAGTTTATGAGTCGAGGTGATGAGGGCATCAAGGCGGCTGCTCAAGAATACAGCAGCGATTTTTCTGATGCACAGTGGCGTTTGTCTTATTGGGAGCAGCCGAAGACCTGGCGGGTGATGGGCCAGGATTGGCGTGTGGTTTTTTGGCTGGGCTTTGTGCTTGTCTCGCTTGTGTTGGTATTGATGTTGTGGATGTTTTCCCGGCGGGTAGAAAAAAAGGTGATTGCAAGCGCTAATGTTTTGTATGGCTATGTTCGTGACCGACTGGCTGGACAATGGATGGGCAAGGACTACAAGGTTGGTTTGGGTGAGTTGCAACCGACGCTGAATAACCTGCAAACGTTGAACTGGTCAGCCTTGCCACAGACAGAGGAGGCTGTGCCTGACGCAAAAGTTAAACGTAGTGCGGCTGAAGAGTCCGAGGCCGGGCGCAAGGAGTTTGAAAACTCATATGTGAATATCCTTTATCAGGATGAAACTGGTATTGAAATAGAAGAAAATGGTCGCGCTGATGAGGTTCAAACTGAAAACAAAAATGACGTGGTTTTTGAATCGGCCGCAGTTGAAACGAAAACTGAAGAGGGTGATGTGCCGCGATCTATTTTTCGTGCCTACGATATTCGCGGTGTGGTTGGACGGACGCTGACGCCTGATATTGCTTATCAGATTGGCCGGGCATTTGGTACCGAAGCCTGGCAGCGAGGGGAACAGGCGGTTGTTGTCGGGCGCGATGGCCGGCTTTCCAGTGAGCAGATGGCTGATGCCCTGATCAAAGGGTTGAGTGAAAGTGGTCGTGATGTTATTGACCTGGGGTTGGTGCCGACGCCGCTGGTTTATTTCGCCACGCATTATCTTAATGCCCGTTCGGCAGTGATGATCACGGGTAGTCACAATCCGCCAGACTATAACGGTTTCAAAATGATGTTGCAGGGGGAAGCGCTTAGTGAAGCCGAGATCCAGCAAATTTATGAACGTATTCTTTCCGCAGACTTTTCTGTTGGTGAAGGCAGTTATACAGAACAGAGCTTGGTTGCCGACTATTCCGCCCGTGTTCAGGCGGATGTTAAGATTGAACGCAAGCTCAAAGTGGTGGTCGACTGTGGCAATGGCGTTGCTGGCAGTGTAGTGCCAGCCTTGTTGCGCAGTATTGGTTGTGATGTGGTTGAACTCTATTGTGATGTGGATGGAAACTTCCCTCATCATCATCCAGACCCGAGCCAGCTGGTAAACTTGCAGGCATTAATTGCCGCCGTGAAAAAAAATGACGCCGATGTCGGGTTGGCCTTTGATGGTGATGGCGACCGTCTTGGTGTGATCGATTCCGAGGGTGGAATTATATGGCCTGACCGGCAGTTGATGCTGTATGCAATTGATGTACTGAAGCAGCAACCTGGGGCGAAGATTATTTACGACGTTAAATGCAGTCGTCATTTGCATCGAGTGATTGAACAGGCTGGTGGGCAGGCGATAATGAGTAAGTCTGGACATTCACTGATGAAAGCCAAGTTAAAAGAGACGGGTGCGGTTTTGGCTGGCGAGATGAGTGGCCATGTGTTTTTCAAAGATCGTTGGTACGGCTTTGATGATGGCTTGTATACGGCATTGCGGTTGTTGGAGTTGTTATCAAAAGACCTGCGTTCCAGTGCTGAGATATTTGCCGAATTGCCAAATGCCTTTAATACGCCTGAACTTATGTTGCCCATGGCCGAAGGTGAACACTTTAGGTTGATGCAGCGTCTGGAAAAGGAGATTGAATTGCCTGACGCGCAATTGATTTGTATTGATGGCATACGCGCAGAATTTAAACATGGCTGGGGTCTGGTGAGGGCATCGAACACAACCCCGTGTTTGATGTTTCGATTTGAAGCAGATCGTAGCCAGGAGCTGGAGCATATCAAGACCCTGTTCCGGTTGCAGTTGAAAAAGCTGGCACCTGAGTTGCAAGCACCTTTTTAGCACTTTAAAAATTTTTAGACGGATACAGTAATGACATTAGATAAAGATGCGGCGATGAATGTCGCTCAGGTGTTGACTGAGGCCTTGCCATACATACAGCGCTTTGCCGGTAAAACCCTGGTGATCAAATATGGCGGCAATGCCATGGTTGATGATGAATTGAAAAATAGTTTTGCCCGTGATGTGGTGCTGATGAAACTGGTTGGTATTAACCCGGTTATTGTTCATGGTGGCGGTCCACAAATTGGCAAACTGTTGGAACGAATAGGCAAGGAAAGCAAGTTTTTTCAGGGAATGCGGGTGACCGACAGTGAGACGATGGATGTGGTCGAGATGGTATTGGGAGGCTTGGTCAATAAAGAGATTGTAAACCTCATCAACCAGCATGGTGGTCGTGCAGTTGGTTTGACGGGCAAGGATGGTGATTTGATTCGGGCGAGAAAACTCAGGTTTGAGCAGAATGCCCCGGAAATGAATGCCCCTGAAATTATCGATATAGGCCATGTTGGTGAGGTGGCATCTATCGATAGTGGCGTGCTTGAGATGCTTGGAAATAGTGATTTTATTCCAGTAATCGCCCCTATTGGTGTGGGTGAAGATGGTCAGTCTTACAATATCAATGCCGACCTTGTGGCCGGTAAATTGGCTGAGGTGTTGCAGGCCGAGAAGCTGATTTTGCTGACCAATACCGGTGGTATTCTGGATAAGAATGATAATGTGCTGACAGGCCTGGGGGCAGAGCAGGTCAGTGAGCTGATTGCTGACGGTACTATTTATGGTGGTATGTTACCTAAAATCCAGTGCGCTCTGGATGCTGCTCAGGGAGGGGTGCGGGCGGTGCATATTATTGATGGCCGGATGAAGCACTCAGTATTGTTGGAGCTGTTTACGGATCAGGGAATCGGTACCTTGATTCGAGCTTAGGGTTTCCGTTCCAAATCATTCATGTCATTTCTGAGTTGGCGGTAACGCAATAGCTTTTCGCCAAACTCCTGCTCAATTTTTGCCATGTTGTCTGTGTCTTTTTTTAGTCTGGCGTTATGATTTGCGATTTTTCTTTTGACGCTGGAAATTTGAGTCAGTAATGAACTGGGGATTGGCTTAGCCTGTTTTTCATAATCGCCGGCTCTTTTTGCCAGCTGCCGGAATTGCGCATCAAGCAGGCCGATGTTTTCCTCAGTTGACCCCATCATTACTTTTGTGTCGGCGAGTTTTCTGGCACGGGTGGAGATGATTTCATCCTCGCTGCTATAGGTTATTAGCAGCCGTTGATCTTCAGAGCTCAGCTTTTTGGGGGGTTCAGGTGCCGGGTTTGCAGCCTGAGTCTTTTCTATTTCACTGATTGATTTTATGGTGCGGATAGTAAGCCCTTGCTCGCTGATTACCCGATAGCCTTGTTTCATATATTCGGGGGGCACCTGATCGGTATAATGGGTATTGCCTTTGTCATCCTGCCAGCGAAACAGGTCAGCCGCATAGATGGTTGGGCTTGTTGTTAACACAATTAATGTATAGGCAAGAGTCGTCGGAAGGATTGGTTTTAGGTGTTGGCAAGTCATAAGCAATATCCAGTATATGATTTCTTACTACCCATATCGGCAAGTCTTCAATAACATTCATCATTAATATAATGTCTTATCGTTCATTGTAGCCCGGAAAGGATCACGATTGAATTGGGATCAGCAATTGCTGTTGTTTTTTGTTGCATTGGTGGCCAATGCCTTTTCTGCCTTGGCAGGCGGTGGTGCCGGGCTGCTTCAGTTACCGGCTTTAATATTTTTAGGGCTGCCGTTTTCCGTTGCTCTGGCAACCCACAAGGTGGCCAGTGTTGCCCTGGGTGTGGGGGCCACCGCACGACATTGGCGTGAGCGGAATATAGATTGCCGTTTTTCGTTGTTTATTTTGGCGGCTGGGCTGCCCGGTGTAGTGCTGGGGGCGAATGTGATATTACAGGTGCCCGACCGTGTTGCTGAAGTGGCCCTGGGGGTGTTGACCATTGCGCTGGGGCTGTATTCATTCCTCAAGCCTGATCTTGGCTCAGAACAACAGCTGCGCCATCGCTGTCTGTCAGGCTATTTGCTTGGCGGTGCAGTGTTGATGTTGATTGGTGTGCTAAACGGTTCACTGACCTCGGGTACAGGGCTGTTTGTCACGCTGTGGCTGGTGCATTGGTTTGGGTTGGATTACAAACGGGCGGTAGCCTATACGCTGATTCTGGTGGGGATGTTCTGGAATGGTATCGGCGCTATGACCTTGGGGATGCTGGGTGAGATTCGATGGGATTGGCTGCCGGCATTATTGCTGGGCTCTCTGCTGGGGGGGTATTTGGGGGCGCATTACGCCATTGTGAAGGGCAACCACCTCATTAAACGTGTCTTTGAGGTGGTTACCTTGTTGATGGGGATAAGCCTTATTTGGGCTTAGTCGCCAACACCATATTGGACGCGGTAGGCGCTGACGCCGTTGAGGGCTGCGGCCATTTCAGGCTTTTCACTGAGATAGCTGATCAGGTCGTCGAGCTTAACGATGCTGGCAACTGGAAAGCCGTACTGTTGTTCTACTTCCTGGATGGCAGAACGCTCGTCCTGCCCTTTCTCCTGGCGATCCAGGGCGATGATTACACCGGCGGTGGTGGCACCTGCGGCGTCGATCATGTTGATGGACTCGCGCACTGACGTGCCGGCCGAGATGACATCATCGATGATCAGTATTTTGCCTGCCAGCGCAGCACCGACAATGATGCCGCCTTCGCCATGGTCCTTGGCCTCTTTGCGGTTAAAGGCATAGGGCAGGTCTCGGTTGTGGTGATCCGCCAAGGCTGAGGCAGCACTGACCGCCAGAGGGATACCCTTATAGGCCGGGCCAAAGATCATATCGTATTTAATCTTGGAGTTTTCAATGGCCGCAGCATAATAGCGCCCTAGCCTGGCGATGGACGAACCGGTGTTAAAAAGGCCGCTGTTGAAAAAATAGGGGCTGACACGGCCAGACTTAAGGGTAAACTCGCCAAACCGTAATACGTCTGTGGCGATAACAAAATCCAGAAATTCGCGTTGATAAGCGTGCATAAAATTATTCCGTGCAAGAAAATAAAGGCTAGTATTTTACGTCGGATGAAGTCTATGGGCCAATGATTAAAAAAATGAAAGAGTAAAATGATGAAAATTATTTCAGCCAATTTAAATGGTATTCGTGCCGCTGAGCGCAAGGGTTTTTTTCAATGGATGTTAAAGCAGAATGTGGATGTGCTTTGCATTCAGGAGACCAAAGCCCAGGAAAATCAGCTCTCGCCAGAGCTGCATTACCCCGAGGGCTATCACGCCTATTTCTTTGATGCCGAGAAAAAGGGCTATTCAGGGGTGGCGCTTTACTGCAAAAAGAAACCTGATCTGGTGACCCGCGGTTTAGGCAAGGGCTTTGAAGATATGGATGCCGAGGGGCGCTATATCCAGGCTGATTTTGGCAAGCTGTCAGTGGCCTCACTTTATCTGCCATCGGGTTCAGCGAAAGAAGAACGTCAGCAAATAAAATACAGTTTTATGGAACGCTATACTGAACGATTGAAAAAGATGCGTCGCCAAAAACGTGAATTTATCATTTGTGGTGACTGGAATATTGTTCACAAAGAAATTGATATTAAAAACTGGAAGAGCAATCAGAAGAATTCAGGCTGTTTACCGGAAGAGCGGGCCTGGCTGGATCAGTTGTTCGGGCCTATGGGCTATGTTGATGCCTTTCGTGAAGTGAATCAGGAGGCTGGTCAGTACACTTGGTGGTCAAACAGGGGGCAGTCCTGGGCTAATAATGTTGGTTGGCGGATTGATTATCAGGTGATTACGCCGGGTTTAAAAGATAGGGTAAAGGGCACGTCTGTGTATAAAGATGAGCGTTTTTCTGATCATGCGCCGCTGATTGTTGATTATGATGGCGCTCTATAGTTGGCCTAAAAAAGCCCCGCTTTTGGCGGGGCTGTAGTTTCTGAATTAACCGTCTTGCTGTTGCAATTAGGCGTTGGCCACCTTAAGTGAATCAGTGTCAACTTGAATCTCGATGGGGTTTTGCAGCTTTTTGTGCATGTTATCCAAGCTAGTGTGTTGCTCAGCCAGTTTGCGGCACTGACTTTCCAGTTCAGCAGTTTTTGAAGCAATGTTGTCTTTTGACTCATTGATCTTATAGAGCGTTTCCATGTGTTGCTCCAACAGCTGTTTGTGCTCGGTGACATGTTTTGCCAGCGGAATCATAATGTCCTTGAACCAGGTTTCTGCCTCTTGATTGGCCTGGAAGAAAATATCACGGGCGTGGCTGACCAGTGAGATGAAAAACTTTTTCACCACGAAGTTTTGTTCGGTCATAGTGGTGACCGGGCTGGAGCGGAAATCCTCGGCTTGTTCATAAAGCTTGTTTATTTCGGCGTCATATTTATCTGTTGAGAAGGGTTTGGGGTCAAGTGATTCGAGTTCCGTTTCCTTTTCAAATTTTTGATAGATACTGATGATTTGCTGGTGTGTTTCATTGGCATGCCGAGTTGAAATGTGCATGGTTTCACGAATGCCGTCAAACAGGGTTTTCATACCGTTTTTCAGGCCGCCGGTGGTCCAGCTATCGGTCATCTGTTTGCGTGCAGTGGCGGCAACATTGTCAAATTTTTTCAAGCTTAGCTCATTCAATAATAGTTTGGCTTGTTGGTTCAACGAGCGACGACTGGACTGAAAGTATTCCATGTTGTTGTTATAGGCCGCTTGTTTTTCACGTGCCTTGCGCATTAAGTGTTGAATCAGGGTGGTGTTTTTACCGCTGGCTGACTTTAGATCGTTGAGTTGTGATTGGACCTGTTTGTATTGGGTCGCAATAGAGTTGCGTTCGTTCTTAATCAGGCTGCCGATTTCGTTAATAATATTGTCGCGAATAATACTTTGTTTGGCGGGTATGATTTCGTTGGCCAGATAGTGTTCCAACTCCATCAGACGGCTTTTGTCCAGCAGCTCCTTATCGTCTTTTGTTTTGGCCAGCAGGGCTTTTTGTGCAGAAACAGGAAAGACATTGCTCGAGTCAACGCCTAATGATTTGGCGACATCGTGTTGCTGTGTGTTTATGGTTGCGCAGACCTCATCGTCACTCTTCATTTCATCCCAAAGGGTGTCAATTTTGTTGAGTGCCGCAACCAGACCTTTGTCGCCGCTGGCGCGGTGTTCCTTGATGTAGTACTCCCACACATCGAGATCACTGCGAGTGGTGCCTGTGTCAGCCGCCAGCACGAACAGCACCGCGTGGGCATTGGGTAGCATGTTGTAGGTAAGCTCAGGCTCGGTTCCCAGTGCGTTCAGACCAGGGGTGTCGAGTATGGCCAGGCCTTGTTGCAGCAGAGGATGTGGAAAGCTGATCAGGGCATGACGCCACTGCGGTATTTCAATCTCTTCTGGTGGTGGTTCATCGGTTTTGCGGCGCCGTGGTGAATCATCGTTATACAGACCAAGGTCGATAGCCTGTTGCAGTGGAACGTTCTTGGTGGTGATCACTTCCTTCATGGCGTCTACCATCTGGTCAGATGAGTTGACGTCCAGGTTGATGGTCTTCCATTGTTCCGGCGATTTTTTTAATTCGGAAATGCTTTTTTCCTGTAGCCGGGTTTCAATGGGCAGTAGGCGGATATAGGCTTGATCTTCTCCGTGATCATAAAAGAGTTCGGTTGGGCACATGGTGGTGCGGCCGGCCTCTGATGGCAGCAGTCGACGTTTATAGTCAGCAAAAAATATGGCGTTGATCAATTCAGTCTTGCCGCGCGAAAACTCGGCGACGAAGGCAATGGTTAAGTGATCAGACTTGAGTGATTCAATGACGTCAAAAAGACGAATGTTGATATCAGCAGTGCCTTTACCCTGGGTTTCAAGCCAATGATGGTAGTCCTGAATAACCTGGATGAGTTCAGCTTTCCAGCGGTCGAAAGCCCGCATCTGCTGTTTGAAAAGATCTTCCTCCATCATAATCCCTATGATATCCGTGCCTGTATGGTTGAACTAAATTGTTGATTCTGCAGCCCTGCCAGCGAGTTTATGCTCGATGCCAATTAGTTATCGGTCGCACTTTTACAAGCCTTTAGTGGTTTTATTTTTTCTGTGGCTTGAGTTGTGTTTTAAAGTGTCTGTCTGGGATGTTAATTGTGCACCGCTATGGTTGAGTATTTGAGAACAGGTTACGCCATTACGCCAGGCTGCGCCCCAGATCAAGCAGTGGGCTGACAATCAATATCTTTAAAAGGCCGATGCCAAGAAACACTAGGATGGGAGACAGGTCGATGCCTGATATGGGCGGCAGTATTTTTCGAGCGGGTCTCATTATAGGTTCATTGATAGAGTAGAGGATGCCGGTGAGTGGGTTGTGGCCGCTGGGACTGATCCAGCTAAGCACGATCTGGATCAGGATGCTGATCATATAGACATTCAGTACCAGGGCGACAAGCTCAGCGGCGGATAAAACTGCCAGCCCGGCGATTGATAACATCATGCCGGCCGACAGGGTGATAAGTGCTAGCTTGGCCATCTGCAATAAAAACAAGAGTACGACAGATGCCATGTCGGTGCCGGCAATGCCGGGAATGAGGCGGCGCAAGGGTTTAAGCGGTGGGTTAGTGACCTTGACGATAAATTGGCTGAGCGGGTTATAGAAGTCTGCGCGCGCCATTTGTAGCATCAGGCGCAACAGCACTATCAACATGTATAGGCCAAACACGGCCTCGATCAAAAAGGCGGCGGCGGATGAAAAATAGCCGGTCATGTCTGTTTGTCTCCAAGTAGTTGTGCCAGTTCCTGTGAGCGTTTGGCTGCCGCCGTGACGGCCTGCTGGATTAGCTGGCGCAGCTGGCCTTCTTCAAATGTGAGCAGTGCTTGTTCGGTGGTGCCGCCGGGCGAGGTGACTCGCTGGCGCAGGGTGGCGCAGCTGTCGCTGCTTTCCAGGGCCATCTTGGTGGCACCAAAGGCGGTTTGCAACGTTAATAGGCGTGCAGTTTCAGCGTCCAGGCCAAGCTCCTCTCCAGCGATTTGCATAGCCTCCATAAACAGGAAGTAGTAAGCTGGGCCGCTGCCGGAAATGGCGGTAACCACATCCATTAGCTGTTCGTTTTCAACCCATACTGCAAGGCCAACAGCGCGCATGATTGTCTCAGCGATGTTGCGTTGCTCATCTGTGACCTTGTCGTTGGCATAGAGCCCCGTGGCACCTGTTTGAATTAATGAGGGGGTGTTGGGCATGGTACGGACAATCGCAACATCGTTGCCAAACCAGCGGTTAATGTCTTTTTCCTGTATTCCGGCGGCAATGGAAATGACCAATGGTTTTTTTGATTGAACGCTGTCACGAATCTCTTCGGCGACCTGTTTCAGACCCTGGGGTTTAACCGCCAGGACCAGAATGTCGGCAGCCTCAGTTGCAGCGTTGTTTGATTGGCAGATGGTTACCGCAAAATGTTGTTGCAGTCTGTCGAGCTGTTCGGGGTTGGTGTCGGCGATGTGGATATTGGCCGGTGTTTTGCCGTCGGCCAGTAGTCCGCCAATGAGGCTGCTGGCCATGTTGCCGGCACCGATAAAACTGATATTGAGTTTTTTCATTCTGTTTGCTTTCAACGCTGTTACTGGATGATTAACAGCGAGTGTACCGCAATCAGTTGTTTCGCCCAATCGGCACTGGTTTGTTGCGTGGGCCGAAAATGGCGGTGCCGACACGGACGATAGTTGCGCCTTCGGCGATGGCTGCTTCCATGTCGCCTGACATACCCATCGACAGGGTGTCTAGTGCCAAACCCTGTTCCATCAATTGTTGTTGCAGTGTTGCAACCTGGCGAAAGGCGGCGCGTTGCTGTTCGAAGTTATCGCTGGGGGCGGGGATGGCCATCAGCCCGCGCAGTTTGAGGTTTGGCAACAGGCTGATCTGCTCGGCAACGGCGAGGATTTCGCTAGCGAGAAAACCGGATTTGCTTGGCTCGTTACTGATGTTGACCTGAAGGCAGATGTTTAAGACTGCCAGGTCGGTTGGTCGCTGTGCGCTGAGGCGTTTTGCCAGTTTGAGTCGATCGACACTGTGAACCCAGTCAAAGCGGCTGGCAATTTCACGGGATTTATTTGATTGCAGGTGACCGATGAAGTGCCACTCGAGCTGTTTTGTGTCGGTGTCAATTTTGGCGATGGATTCTTGTACATAGTTCTCACCAAAACAGTATTGTCCGGCGGCAGCGGCTTCGATGATATTCTCCAGTGGCCAGGTTTTGCTCACCGCCAAAAGCGTTACCGAACCGTGCGGGCGCTGGTATTTTTTCTCGGCGCGATGAATTTGATCGAGTACCTGATTAAGGCGTTGTTTGATGTTGCTCATGTCAATTGCCCGTGCCGTCATGGGGCGTTATTGTATCAGTTTGGCTGCGGCAATTTTTTGATGCGTCAAGAAGTTGAAAATTATGCCGCTAAGGATAGGAAATCGTCTCCGCGAAACACATTTAAGAGATTACAAAAGGGGAATACCATGGATATAGCCGAACTGCTGGCTTTTAGTGTTAAAAATGCAGCGTCGGATTTGCACTTGTCGGCGGGCTTGCCGCCGATGATTCGTGTTGACGGCGATATACGCCGTATCAATGTACCGCCAATGGATAACAAGGCGGTACACAACATGCTCTACGATATTATGAATGACCGTCAGCGTAAGGATTTTGAAGAGTTCTTCGAGACGGATTTTTCGTTCGAGATTCCCGGTCTGGCACGCTTTCGTGTCAATGCCTTTAATCACAATCGTGGTGTGGGTGGTGTGTTTCGTACCATCCCGTCGAATATTCTATCGCTGGAGGATTTGAAGTGCCCGGCGGTGTTTAAAGATATTTCCAATAATCCGCGTGGTTTGGTGTTGGTGACAGGGCCGACAGGTTCGGGTAAATCAACCACCCTGGCGGCGATGGTGGATTACAAAAACAATACTGAATTTGGTCATATCCTCACCATTGAAGATCCGATTGAGTTTGTGCATCAGAGCAAAAAATGTCTGGTGAATCAGCGTGAGGTGCATCGAGACACCCTGGGTTTTGCTGAGTCATTGCGTTCGGCCTTGCGCGAAGACCCGGATATCATTCTGGTGGGGGAAATGCGTGACCCGGAAACCATTCGTCTGGCTCTGACGGCTGCTGAAACCGGCCATTTGGTGTTTGGTACCCTGCATACCAGTTCAGCGGCCAAGACTATTGATCGTATTATCGATGTCTTTCCGGCTGCGGAAAAAGATATGATGCGTTCCATGTTGTCGGAGTCATTGCGTGCGGTAATTTCACAAACTCTGTTAAAACGCGTTGGCGGTGGTCGTGTTGCGGCGCATGAAATCATGATCGGCACCCCGGCGATTCGTAACCTGATTCGTGAAAATAAAGTGCCGCAGATGTATTCGGCTATTCAGACCGGACAAGGCCAGGGCATGCAGACCCTGGATCAATGTTTGGTTGAACTTGTGCGTAAGGGGATTATTACCAAACAGGATGCCCAGCTTCGTGCGACCAATAAAGACAGTTTTCTATAGGGATTAACTGTGATGATTAGGGGTGGCTTAGTCACCCCTTTTGTTTTATTTCCAGTCTCTGAGGCTGATGCTTTTCCAGCCCTTGGCAGCAGCATGCTGCAACAGCGTGTCATCGGCATCGACGGCGACTGGATGTGTGACCATTTCCAGTAGTGGCAGGTCGTTGTGTGAATCAGAATAAAACCAGCTGGAGGCCAGATTGTAGCCATTTTTCTCCAGCCAGTCATTGAGGCGTGTAACCTTGCCTTCACGAAACGAGGGCGTGCCGCTGGCCTTGCCTGTGTAACGGTCATTCTTAAACTCGGGGTCGGTGCCTATCAGGTTTTCGATTCCCAGCGCTTCGGCGATGGGCTGGGTGACAAAGGTATTAGTGGCGGTGATGATGAGCAGAGTGTGTCCTTGGTCGCGGTGTTTTTTCAGCAGTTTACGGGCCTTTGGCAGAATGATGGGGGCGATGTTTGATTCCATGAACTTTTGCCGTAATGTCAGCATCTTCTCCGTGTCATTGTCGGCAAGGGGTTGCAGAGAAAAGTGCAGGAATTCAAGAATGTTCAGGGTGCCCGCCTTATATTCGTCATAAAAACGCTGGTTTTCACGTTCATAAAATTCACCATCCACAACCCCCTCAGCTGCTAAAAAGCGGCCCCATAGGTAGTCGCTGTCACCATTCAACAGGGTGTTGTCGAGGTCGAAAATCGCCAGATCCACTAGGTTCTCCACTGCTTTTCGTAAAACGGCTAAGAATAGGCGTTTAATGGCCAAAGGTAAATGACGAACAAAAATATAAGCTAATTGTCCAATTGATCAGGATGGCTAGTTTGTGGAACAATGGTTCACATATATCGATAATTTTAAACAGGTTTTAAGTGATTGACTCAGATGGATATCGACCAAATGTCGGGATTATTCTAAGCAACGGCGAAGGTAAGTTGTTTTGGGCTCGGCGGATAGGGCAGGATGCGTGGCAATTTCCGCAGGGTGGAATTCGCACTGACGAAACGCCGGAAGAGGCGATGTACCGCGAGTTGGCCGAAGAGGTTGGTCTGTCGGCTGAACATGTCGAAATCATGGGGGTCACCCGTGGTTGGCTGCGTTACCGTCTGCCGAAACGCCTGATCCGTCACAATAGCAAGCCGGTCTGTATTGGCCAGAAACAAGTTTGGTTTATGTTACGCCTGCTGGCGGAAGAATCCGAAGTGCGTTTTGACACCACGCCAATGCCCGAGTTTGATCACTGGCGCTGGATTGATTACTGGCGTCCTGTTAAAGATGTGGTTCATTTCAAACGGGGTGTTTATAGCCGGGCTTTGCAAGAGTTGGCTCATCTGCTTGGTGTTGATGAGTCAGAATTGTCGCTGACGCAGGATTACCCCAGACCCTAATTTGATTATGCTGGCGATACTACAACGCATTATTCAGGAAGTTAGCCAGGCCAGAGATATTGAACAGGCACTGGCAATTATCGTCGGGCGTGTTAAAGAGGCGGTGCAGGTCGATGTCTGTTCTGCTTATCTGGTCAACCAACAGCAGCAGCGTTATGTCTTGATGGCCTCCGATGGTCTCAATCCGCGTGCGGTGGGGCGGGCGGGGCTGGCTTTTGGCGAGGGGCTGGTTAGTCTGGTCGCCGAACGTGCCGAGCCGGTCAATCTGGATTATGCCCCGGACCATCCTCGATTTCATTTTCTCTTAGACACGGGCGAACAGGAATTTAACGCCTTTCTTGGTGTGCCTATTATCCACCACCGCAAGGTGCTGGGGGTGTTGGTGTTGCAGCAACGCGCCCGGCGACGTTTTGAAGAAGATGAAACAGCTTTTTTGTTAACGGTGGCGGCACAGCTGGCTGGCGCAATTGCCCATGCTGAAGTCAGTGGCGGTATCGACAGATTGGTCACCGGGATTAATGGCGGCGTTTCTTTGAAGGGCCTGCCGGGGTCTCCAGGGGTCGGTATTGGTACTGGCCTGGTTGTTTATCCACCCGCTGATTTAGATGCGGTGCCTGATCGGCAGGTTGAAGATATTGATGCTGAGCTGGAAGTGTTTGAAGATGCCGTGAATCTGGCCAAAGCGGATATTCGTGGTTTACAGGCACGTCTGAGCGTTGCTTTGAGCGAAGATGACCAGGTCTTGTTCGATGCCTATCTGCAAATGTTAAGCAGTGCCAGTCTGACGGATCAGGTCAAAACGCGAATTGGTGAGGGGAGCTGGGCCTCAGGTGCCTTGCGTGCCACCATCAATGAACATGTGCAGATGTTCAAAGCGATGGAAGATCCTTATATGCGCGAGCGGGCGGAGGATATTAAGGATCTTGGCCGGCGTATTCTGCGATTTATTCAAAAAGGGCGGCACAAACCACCACCCTATCCTGAAAAGACGATTTTGGTGGGTGATGAGATTACGGCCACCATGCTGGCTGAGGCCCCGATAGACCGTTTGGTCGGGGTTATTTCGGCCAAAGGCTCATCGTCATCGCATGTGGCTATTCTGGCGCGTGCCCTTGGAATTCCGGCCGTTGTTGGCTTGAAAGACCTGCCGGTGGCGCGAATGGAAGGTCAGTCGCTGATTACCGATGGTTATAACGGTCGCGTCTATGTTTCGCCCTCTGCAAGTATTCGCAATGAATATGTGCATCTTGCCAGGGAGGAGACTCAGATGACGACGGAGTTGGCCGAGTTGCGTGATGTGCCCGCTCAGACGCCTGATGGTTTTCGTATCCCCCTGTATGCCAATTCGGGACTGTTGTCAGATATTTCGCCGTCACTGTTAAGTGGTGCCGAAGGTATTGGCCTGTATCGCACCGAGTTTCCGTTTATGGTGCGTGATCGTTTTCCTACTGAGGATGAGCAGGTCGGTATTTATCGTCAGGTGATTGAGGCATTTGCGAATAAACCGGTGGTGTTGCGCACACTCGATATCGGTGGTGATAAGAGTTTGCCTTACTTCCCGATTCAGGAAGACAACCCCTTTCTTGGCTGGCGCGGCATTCGCGTCACGCTGGATCATCCGGAGCTGTTTTTGGCGCAGATACGCGCGATGATGCGAGCCAGTATTGGTCATGACACGCTGAGCATTTTGTTGCCCATGATTACCAATATCAGCGAGTTGGATGAGGCGCTCGCACTTATCGAGCAGGGTTATAAAGAGCTGCTGGAAGATGGCGAGCAGTTAGTTAAGCCGCAATTTGGTGTCATGATTGAGGTGCCGTCATTGATCTATCAGATTGGGGCGGTGGCTAAACGGGTCGATTTTGTATCGGTAGGTACTAATGACCTGACGCAATATCTATTGGCGGTGGATCGAAATAACGGCAGCGTTGCCGAGCTTTACGATAGCTTGAGTCCGGCGGTGATCATGGCGATAAAACAGGTTGTTGAAGGAGCGGCGTTGCACGGTTGCACCGTCAGCGTTTGTGGTGAAATGGCGGGTAATCCACGCGCCGCCTTATTGTTGTTGGCAATGGGCGTTGACAGTCTGAGTATGAGCGCCTCCAGTCTGCTGCGAGTCAAATGGGTGATCCGCCGGGTGAGCAGGAGTCGTGCCCAGCAGTTGCTGGAAGATGTGCTGAAAATGGAAACAGCGGCCGAGATCAGTCAGTATCTGGGGCACGCCTTGGTTGAGGGGGGTATGGGGGGGTTGATCCGTGCGGGTTATAACTAATGGACAGTTCTATCAATAGAAGTATCTAAAATCACCTTAAAGCTGTTTGATAAATACCTTGGATTTACGCTGGTAGTTGTAAAGCGATTGCCGTTCCACCGGCAGAGCATCAAGCTCAGCCTTCTCGTAACCCCGTTCCTGAAACCAGTGTGCAGTGTGTGTGGTCAGTACAAAAATTCTATCGATCTTTTGTTGTTTGCAGCTCTTTTCGGTAAGTCTCAGTAGCTCGCTCCCGCGGTTGGCATTGCGGTAATCCGGATGTATAGCCAGGCAGGCCAGTTCAGCTACGTGCTCACTGGGGTAGGGGTACAATGCCGCGCAGGCAACAATGGTGCCGTCGCGTTCGACAACGTTGAAATGTGTTATCTCCAGT
>JAJRUN010000055.1 GCA_024277755.1 Gammaproteobacteria bacterium | reverse complement strand
TAACACGTTACCGGCATCAAGTTAATGAATCTGCGGTTTTGCTTACGCATCACCCTGCTCATCACACATCCCCTTACCCTATATTGACATTGGCCAACCGCGTAAACAGCCTGTCGTTGAGGTAGAAATTCTCCTTACCCCGCTTGTGTTTACTGAGCAGCCCCAGGGCCACCACTTCGTCGAGGTAGCGGGCGGCGGTCTGGCGGGTGACCTGAAGCTCGGCAGAGACAAACTCAATCTTGGTATAGGGGTGACGAAACAGATTGTTGATCAGATCCTGGCTATAAATTTTAGGTAGCTCAAGGCGTAGCTGGTGTTTGTAGTCCTGCATTATTACCTTAATGTCCTGCACCAAGGCAGTGGTTTGCCGGGCCGTTTGCTCCACCCCTTCGAGCATGAAAAGCAGCCAGTCGTGCCACTCACCCGTATCACGCGTGGCTTGCAGCAGGCGATAATAATCGCTCTTATGCTGGTTGATATAGCGCGACAGATAGAGCACTGGCGTATCGAGCAACCCCTGCTGCACCAGATAGAGAATATTGATGACACGTCCGGCACGGCCATTGCCATCATAAAACGGGTGGATGCTCTCAAACTGATGATGGATCACGGCCATTTTAACCAAGGGGTCCCAATCACATAATTCCGGCTCGTTGATGAAGTGTTCCAGGTTCGCCATGAGGGCGTTGATCTCGTCCGGGTGCTGTGGCGGGGTATAAACCGTTTCACCTGTTTGCTCGTTTTTTAGCGCCGTGCCGGGCAGTTTGCGGAAACCGGCACGGTTCTCTTCAATCCCGGCCTGAATATTCAGAATATCGTTAAGGGTGAGCAGGCCACTGCTTCTCACCTGTTCAAAACCATCCCGCAAGGCAGTGGCATAGTTGTGAACCTCTTTCGCCGCCAGGGTAATGAAGTGGCTGCTGGCACTGTCACTACGGTAAATGTCATCATGGGTGGTGATGATGTTTTCAATTTCCGAGCTCTCCTTGGCTTCCTGCAAGGATAAGGTGCTGATCAAGATGCTCTGGTTTGGCATGGAAGCAGCCACCCCTTTGAGTTCGGCCAAGGCCTGGTGGGCGAGGACCAGTTTTTTCAAGACCACTTTGGTTTCGAGGTCATGCTCAAGAGGAAGTCGTTTAATCTGGCTCATGTGTAAAATTCCATGTGCAGCGAGTATGCGCTTGGTTCAACTACTTCGCCGCAAAGGTTGAGGCAAGGTCTCATAAATTACCTGCGAAGGCTTTTTGGCTGAGGGAGGAAAATAAGTCAGAAGCATCACTAGTAAGCTCTTCCATTTTCTCTGTACGAGACCGAACCGCCATTACGATTTTTTCGAACTTATCCTGCAAAGTCTTTGGTGGCATCATAATAGCTATGTTTTGTAGCTCTTGTGCATTGATGTTGGCCATACCCACAATGCTTTTACACATACCTTGCAGGGTACGCTTTCCATGGTCAGAGTTAAGGTAGGCTGATATGAAATATGGGTTAGCATTTTCATTCGTTCGCACTCGAATCAAATACCCAGCAATCGCCATTTCCTCATTTAACTCATACACGGCGGTTTTACCTACCAACTCTTTGCTATTTGTACGATTGAAAACAATATCTCTTTTTTTCAAAAGATACTTGGGCTGATCTTTTTCGCTTAAATCAACATACTTCAAATCTGAGAAATCCCAGTCACCTTTATAGGTAACGTTTCCCATTCGAAGCATTGGAAATTGGCCCTTCGTAACATGTGCTTTTTGAGATGAGCCATATTTTGCTTCAGTAATTAAATCCCTAATCGTGCCAACCTCCCACCCCTTCGGATTCGTCACCGGGTCACCAAACATCTCCAGAAAAACGGCGCGGAGGAGTTGGTCGGCGAGTTGGATCGCTTGTTGGCGTTTGCGGCGGATGGCGTCGGCTTTGTCGAGGATGGCGGCGATGCGTTTTTGTTCGGGGAGTGGGGGGAGTGGGATTTTCCACTCTTCAATATGCGACCGACCAACTTGTTTAAAAGTAGACCCCGTACCCTTCGCTTCAAGATCCCCTCTGTTTGCACTAATGAAGTGCCATAGGTACTTTCTATCTAGTTTGTCATGCACGGGCCTTAACCCAGCAACACCACGGCCAAGGCAATATTCCTTATCACTCCAATTAAGATTGCCTATCGTTGCACGAATGCAGAGTATCAAGTCATCCCGCTGTGAAATTCTAGCTGGCTGATTGGTGAATTTTTTGGGGTTTGGTGTGGTATCGCCAAAATCTCCTGCACCTGCCAGCAGCGGATACCCTTTACCAGATTGGTTGTAGGATGTTCCAACAGGAGCCTGCCCCATTGAAATGTCACAAATGTCTTTTAATTCGACATGGGAAATCACAACATCCTCTCCAACTCGTCCATCTCCCGCATAATCTCTTTTTCCAGCGCCTTCATGCGTTTGAGGATCGCTTTGGGCGGGTCGTACTTCTCCTCTTCGTAGATCACTTCTTTATAGCGATTGATGGAGAGGTCGTATTTGTTGGCGGCGATTTCGCTGGCGGGAACGAGGAAGGCTGGTTGAGTTCTATCTGAGAAACTAGCGGTATCCTGTGTTTTAGAATAAGCACGCCATTGGGCCAAACAATCCGGCAGGTTGTTTTTAGTGTGTTCTTCTTCACTCAGTTCAATACTGGGCAGGGGGCCGAATTTATCTTCACTCACCAGCGCGGTGCGTTTGTCGTCCAGGCTGCGGCCATCGGCGTGCAGGTCGTAAAACCAGACGTTTTCGGTGCACCCGCCTTTGGTAAAAAAGAGGATGGCGGTGGAGACACCGGCGTAGGGTTTAAACACACCGCTGGGCAGGCTGACGATGGCTTCGAGCTGGTTCGCTTCAATCAGCGTTTTGCGCAGTTGCTGGTGGGCTTTGCTTGAGCCGAACAGCACGCCGTCGGGGACGATGGTGGCGCTGCGGCCGCCGAGTTTTAACATGCGCAGAATCTGGGCGACGAACAGCAGCTCGGTCTTTTTGGTTTTAACCATTTTGAGCAGGTCGGGGTTGGTAGCGCTTGCATCCAGGCTGCCTTTAAAAGGCGGGTTGGCGAGCATGATGTCAAAGGCGTTTTGCTCCTGCGCGGGCCACTGGTCTTTGAAGGATTTGTTGAGACTGTCCTGATAGTGAATATTAGGGCTGCTCACCCCGTGCAGCAGCATGTTCATGGCGGAGACGCGCAGCATGGTGGTGTCAAAGTCAAAACCCCAGAACATCGCTGTATTGATGTGGTCGCGGTAGGGTTCGAGCTGGTCGCCGCTGTAGTGGAGGTTGCCTTCGTCATCGGTAAAGGTGCCCGCCTCGGAGCTATGGGTTTTGTTGAGGTACTCCATGGTGCGGGCAAGAAAGCCGGCGGTGCCGCAGGCGGGGTCACAAACGGTGTGCTCCGGCTGTACATCCACCATGGCAACCATCAGATCGATGATATGGCGCGGGGTGCGGAACTGGCCGTTGATACCGGCGGTGGTGAGTTTGGAGAGCAGGTATTCGTAAATGTCGCCCTTGATGTCGCTGTCGGTGAGAGGGAGCTTGTCCACCATCTCGATGGCGGAGATCAATACCGCTTCGTTTTTGATCTCCATCTCCGCATCGCGCATAAACTCGGCAATATCGCCCTGCCCCATCTGAACATTGGCAAAATGGGGGAAGACTTTGTCACGCAGGTGAGAGCGCATCTCGGCTCCGCTCATGTTTTTAAAATTCTGCCAGCGCAGCAGTTGCCCCGCTTTATCTTCGGGGAAGTGGCGCTCAAAACGTTTGCCGCTGCGCGCCGCTTTGCGCTCGTTGATGCTCTCCTGACTGTCGAGCAGGCGGGCGAACATGAGGTAGGAGATCTGCTCGATCACCGTCAGCGGGTTGGTGATTCCCCCGGTCCAGAACTTTTCCCAGAGTTTATCAATGTCGTTTTTTAGTGAGCCGGTTAGCATCTGTTTTTACTTCTCTCTTTGTAATAGGAAGTTATTTATCTTGGTTTAGGTGTTGTTGCACCTGAATCAGTTGGCGTTCACGTTTAAGCTCTTCCCTCAGTTCTTCCTCACTGGGCAGGTAGGGCAGATATTTTGAAGCGAACAGCTGTTTGCTCTCTGTCAGCACCGAATACTTGGCAACGGCTTCGCTTCTTTCGCTACAGAGAATCAGGCCGATGGTGGGATTGTCGTCATCACCACGGCGCTGTTCATCGTAGATGCGGACGTAGGTGTCCATTTGGCCAACATCCTGATGGTTGAGCTTGCCCAGTTTAAGATCAACCAGCAGGAAGCATTTAAGCTTGAAGTTGTAAAACACCAGATCAACGTAGAAATCCTGATCTTCGCAACTGATGCGTTGTTGCCGAGCAACGAAAGCGAACCCTTTGCCCAGCTCTAGGAGGAACTGTTGCAGGTTGTCGATGAGCGCTTGTTCAACCTGGCTCTCTAGCAAGCTTTGGTGGGGCAGGTTGAGAAAGTCGAGGATGTAGGGATCACGCAGGTAATCTTTGGGGCTGACTTGCAGGGGCTGAGTCTGTTGCCGGGCCTCCTGCTCGACGGGCTGGCGTGCTGTGCTGGTGAGCAGGCGCTCGTAGTAGAGGGCACTGATCTGACGATCCAGGGCGCGGGCGCTCCAGTTCTGCTCCACCGCTTCGTTAAGATACCACTGGCGAGCCTGCCCACTTTCGATACGGATCAGGCTGCGGTAGTGGGTCCAGCTCAATTCAGGACGCAGTGCGTCCTGAATCGGAAATGCAAGATAAAACCTGCGCATGTTCCGTAGGTTACTCACATCAAACCCTTTGCCAAATTCGCCTTGGAGGGCGCTGGCGAGTTGCTCAAGCTGTTGCTTACCGTATTCGGCCCGCTCGGCTCCCTGTTGCTCATGTTCCACGATCAAACGCCCCACATGCCAGTAGGCTTGCACCATACCGGCGTTGACTGTGCGCTGGATATGGTGGCGGCTCTGATCCAGTATCTGGCTTATATCAGTCAGCAGTTGCTGAGGAATAGCCGGTGGGGTATTCATTGACCTCTCCATGCTCTTTTACTGCGTTTTGCCATTAGCGCACCACTGGGCGGGAAGGCGTGTAAAACGGTTTGAGTAATGCCACCAACGCATCGATATCTTTGGGTTTGAAGACACCATCAATCCCGTCGGGGGAGATGCTGTTAAATGGCGCATCGTAAAGCTTGCCAACATCTTCGATGCCGCCGTGCTGACTGATGTAGGTTTTCAGCAGGTTCATAAACTGCACCTGCTTGTGGCTGAGCTGCGGGTGGGCGTGGAGGAACTGGGTAAAGTGGTTTTCCACGGCGCTGGTGTCCATGCCGATCAGTTCGCGGATGGTGGTGTGCAGCTGTTGGGCGGTGCGTTGGTAAAACTGGTTTAATACTGTGATATCGACACCGGGGTGCTGGGTGAGGATGGTGGAGGTGAGTCTCTCCAGCTCTTGTGCTGAGATGGGCTGGTTGCGGTGGATTTTTTGCAGCACCGGGTTATCGCTCAACATCTGGTCCAGTATTTTTTTGATGCGGCGGCGGTATTGCAGCCCCTCGGTTTCACTGCTGAGGATGTTTTTGCGCTCTACCTCGTAGGTTTCGCCCTCCTCTTTAATGCCGGTGGTTTGGGTTGAATCGCTGGGGCCGGTGCCGCTTTGGCGATATTTCATAATGCCGCGCAGCTCGGTGCGCAGC
Source organism: Gammaproteobacteria bacterium (assembly GCA_024277755.1). Taxonomy (GTDB): domain Bacteria; phylum Pseudomonadota; class Gammaproteobacteria; order Tenderiales; family Tenderiaceae; genus Tenderia. Next base: position 5,203 of record JAJRUN010000055.1, on the reverse strand, counting down.
CACTCCAGGGTGTCGATGCTGGCCTGATGCCAGAACTCAGCGCTTTGCACCTGGTTGAGCACCGCCTCTTTCTGGCGCACCGCCTGAATATTCACTGCCAGTTTGCTCAATTCGATCAATAGCTGCTGTTTCAGGTCGTCAAAACAGGTGGCCTGTTGGACGAAACAGCGTTGCAGCTCGCCCACCAGGTGGTCAAAGGCGATGGCATCCCGGTCGCGCAGTACGCGGCTGCCCATCAGCGGAGCCATGGTCTGCGCCAGGGTGTTGCGGGTGGTGGCGTTCATGGTGGCCAGCGCGTCGGTTTGGGTTAGTTGGTGGATGCTGCGCAGGTAGGGTTTGATGCTGATGCTGGTGTCGGGCAGGTCTTGCAGGTCGCGGCGAATAAGCTCGCAGGCCACATCAAAGGCCGCTTTGTGGTTCTGTTTTAGTGCCACATCCAACAGGCCAAGGCGCACTTCAAACAGCTGCTGTAGCAGCGATTTGCCGGCCTGCTCTTCAATCTCTTTGTACGCCTCTTCAAAAAAGGCGAAGCTACCGTAGTGGTCGAAAATATAGAACTCGGATTTATCTTGCCCGTTGCCCAGCAGGTTGGGGCAGAGGCGGGTGCCTCGGCCAATCATCTGCCAGAACTTCACCCACGAGCGCACCGGCTTGGCAAAGACCAGGTTGACCACTTCGGGCACATCGATGCCGGTATCGAGCATGTCGACCGAGATGGCGATGCGAAAGTCATTACCGTGCGCTTTAAACTCATCGATCAGTGCATCGGCGCGGCTCACTTTGTTGTGAATTACCTTGCAGACACGGGTGCCGTATTGGGGGTAGAGTTGGGTGAACAGTTGCTCCAGATGTTCCGCATGGCCCTGGCTCTGGGCGAAGACAATGGTTTTGCCCACCAGTGAGCCGGTGGCGTCCTTGATGCCGTTATCGATGAGGTTTTTGAGGATGATGCGGTCGGTGTCGGTGCTGTAGAGTTTGCGGCCGATATCTTTGCCTTTGATGGTGGTGACCTTGGCCTCCTCTTCACCCAAGTCCTGTTCGAGCTGGCGTTGCTGTGCTTTGCTCAGATCGTTGTAGTGAATCCCTTCACGCAGAAACCCGGTGGTCAGCTCTTTGACACGAAACGGCACCAGATAGGGCGGCTCGTTTTTGATGGCATCGTCGAGGCTGTATTCAAAGGTAGGGTCCTGGTCTTCACAGGCAAATAGATCGAAGGTGTTGCGGGCGATATATTTGACCGGGGTGGCGGTCAGCCCCAGTTGCAGGGCATCGAAATAGAGGAATATTTCACGGTATTTATTGTAGATTGAGCGGTGGGATTCATCGGCGATGATCAAATCAAAGAAACCGACATCTAGCTGATGAAAACGCCCCATCATGCCGGGGTAGGTGGCAACAAAGATGCGCGCATTTTCGTCGATCTTATTGCCCTCACCAATCACGCAGCGCGGTTCGCTGGGCAGGTAGTCTTTAAAGGCAGTATCGGCCTGACGGCGCAGCTCGCGGCGATCACAGAGAAACAGCACCCGTTTCGCCCAGCCGGTGCGCGTCAACAGCTCACTGATGGCAATGGCGACACGGGTTTTGCCGGTGCCGGTGGCTTGCACAATCAACGTTTTGCGGCGCTGTTGCTGGAAGCGGCTGGCCACCGCCTTAATCGCTTCGATCTGATAGGCACGATCGGCAATCTCTAGTTTTGGATTGTTCTGCTCCAGGTTGCTTTCACGGTAGTCGCGTTGGTAGATCAGGTAGTTGAGGCTGTCGCGGCTGTAGAAGCCGTAGACCTGACGGTAGCTGTTGTACTGGCTATCGTCCCAGAGATAGGTTTCGTAGCCGTTGGTATAGAAGATTACCGGCCGCTGGCCGTGCGTTTTTTCCAGACCATCGGCGTAGATGCGCGCCTGTTCGCGGCCAATCTGCAAGCCCTTGACGCTGGATTTTTTGGCCTCGATAACGGCGAGCGGTTTGCCGCTGTCGTCCCACAGCACGTAGTCGGCATAGCCTCTGCCCGAGGCGGTGGGCTGATGCTCTACGGGGTGTTCCAAGGTCACCTGCTCGGTGTCGCTGATGTTCCAGCCCGCCTGTTCCAACATGCTATCGATGAGTAGCTGGCGGGTTTTAGCTTCATCCCACGCCAGGGAGGTCGCGGTCTGCTGGCTCTGTTGCTGGGCGTGGTGGCGCTCTGATTCGCTGGATTCCGCCTGAGTTTGCTGCGTTTGTGTGTTGGCCTGGTCGAGCTTGTCCAGAAGGTTGTCCACCTCTTGCGCCTTGCTGTCGAGAGCCTCTTTGTACTCTTTGACGCTCTGTTGCAGTTGTTTCAGTTCAATGCGTTTGTCCTGAAGCACCTTAAAGTCGGGGATTTGGGCGCGACTCTGGCCGTAGTATTTCATCGCCATGTAGCTGACCAGCTGGTGGCCCACCCCCAGCGCTTTGGACGCGGTGCGCAGATCGCCCTTGCCTCCGTGGGCGGTGTCGTTGCCCTGGCGGCGAAGATAATCGAGGTGGTTGATCAGCGAACGGTCCACCACGGCGATAAAGCTCTCGGCACGCAGCAGATCATAAAAGCTGGCCTGGGGAATAAACGGCAGGCGCTCCTGGCGGTGGATTGCCTTGGTGATGGTTTCCGCCAAGCTGCGAAGGCGGGTCTGGGCGCTGCCAGGGTCGATATGCAGGATCGCCTCGGCATAGCCGCCCAAATCGGCCAGCTCCGGCCGATCTGGGCGGATAAACTCAAAATTTTCAGAGTGCATGGTCATCGGTCCGCTGCCGACCCAAGCCGCTCGAACAGATCACCGACATCACACTGGAAATATTCGCAGAGGCGATCCAGTGTCTCTAGCTCAACACGCTGCGCCGTTTCACGATAGAGGCGCGTAAGGGTTCCCCGGTTGATGCCGGTATCGCGGCATACGTCGGATATCTTGAGCTTGCGCTCCCCCATGAGGCGGGAAAGGTGGCATTTAATCATTGAACTTCAATCTCTTGGGATCATTCAATACATTCCGGAAAGTATTTGTAATAGATACAAAATAATCTTTAGAAGATTATTTGTACCATAAGAGAGTGCTCTTTGTCCGACCTCTAGGGTCGACTGAAATTTACCGACCAGGGACTCAAGGAGCTGAAGCCCTATTTTGCGATGGCTGGTATCGATATCAAACAGATCAAAACCGTTGCTGAGTATCGACGCGCCAGAGAGGCAGTCTCTCCCTATTTCACAAGCTGGTTGACCCAGCGAATAGCGAAGTGGCCAGAGAGTCTGGAGTTCAACCTGTTGAAGGTGGCCACATTGGGCACGCCTGCTGAGATTGAGAAGATATTAAACCAACTGGATGGGGAGGAAGGAGGCAATCATGGGGATGTTTAAGTGGTTTTCAGGATTATTCGGTGATGAGGCTGAGGTAGAGCCCGCCGTAAATGTCATTCGTGATCCTATCAGCTCACTTCGTATTGTTCGGGTTAACCCCACGGAATCGCATGACGAACAGCTGATCAACCCCGCCACAGGGCAGCCGATGGTGGGCGGCGCGAGTGGCTTTGATGTTCTAGGTAATCTTTTTGGGGTGGATATGGATGATAGTGATACCACTATTATTAAATCTAGCTTGAGTACGCACGACGATCTTTTTGATAGCTCGGGCATAAGTGAGATTGATTCTTTCGATGGGTGTGGGATCGATGATTCGCTTAATTGTCGTGACGATTGGTAGGCTGCTTCACTTGATCTCTTTTTCAAGTGCTTTCTAGTGTTGTCTCTGCCAGCGACCAGGGCAATCTACGCGTGCACTCTTTCATGCGCTGGTAGGCCTCGCTTGCCTGTTTGATGTTGATAAGATTTTGACGAATCATCTGTTCGACAACCCATAGGGTGCCTTGTGCCATGACAGCCTCTGCTTTAGCGGCAGCCCTTAAGGCTTGGTCACCCGTAAGCAAGGGGCAGTTTTACAGCCTTGCCAGGGCGAGTGGAAAACAGTCATTGCGATTGGTGTGGGTATATTTTGGGGAAGAGTATCATGCCATATTGCACGGATAGCTGTTAACTCGACAACTAATACATTGTGTTCAGCCTTCCCCGGAGGTCTTGTCTCATACCGAATGCCAGCTGGAAAATCGGGGCACTATCGGGGCAGTACCAAGAGGAATGGTTGGGTATGAAATTGACAAAATAGGAAACTAATTTATTATTTTTCATGGCGTTAGCACATAAGTAGCTGAACCGATTAGAGAGGAGGTCGCCCTCCGGAGGCGGAGGTCATAGGTTCGAATCCTCTCGGGCGCACCATCACTTCCTTTAAAAACATCATCTTATCGTCTAGCCAATCAAAATCCCATAGCCGTTTTCTCGGGTTTGGGACAACTTTGGGACACTAAGGTTTTTCTGGGACGTTTTGTTCCTGTGATTATCTGGGAGGTGAAAATGGCGACATTTCCCAAACGTGGTGACGGCCAGTGGCAGGCAAAGGTTCGCAAGAAGGGCTACCCTGTCCAGTCCAAAACATTCAAAACCAAAGGCAGAGCTGAGCAATGGTCTCGCAATGTCGAATCAGAAATGGATCGAGGCGTGTTTCTCTCTACCTCGATTGCGGAAAACATCCTCCTCTCCGAACTCGTCGCCCGTTATCTTACTGAAGTAGCCCCCAGTAAAAAACCCGAAGCGGATATCAAAGTGCGCGGCAAGTTGCTCAAAGGTAAACGGGGTGACCGTGTACTGGCAGCGATTACACCTCTTACCGTAAAAGAGTTCCGCAATATGCGACTGGAAACAATCAAAGGCGACACGGTGCGCAAAGAGATGTCGCTGTTGAGTCGAATAAGGATTTGGCAATGCTGAAGCGTTATTCGCACCTTAAGGCTGAGAGTTTAGCGAAAAAACTGGGGTGAATATTCCTAGTATGATATAGATAGACAATAGAGAAACCATAAAGTGTTAGGGGGAACACATGGAATCTGTTACTACACCAGAGTCTTCTAATGGCCTTGAAGCAAAAAGTAATTCTATTTGTATCAGCGCAGCACTCGCGCCAAAATTCAATTTGGCCTTTTTCCAAAACTCTGTCCCTATTCTCTTGGAGTTGGCCGTCATCAACGACAGTGAGCGGGATTTAAGTAATCTGAAGTTAACGCTCAGCTCCTCGCCCTCTTTCATCAAAACCAGAACATGGCGTATCGATACGGTTTCCATGGGGCAGAAATTTCACATTTC
>JAJRUN010000054.1 GCA_024277755.1 Gammaproteobacteria bacterium | reverse complement strand
TGGCAAATGGTTCAGAAGCAACAGATAGCGAATGGCTAGATGCCACATTAACGTCAGATGATGACCTGGAGTGGTAATGACATCCATCACTCGATTTCAGGTTTGGCTCATCTCTTTAAATCCAACTAAAGGCAAAGAAATTAATAAAACAAGGCCTTGTATTGTCATTTCCCCTGATGAAATGGCAGCATTATCAACTGTTTTAGTCGCCCCAATGACCGCTAAAGGTTTTGATTTCCCATGCAGGATAAAATGTAAATTTAAAAACAAGAACGGACTAATCCTTTTAGATCAAATCAGAGCAGTTGATAGAACACGCTTTATAAAAAAATTAGGATCAATAGATGAAAACACTCAAATTAAGTTATGCAATACTCTGCAAGAGTTGTTCGCGCATTAATTCTCCCCTGCCTGCCAATAAAATAAAAAAAGGGATAGGCCTGATGACCTATCCCTTTGCTCGCGCCTACAAAAATTCCAAACAATCTAAACTCAGTGCCCCCCTGTAATTATTTATTGAGCCAGATATTAATTATGCCTGCCGCACAATCGGCTGAATCATGGCCCAGGATTCGGCAAACATGGGGATGGCATCATCAGCCACCACATCCATTACCTCTTCATTCAGGCCGGTAATTTCCCAGGCCTGCGGGTCAACCTGGGGCAGAGGCCCTTCATAGTCATCTTCCAGTTCAGAACGATTGGCAATGACGTTGGCAATATGGATAATCGCGGCATCCAGCCGCGCGTCTTCGGCCTTGCCGATGTCATGATGACAGGTCACTGTTTCACACAGGGCTTCGGGAATATTCCACTGCCGCATCAGCACTCCGCCCACCTCGGCATGGTCAAAGCCAAACAGCTCAATCTCTGCTTGATACTGCTCTTTTTCTCCTGATGCTGACTCTGCCAGCGCCTGCTTCACCAGCTCCGGCTCTCGATTCATCATCACCAGCATGCCGACATCATGCAGCAGACCGGCCACAAACAGGCGTTCGCTGTGCAATACATGGCACTGCCCGGCCACCAGCCGCGCCACCACGCCGCAATAGACACTATGACGCCAGAAGCTAGCCATGTTGATCAGCTCAACCGGAACCTGAGCAAAGGTTCGCACTGCGGACAAGGCCAGCACTAAATATCGCAACTCTCGCTCACCCACCACGGTGACGGCGCGGGAGATCGTGCCTACCTTGGATGGAAAATTATAAAACGAGCTGTTTGCCATGCGCAGCAACTGCGCCGTTAGCGCCGTGTCATGGCTAATCACCTTGCCGATATCAGCCGCCGAACTGCGTGGATCATCGACCATCTCATTCACCCGGATGCAGACCTCGGGCAATGAAGCGAGCTTGGCAATCCCTTTAACGAGTTCAGTGGCTTGCATCGTCATTAATCGCTCCTAAATATTCATTTATGTGTAAAAAATATAGTACGTCCGGTGAAAATCGGCAGAGTGCGGCAACAGCCGACTCGGTTCACCAACAGTGATTAGAATGGTTATCGGCGGCAAAAGAATATTTTTAAGTATCGGGACCGGGAAAAGACGTCAAGAAGAACTAAAGCAGTAATGGCCAGCGACCGATCACCAGTCATAATCATTATGGATACTCACCCGCATGCCGAAAAAAACAGATAAAAAACAAGATATCACCGAGTCAGGACAGGCGGGTGATGTGCTGCAATTAATGATTGACCAGATTAATGCGGTAGTACGTGATAATAATTCCAGCATGGGCAAACTGATCGGTAGTCACTCGGTGATTGCCGCCAAGGCCGATGCACTCACAAACAACCCTGACAGCAAGGCCCTTGAGGAACTAAAGGACTCATTGCATCAGGAGCTTAGAGGAATGATCGTCGCTTTTCAGCGCCACGACGAACACAATCAACGCCTTGAACACGTCACCAACGCCCTGGCTGAGGCAAAAATACTGGTTAAAAACCCGGTCGCCGCGTCAGACCCCCGGCAATGGCAGGCACTGGTTGAAAAGATTGCTGCTGACTACACCACCGCTCAGGAACTGAATGTTCACGGTGGCAAAACAGACACCGCCAGCCCGGATGATGATATCGAACTGTTTTAAAGAGACCTTTGCACGAAAAATAGTTTTCGTTCCAACAAGGCAAAAATGGTCGATAAACCGGAGCTTACAGGAGCAAATGAGGCTTTTGAGATCATTTTTAACGCCGCTGGGGCGGAAAATATGAATCGTGCAAAGGTCTCTTAAAGCTATTCTGCTACCGGCTTAACCAGGCTGGCAGCCTGCTTGGCCCGGCCTAATGCCTCGCTGGCAGAACCGCCACTGGCTAGGACAACCCCCATGCGCCGCTTCTGAAAGGCCTCGAGCTTGCCAAACAGACGAATATCCGTTTGTGGCACCCGTAAGGCCTGCGGCAAGCCTTCGAAGGCAATCCCGGCCTTGTCCATGCCACCATAAATCACCGCACTGGCTGCCGGATTACGCAAACAGGTATCCACCGGCAGCCCCAAAATGGCCCGGGCATGCAGTTCAAATTCATTCTGAGATTGGCTCGCCATGGTCACCATGCCGGTGTCATGCGGGCGTGGGCTTACTTCGCTGAACCAGACCTCATCGCCTTTGATAAACAGCTCCACCCCAAACAGGCCGCGACCACCCAGATTGCTGGTGACCTGTTCGGCAATCTGCTGTGAACGTTGCAGAGCCTGCGGCGTCATCCGCTGCGGCTGCCAGCTCTCGACATAATCACCCTGTTTTTGCAGGTGGCCGATCGGGTCACAGAAATAGGTCTCGATCTCTCCCTGCGCGTTCAGCGCCCTGACTGTTAGCAGAGTGATCTCAAATTCAAATTCAATAAACGACTCAACAATCACCCGGCCGCCCTTGACCCGCCCCGCCGACATGGCGGTGTCCCAGGCCGTGGCCACCTCATCCGCCCCCTTAACCATCGACTGGCCCTTGCCAGACGATGACATCACCGGCTTGATCAAACAGGGGTAGCCCACACCACCATCAATGGCCATCTTCAGTTGGTTAAGGCTGTCGGCAAAGGCGTATTTTGAGGTGGGCAGTTCCAGCTCTTCGGCCACCAAACGGCGAATGCCTTCACGGTTCATGGTCAGCTGGGTGGCACGGGCAGTGGGAATGACTTCAGCCAGACCATCTTTTTCAATCTCGGCCAACATATCCGTGGCAATGGCCTCAATCTCGGGCACCACCAGATCCGGCCTTTCCTGTTCTATGACCTGCCGCAATGCCGCTGCATCGGTCATATCCACAACGTGGGCACGGTGCGCCACCTGATGTCCCGGCGCGTTGGCGTAACGGTCAACGCCAATCACCTCCACCCCCAGGCGTTGCAGGGCGATAATCACCTCTTTACCCAGCTCACCACAGCCCAACAACATCACCCGTGTGGCACTGCTTGATAGCGGCGTTCCCAGTTTCATTATTTTTACTCCGGCCCAACCAGCAAGGCATCCAGATCACCACAGCGATCCAGGGCAAATAATTCCATACACCCCCCCACCGGCTGATCGTTGACAAAAATCTGCGGCACCGTTGTGCCACCGGCACTGCGCTGAATCATGGTTTGGCGCAAACTGGGGTCACCGTCAATCGATATCTCAACATAAGCAACAGCCTTTTCGTCCAGCAACTGCTTGGCCCGCACACAATAACCACAAAAGCGACGCGTATAGATTTCTATCTTTACCTGACTCATTCACACACCTTAAAAAGTTCACAACAACCCCGGCAAATTAACAGTTTGGCCATGCGGCATCAACACAGCTCAAACCATAAACAGGTACGGGTAATAAATATTCACCAACGACCGATACAACAAACAGATCCATCACAAGATGTAACCCGTATGTTATCGCGCATTGAACAACTTAATCACATCGGCATTGCCCTGTCCGCAGAACAGGACAAAACCCGCCTGCTGGAAACCATTCTCAGCGGCGCTCAATATCTGACCAACGCCGACGGCGGTACGCTCTATCTGTTGGAAAACAAAAAGCTCCACTTCAAGATCATCAACAACCAAAGCATGGGTATCAGGCAGTCAGACAACAACTGTGACCTGACGCAATTTCCAGCAATCCCGCTTTATGACGAACATGGCCAGGCAAACCAAAAAACCGTCGCTGCCTGCGCCGCCCTCACCGGCAACACCATCAATATTCCTGACATTCACAGCAATAGTGAATTTGATTTTAGCGGCACCCTGGCATATGACAGCCGCTCCGGCTACACCTCACGCTCATTTTTGAACGTGCCCCTGACTGATCATGAAGATGAGGTTATCGGTGTGCTGCAACTGATCAACCCCATCGACAAACAGAGCAAAGAGATAAAATCATTCTCTGATGAAGACCAGCAACTGGTTGAATCACTGGCTTCACAGGCAGCCGTCGCCATCACCAATCAACGCCTGATAGCGGAACTCAAACACCTGATGGAAAGATTCATCGAAGTCATTGCCAGCGCCATCGATGACAAATCCCCCTACACCGGCTATCACTGTCGCCGCGTACCCGAAATCGCCATGCTGATGGCCGACGCCATCAATGCACACAAAGATGGGCCGCTGGCAGACTTTAAGCTCAACGACAAACAACGCTATGAACTCAAAATAGCCGCCCTGCTACACGATTGCGGCAAGATCACTACACCGGTGCATGTGGTGGACAAGGCAACCAAACTGGAAACCATCTTCGATCGCATCGAATTAATCGAATCACGCTATGAAATTCTGCGTCGCGATGCCGAGATTGCTCATCTGAAACAACAGCTGGAAAAACCAGACTCAAACCACAATAGCGACAAGCTGAACCAGCAACTGCAACAACTTGACGACGAATTTGAATTTCTGAAACAGGCAAACAAGGGCACCGAATTCATGCCCAAAGAAGCCGTTCAACGCGTTAAAGAAATCAGCCGTAGAACCTGGAAAAATCCCCAGGGCGAAACCAGACCACTATTAAACGGCGAAGAGATCGACAACCTCAGCATCGCCAAAGGCACATTATTGGATGCCGAGCGTCAAGTCATCAACCACCACATCACCATGACCATCAACATGCTTGAGGCCCTTCCCTTTCCCAAGCACCTGCGCAACGTACCTGAGATCGCCGGCAACCATCATGAACGCATGGATGGCAAAGGCTACCCTAATGGATTAAAGCGCGAAGAGATGTCAGTTCAAGCACGACTAATGGGTATTGCCGACATATTCGAAGCGCTCACCGCCTCTGACCGCCCCTACAAAAAACCGATGCGCCTGTCACAAGCGCTGAAGATCCTTACCAGCATGGCCAAAGAAGGCCACGTTGATCCCGACCTGCTTGAAATATTTATTCAACAAAAAGTCTATCTGCACTATGCCGAAAAAAACCTGCATTCCAATCAAATTGATTTGCAATAAGGCCCGCCTACCAAGTCACTGCCAACACGGGTTCATCGAGCATGGCTAGCTGCTCACGCAAATTCAAAATTTGCTCTTCCCAATAACGCGGCGACTCAAACCAGGGAAAGGCCTGCGGGAACGCGGGATCATGCCAGCGTCGTGCCAGCCAGGCGGAGTAGTGCATCATGCGCAGGGTGCGCAGCGGCTCAATCAAATTTAATTCCAGCGGATCAAAATCAGCAAACTGTCGATAGCCGTCCATCAACACCGATAACTGCTGCTCCATTTCTCTGCTATCACCAGACAACAACATCCACAGATCCTGAATCACCGGGCCACTGAGGCAATCATCCAGGTCAACGAAGATTGGGCCGTTAACGCCCCACATGATATTGCCAACATGGCAGTCACCGTGCAGGCGTTGATAACGCAGGTCATAGGCAGATTCAAAAGCATTGTGCAGACGTGCCACTACATCCTCGGCGATGCTGCGATAGGCCAGCTCGAGCTCTTTGGGCACAAAGCCATTTTCAAGCACATATTGATATGACTGCACCGCCATGCGATCAACATCGATGCGTGGCCGACGCTGAAAACGTTCCGCCCGGCCAACCATGTGAATGCGCGCCATATAGCGCCCTAGCCAACGCAGATGCTCGTCATTATCCAGCTCGGCATGACGACCGCCAACACTGTCAAAAATGGAAAACCGATAACTCTGATGGCGATGTAAAGTGTCACCGTTTTCATTGCGCAACGGTGCCGCCACAGGAATTTCATTTTCCAGCAATTCGTGACTGAAGGCGTGCTCTTCAAAAATAGTCTGGTCATCCCAGCGCTCGGGACGATAAAACTTCACCACCAGGTTTGGCGCATCTTCAATGCCAATCTGATAAACACGGTTTTCATAACTGTTCAGCGCCAGCATACGACCATTGCAAAGATAGCCCTGACTCTCAACCGCTGTCAGAACAACATCGGGCTCTAGCCCGGCATAAGGGGGGATATTTTCAGACATGGGACGATTGTAACAGGCGATTACAAAAACTGATCAGGCATATTCATCAATCGACAAGACCCGCTTAGTCGCCAGAAAGCTATTCGTATTCGCTCTGACCTATAGAATCTCAAGCACATTTTCCGGCGGCCGACCAATCGCTGCTTTGTCACCATTGATCACAATCGGCCGTTCAATCAACTTTGGAGTGGCCAGCATGGCATCGATCAATTGCGCCTGAGTCAGCGACTCATCAGCCAGGCCCTGCTCTTTATATTCGCTCTCTTTGTTGCGCATCAGCTGGCGTGGCGTCAGACCCAGAATTTTCAAAATCTGTTCCAAACGCGCCTTTGAAGGAGGCGTTTTCAGATATTCAACCACCTCTGGCTCCACCCCGTTTTCCTGCAACAACTGTAAGGTTTGGCGTGATTTTGAACAGCGTGGATTGTTAAAAATAACAACACTCATACAAGACTCCATTACTAATAATTGATGACCGAATCGGCAGATATTGGATTTTACTTGAATAGGGTAAAATAGGGGCTATGGAAAATAAATCGCAAAATCAGATAAATGTTACCGCCAAGGCCACCTACATTGACGCCCAAAGCGCCCCCGAAGCCAACCGGTTTGTGTTTGCCTACACTATCACCGTTCAAAACATTGGCTGCCAGGCGGCCAGGCTCACTCACAGACACTGGCACATCACCGATGCCAACGGAAAAGAGGAAGAAGTACACGGCGAAGGTGTCATCGGCAAACAGCCCTACCTCAAACCTGGCGAGAGCTTTGAATACAGCAGCGGCACCATACTCGAAACACCGGTGGGTGCCATGCAAGGTTATTACGACATGACCAGCGATGATGGCAGTCAATTCAAGGCCAACATTGCCCCCTTCTCTCTATTCGTGCCCGGCAGCCTGCACTAGCCAACCCAGCCACAAAAAAGGCTGCCTGAATGGGCAGCCTTTGCGTCACAATGCAGCCCTGAGTCAGGCTACAGATAGTATTTTACACGACATCTTTATGTAGATGAACATCCATTTGCGGGTATGGAATGTTAAGGCCTTCTTTATTAAAAGTTTTATAAATATTCTCATTCATATCAAAGTACACCCCCCAATAATCAGCCGCGTTGACCCAGGCCCTGACGGTAAAATTAACTGAACTATCAGCCAGCTCGGAAACAGCGATAAAGACTTCAGGATCTTTTAAAACTCTTGCATCGTCATCACACAGTTTTTTAATAACCTGCCGGGCCTTATCAAGGTCATCACCGTAACCCACACCAATTGTCCAATCGACCCTTCTACGCTCTTCCGTGGAAAAATTGGTCATTGAGCCGGTAGACAAACCACCGTTGGGAATAATAATGGTCTTATTGTCAGGTGTTTTAAGAATGGTATTAAAAATCTGAATTTCCGAAACCGAGCCAACAAAACCCTGGGCATCGATCACATCACCAGCCTTAAAGGGCTTAAAGATCAGGATCATCACCCCGCCAGCAAAATTCTGCAAGGTGCCTGAAAGCGCCATACCAACAGCCAAACCGGCAGCACCCAGAATGGCAATGAACGATGTCATTTGAATGCCAAGCATGCCCAGCACAGTAATGACCAGCATCACCTTGAGCAGCCCACCGATAAGACCTTTTACAAAAGGCTTAAGGGAGTCGTCAGTACCAGCCTTATCCATTCCCTTGCCAATCACATTCACAATTGCCTTGACTATCCAGCCGCCAATAATCCAGACAACAATGGCGCCCACCAATTTAGGCCCATAAGTAAGTGCAAGTTCAGTCACTTGGCTTATTATTTCGTTAGGCTCCATAGCCACCACTTGATCCAACATTTTTTCTGGTTCCACGACGCATTCCTTTAGCTCACTTTATCAACGACGAAGTATATGCCTTCACTGCGGTAGCCGTCCGGCAGGGCCTGTAAATTAATGTCAATTTTTAAAATGCCACAGACAGTATGAGACCTTTGCACGAAAAATAGTTTTCGTTCCAGCAAGGCAAAAATGATCGATAAACCGGAGTTTACTGGAGTAAATGAGGATTTTGAGATCATTTTTAACGCCGCTGGGGCGGAAAATATGAATCGTGCAAAGGTCTCAGTATAATTATTACTTAGGCTGATACTTATCCTGCCGAAAACACCGAAAAAACTAGCTAACCAGTTGCAATTGCTGCTTCAGGCGCTTGACCGATACCGGCATTTTAGTCCCCAGAGTTTGAGCAAACAGAGAAACGCGCAGCTCCTCAGTCATCCAGCGATATTTCTCCAACTGCGGATCAACAACCCCCTGTAACTGACGTTTTTCAGAGCGTTCAATATAGGCCTGCCATAAGGGTTTGATTTCCAATACTGCGGCACGATCACGGTCTATACCACCACTTAACCTTTCCAGACGCAGATTAATGGCTTTAAAATAACGCGGATATTCACGCAACCATTCAGGTGGCGTTTTATGAATAAAACCAGGATAAATAAGAAACGATAATTGCTGTTTAATATCAGCAACCGCATGCAGCCAGGCGGGTGAAATATTACCTTTGAGCCGTTTATTTAATTGATGGTTTTCTGCCAGGGTTTTGCCAACCATTTCACACAGATGATTGGCAACCTCAAGTATCTGTTGTTTGCCTGTTTCCAGGCAGTGTTCAAATTTTTGTTGTGTTCGCGGCAAGTCTGAGCCTGTCAAAAATGCCTGATCAACAATCGCTTCAAGCAGATCATTCTGCAACTGTTCACACTTACCTATCGGTGAAAAATATAAACACATTGATTTAATACCGGGCATATTTTTATTCAGGTATTTTATCTTTTCCGGTATGGCAAACATAATCAGTCGCCGCAACGCCAAACGTGTTTCCCGCTCGGCCTGCTCCGGTGTGTCACAAAGTTTTATGGCGACACTTTTTTTATGATCAATCATGGCTGGATAACCGTGCATCTGCACGCCGTTGCGCATAAAATCTATCTGCTCTGGCAGCTCAGTAAAAGTCCACTGCGTCAATCCTTCACGCTCACCATCCCAGGCTGGCACAGCGGCAAAACTTTGCTGCGCCTTATCTTTCAGGTTTTGTTGCAACTGCAACAGATCACGCCCCATGGCGACCGTCTTGCCATTTTCATCCACCACCTTAAAGTTCATCAACATATGCGGCGTTAGCTTGCTCAGCTCCCAATCCATGCCTGTGACCTTAATACCTGTCATACGCAACAACTGTTTTTGCAGCGATTCGAGCAAAGACGCATCCGTGACAGCCAAGGCCTCCAAACAGGCATCAGCAAAATTTGGCACCGGCACAAAATTACGCCGCAATGACTTGGGCAATGATTTCAACAACTGACAAATTTTTTCATGCAACAGCCCCGGCACCAGCCATTCAAACCGCTGTGGCCGCAACAGATTCAGCGCTGGCAAAGGCACCGTCAGTGTTACCCCATCCTCGACATGGCTGGGTTCAAAGTGATAGTCGAGTTTGAGGGACATACCCTCTATTTCCATAATATTCGGAAATTGTGCCTCGGTGACAGCTCCGGCCTGATGCAGCATCAAATCTTCTTTTTTTAAATACAAAAGCGTGGGCTGTTTTTTCTCTTCCTGCTTGCGCCACTTTTCAAAACGACGGCCATCAAATACATTTTCTGGAATAATCTTGTCATAAAACTCAAACAACACCTGATCATCCACTAACACGTCTCGGCGGCGTGATTTGGCTTCCAGTGCTTCAATATCGGAAATCATGGCTTTATTATGCGCAAAGAAACCAGCACGGGTATTAAACTCACCTTCCACCAATGCCCCACGAATAAACAGTTGACGCGCCTCTACCGGGTTAATGCGGCCGTAATTAACCTTGCGCCGCGGGTTAACAACCAGACCGTACAAGGTCAGGCGTTCATAAACTATTGCTGCTGCCGGCTTCTTTTCCCAGTGCGGTTCAAAATAACTGCGCTTACACAGATCACCAGCAACTGTTTCTATCCACTCAGGCTCAATTTTGGCCACGGTGCGTGAATACATGCGTGCGGTCTCTACCAGCTCCGCAGCCATGATCCATTTGGGTGCCTTTTTAAATAACACCGAACCAGGAAAAATATTCAGCTTAATGCCTCGCGCACCTGTGAATTCATTTTTTTCATTTTTATTGGCAACGTTACCAAGCAGCCCTGCCAGCAGTGCGCGATGTACGGCATCAAACCCCGCGATCTCTTGATTCAATTTCCAACCCAGTTCACGCACAACTGACTTTAACTGCACATGTACGTCATGCCATTCGCGCATTCTCATGTAGGAAATAAAGTGCTCCCGACACCACTTGCGCAACTTATTATTGGTTAGGTGTTTGGCCTGTTCGTGATAGCTGCGCCACAGATTAAGATAGGCAATAAAGTCTGATTTTTCATCGGCAAATATTTTATGTTTTTCATCCGCTTTCTGCTGTTTATCGTGTGGACGTTCTCGCGGCTCTTGCACGCTCAGAGCACTGGCGATGATTAACATTTCGCTGAGACTGTTTTCGTCTTTACCGGCTAAGACCATGCGTGCTATCCGAGGGTCCAATGGCAACCGGCCCAGCTGTCGACCTGACGCGGTCAGCTGGCGTCTATCATCAACAGCGCCCAACTCTTCCAGCAATTTATAGCCGTCAGTGATAAGCCTGTTTTCTGGTTCTTCAACAAAAGGAAAGCTCTCAATATCACCCAGCTTGAGTGACTTCATTTTCAAAATAACCGATGCCAGATTGCTGCGTTTGATCTCCGGATCGGTAAATTCGGGCCGAAGCAAAAATTCATCTTCCGAATAAAGTCGAATACACACCCCCGGGCCAACACGACCACAGCGGCCCGCGCGCTGATTGGCTGAGGCCTGGGAGATTCTTTCAATCGGCAGGCGCTGCACCTTGGTGCGATGACTGTAACGACTTAGCCGCACCAGCCCTGGGTCAACCACATAACGAATGCCGGGCACGGTCAGAGAGGTTTCGGCAACATTGGTGGACAACACAATCCGCCGCCCCTTATGCGGTTGGAAGATGCGGTTTTGATCCACTGCGGACAGACGCGCATACAAGGGCAGAATTTCTGTGTGGGGCGGATGATGTTTAC
This sequence comes from Gammaproteobacteria bacterium, assembly GCA_024277755.1. Classification (GTDB taxonomy): domain Bacteria; phylum Pseudomonadota; class Gammaproteobacteria; order Tenderiales; family Tenderiaceae; genus Tenderia. The sequence goes on along the minus strand of JAJRUN010000054.1, from coordinate 2,680 downwards.
GCAGAGTCTCGGCGGTTTCGCGAATCTCACGCTCACCCGGCAGAAAGATCAGCACATCACCCTGCCCCTCACGCGCCAACTCATCCACCGCATCACAAATGGCCTGCTGGATATCTCTGTCCTGCTCGTCTTCGGCTTCGGCCTGTAATGGTCGGTAACGCATCTCAACCGGGAAGGTTCGCCCGGAAACCTCAATAATCGGCGCATCCAAAAAGTGTTGTGAAAAACGCTCGGTATCAATGGTGGCCGAGGTGATGATCAACTTTAGGTCAGGCCGTTTAGGCAAAAGCTGACGCAGATACCCCAACAAAAAATCGATATTCAGACTGCGTTCGTGGGCCTCATCGATAATCAGCGTATCGTATTGATTTAAAAAACGATCGGTCTGACTCTCGGCCAGCAGAATGCCGTCGGTCATCAGTTTGATATAACTCTCGGGACGGGTGTGATCAGAAAATCGCACCTTATAGCCCACTGCGTGCCCCAGCTCACTTTGTAATTCAGACGCAATTCGCACCGCCACACTGCGGGCGGCAATCCGGCGTGGCTGGGTATGACCAATCAGACCTGAGACACCACGCCCTGCCTCAAGACAGATCTTAGGTAGCTGAGTGGTTTTGCCCGAGCCAGTCTCACCGGCAACGATCACCACCTGATTTTGCTGAATTGCTTTGAGGATTTCAGCTCGCCGCTCACTCACCGGCAGCTCCTCCGGATAGCTCGGCGTAGGCAGATTGGCCTGACGCTGCTGCCGCTTCTGCTTTGAGGCCTCGATCTCCAGCGCAATCGCTGCAAGTGATTTATCCTTAAGCCGTCGCAAGCGCATCCGCAGTCGATGCCTGTCGGCAAGCAGACATTGATCGATTGCGGCAAATAATGATTTTGGGTTAGGGTTCACAGCTCTGACTCTGGAAGACGATATACTTAAATTGACTAGGCCACGGGGGGCTCATCAGTGACTGATTGTACCAACAACCTGAAACGACACGTCACAAACCTGACCGACAACATCGGTGAGCGTCACATACGCAAACCGAAAGCCCTGCATAAAGCGGCCAATTATATCAGTCAACAATGGACTATGATGGGTTATGAGGTGGAACGACAGCCATTCACCGCCAAGGGGATGAAATGTGAAAATCTGGAAGTGACCAAAACAGGCAAAGACAATCCCGACGACATCCTCCTCATCTGCGCCCACTACGACACCGCCAAAGACTGCCCCGGGGCCAATGATAATGCCAGCGGCATCGCTGCCATGCTGGAAATCACCCGCCATTTCAGTCACGCCAGCCCAAATTGCAGCCTTCGCTTCGTTGCCCTAGCCAATGAAAAGCCCCCCTTTTACGGCACCGAAAAATCCGGCAGCTGGATCTATGCCCATCGCGCCAGCCACAACGGCGATAAAATTCGTGTCGTCATTATTCTTGAATCACTGGGCTACTACAGCAACTCCAATCAAAGCCAGCTCTATCCACCGCTGATGGGCATGTTCCACCCCGCACAAGGAAATTTTCTGGCCATGGCCTCGAACCTTGCTTCAATGGCCACCATGCGCAAGTTTGCAAAATGCTTCAAAAAACATTCACGCTTTCGTTTTGAAACAATGATCATGCAAAACTTTCTGCCCTGGGTAAAATGGAGCGATAGCAGCCCTTTCTGGCTCAACGGCTACCATGCCTTTATGGTCTCGGACACTGCGCCATACCGATACCCGTTTTATAATTCCAGTCGCGACACCACAGAAAAACTTGATTACCAGTGCCTGACCTTTGTGACCGATGGTTTGATACGGGCAATTGAAGAATATGCCAATGAACAGTGAGTTGCTCATCCATCATTAAAAATGGCCACGCCGGGCTTTATCTATAACCAGCCGTGGCCATTTTCCTATAACTACTGCTCTTCCAGCGACAACCCCATCATCACCTCATCGGTGTAAAAGCCAGTCACCCCGATTGAGCTTAAAAACAGCCACTGCTGCTCATCATTGACGGTATATACCAGACTGGCGATATCCAGGTCGTTTAATTGTGAAATCAGCAACGCCGCTGAACCCGCAGACACCGCATCCATTTGCAACAACGCGTCCTTATCCAGAGTTGCAGCACGCGATTGCAAGGCGACCAAAGTAGCCATGTATTCATGGATCGATTCGTATAGCGGCACCCTGTACACAGGCCCCACTTCAACCCATTGCAGACCAAACCCAACACTTTTATCAAGCAAAGTCACTGGCAAGCCGGTTAATGACTCAAGTTGTGCTGGCGTTAAGCCCTGCAACAGACTGAATGACAATGCGCGGGGAATCGATGGCTTACGTGCCTTGACCATGGCAACCACCTCAGGAGAAAAAGACGTCACCAATACTTGTCGCTGCATCCGGGTCTTCTTCACCGCCGCCAACGTAGCGTCCACCAATGCTGGCACTGTCGTATCACCCGAATCACACAATGGCGCTGGCGTCTTTATTTCCAGAACAACCTGGCCACTGGGACGTTCATCATTCTTTTTAATGCTAAATTTTCTAGCCACTTTAAGAATACGTTTCAGCTTTGACACCTGCTTAAAGCGGCTCTTCAACTCGGCAAAGGTAAGCTGATTAACACAGGTATAATCGGCTAAAAAGTCATCGTGCAGAGCCACCACCTGGTGATCCCTGGTCATTACCACATCCACC
>JAJRUN010000053.1 GCA_024277755.1 Gammaproteobacteria bacterium | reverse complement strand
TGTATTCGAGCCGGTGGTCAGGAAACGTCACCCGGAAGTCGATAAGGCCTTGAATTGGTTGTCCAAATTTGCAAAAGCCCGTATGAGTGGGTCTGGCGCGTGTATATTTGGCAGTTTCGCCAGTGAGAAAGACGCTCGATCTGTGTTGCAGGCATTGCCCTACCACTGGCAAGGGTTTGTCGCCAAGGGCCTGAATCGGTCGCCCTTGATGGCGCGATTGGCGGCAGCATAGAGAATTAACAATTTTTTGGGGTGTCGCCAAGCGGTAAGGCACAGGGTTTTGATCCCTGCATACCCAGGTTCGAATCCTGGCACCCCAGCCATTTCCAAATGACAAAAGCCTAATAGAGAGGTAGTTGAGCGTGTCTGATAGCAGGATGATGGTGTTCACTGGTAACGCCAACCCTATGCTCGCTAAGGCTGTTGTTAAATATCTTGATTGTCCCCTGGGCAAGGCCGTTGTCGGCCGTTTTAGCGATGGGGAAATCATGGTTGAGATCATGGAGAATGTCCGTGGTCGCGATGTCTTTATTATTCAGCCGACCTGCGCACCCACCAATGATAATTTGATGGAACTGTGCGTCATGATGGACGCTATGCGCCGTGCCTCGGCGGCCCGTATCACCGCTGTGATCCCCTATTTTGGCTATTCCCGCCAGGATCGTCGCTCACGCTCGGTGCGTGTGCCGATTACGGCGCGAGTCGTGGCTGATATGTTGACGGTGAGTGGGGCGGATCGCGTGATGACGGTTGATCTGCATGCCGACCAGATTCAGGGGTTTTTTGATCTGCCGGTTGATAACATCTATGGTTCGCCCATTTTGCTGGGTGATGTATGGCGCTATAAGGCCGACGGTGACGACATTGTTGTTGTGTCGCCTGATGTGGGGGGCGTTGTGCGTGCCCGCGCGCTGGCTAAACGTCTGGATGATGCAGATTTGGCGATTATCGATAAACGCCGACCTAAGGCCAATGTGTCGCAGGTGATGAACATTATCGGCGAAGTCGAGGGGCGCACCTGTATCCTGATCGATGACCTAGTGGATACGGCCGGCACTCTGTGCAAAGCTGCGGGTGCCTTGAAAGAAAGCGGTGCCATCAAGGTGCTGGCTTACTGTACGCATCCTGTATTGTCTGGTCCGGCCATCGAAAATATTAATAATTCAGTGTTGGATGAGTTGGTGGTTACCGACACCATCCCGCTGTCGCCCGAGGCTATTGCGTCGGAGCGTATTCGTCAGGTCAGTCTGGCCGAGTTACTGGGTGAAAGTATTCGCCGAATCAGTAACGAAGAGTCTGTGAGCTCCCTGTTTATCGAATAAGAATTTTACCGTCAGACGGTAAACCATTGTCGCCCTTGGTCGCGGGGGCGGCGTTATATTGACGAAGTGTAATTGAGAGATATTGAAATGAGCGTTGAAACTTTTGTGGTCGATGCAGAAACCCGTACTGACGAGGGGAAAGGTGCGAGCCGCCGCCTACGTCATACCGGTAAATTTCCTGCCGTAATTTATGGGGGTTCGAAAGAGCCTCAGAGCATTACCCTGCAACAGAATGTTATGTTGCAGCGCCTGGATAATGAAGCCTTCTATTCGCATATGTTGGATGTCAATGTGGATGGTGTTCAGGAAACAGTTATACTGAAAGACATTCAGTGGCATCCCTACAAGCCTGTTGTTATGCACATAGATTTCCTGCGTGTCGATGCAACCAGCACAATCAAAGTGAACGTGCCTATTCATTGCCTTGGTGGTGATGTAGCTCCGGGTGTTAAGGCGGGTGGTATTGTGACTCATCAAATGACATCGGTTGAAGTGAGCTGTCCTGCGGGCAAGCTGCCTGAATTCATCGAAGCCGATATCTCAGGTTTGGAATTGGGTGAAGCAGTGCACCTGTCTGAGCTGAAACTGCCTGAAGGCGTTGTCATCGTTGAACTGAGTCATGGTGAAGCTCATGATCAGTCAGTCGCTAGCGTTGTTGTTACACGCGGTGGAACGGAAGAGATGTCTGAAGAATCTGAGTCTGAGCCCGAGTCAGAAGAAGGTGCGGCTGAGTAAGTCTTCAGCGCGTTTAGGCTAAAAGGAAACCGGCGTTGTCTGCGGTGATTGCTTTGATTGTTGGGCTGGGGAATCCCGGTGCGCAATACGAGGCGACACGGCACAACGCCGGTTTTTGGTTTGTAGACCAATTGGCGCGAGAGCAGGGCGGGACTTTTCGTTCTGAGGCCAAGTTTCATGGTCAGGTCAGTAAGGTCACTTTGGGCGGGCAGCCGATCTGGTTGCTCAAACCGTCGACATTTATGAATCGCAGTGGCCAAGCCGTGGCCGCTTTGGCGCGGTTTTATAAAATACCCACTGAATCCATTCTCGTTGTCCATGATGAACTTGATCTTGCTCCAGGTACGGTTCGTTTGAAGACGGGGGGTGGGCATGGTGGCCATAATGGCCTGCGGGATACGATCGCTCAGTTGGGCGCTAAGGACTTTATGCGTCTGCGGGTGGGAGTCGGTCATCCCGGCCATGCCCGGCAGGTGAGTGATTACGTCTTGAGTCGGGCCCCGGTGGCTGAGCAGCGCTCAATTGAAGAATCGTTGGACAGGGCCTTGCAGGTCTTGCCTCAGGTGGTGATGGGTGATGCGCAAAAAGCGATGAATACACTCCACAGTGACAAGTAATTAGGAAGCAGGATTATGGGAATCAAGTGCGGTATCGTGGGTTTGCCAAATGTGGGTAAATCTACCTTGTTTAATGCCTTGACCAAGGCGGGCATTGAAGCGGCGAACTACCCCTTTTGTACTATCGAACCCAATGTGGGTGTGGTGCCCATTCCTGATACACGCCAGGATAAGCTGGCCGAAATTGTTCAGCCTGAGCGTGTTATGCCTACGACTATGGAGTTTGTCGATATCGCCGGTCTGGTGGCGGGTGCCTCCAAGGGTGAAGGCTTGGGCAATAAGTTTCTCGCCAATATCCGTGAAACCGATGCGATTGCCCATGTTGTGCGCTGCTTCAGTGATGACAATGTTGTGCATGTATCCGGCAAGATTGATCCGCTGGATGATATCGAAGTCATCAATACCGAGCTGGCACTGGCCGACCTTGAAACGTTGGAAAAAACGATTCAGCGGCTGGGGCGTATTGTTAAAAGTGGCGACAAAGAGGCTAAGGCCCAGTTAGCATTGTGTGAAGAGATTCATCCGGTGCTGGATGAGGGTAAGCCCGTGCGAGGCATGGGGCTGGATGAGGATCAGTTACATCTGCTGCGGGAAATGAATCTTCTGACCATCAAGCCCACCATGTATATTGCCAATGTGGCGGAGGGTGGCTTTGAAGATAACCCGTATCTCGACAAGGTGGCCGCGCTGGCCGTAGCCGAGGGGGCGGCGGTGGTTGCTGTCTGTGCATCCATTGAGTCTGAGTTGATCGAACTGGAAGATGAAGAAAAAGAGATGTTTCTGGCTGAGATGGGCTTGGAAGAGCCGGGGCTGAACCGGGTTATTCAGGCCGGGTATCAGTTGCTGGGTCTGCAAACCTATTTCACCGCTGGAGTGAAAGAGGTGCGCGCCTGGACGGTCAAAGTGGGGGCTACTGCGCCACAGGCGGCGGGTGTGATTCACACCGATTTCGAGAAGGGGTTTATCCGCGCAGAAGTGGTCGCTTATGACGATTTTGTCGCGGGTAATGGTGAGCAGCGAGCCAAAGAGGCGGGTAAGTGGCGTCTGGAGGGCAAGGATTATATTGTTCAGGATGGGGATGTTGTCCATTTTCGCTTCAATGTTTGATTGTTTTTCTTGACAAACGCTTGCTAAGAATGCAGAATTCGCACCCTCATTGAGAGCGTGCAGCTCAATATATGATTTGGCTACATAGCTCAGCTGGTTAGAGCACATCACTCATAATGATGGGGTCCCAGGTTCGAATCCCGGTGTAGCCACCATACATCTGAAAAGGCTTAGCTTCGGCTAGGCCTTTTTTATTTGTTTTACGCCTAAAATCACCGTTGTTTTCTGTGTGTATGAAAACCTGAGTGTCCGGCTATTCTTGACAAATATACTCTCTTGCTTTATTTTTCGCTGTTCTGCTTCAGGTGTTCCAACGATGTTAATCGGCGGAATTAAACGGGAAGCCGGTGCGTCACTGAACAGCTGCTTCAGTATGACAAGGCCGGCGCTGCCCCCGCAACGGTAAGCGAGCAAGGGTAGGTCACAAGGCCACTGCGTATTGACGTGGGAAGGCGACCTGCTGGATAAGACGCTCGTCAGCCCGGAGACCGGCCTGAAACATATTTGACACAGCGGAGGGCTGATCGTCAGAAGGAATGCAACGCAAATATTCCTTCTTCCGGCCGTGCCTCTGTTTAATGCATTACCATGATGCCTAACTCTCTCAGAGGAGAATGCCCGTGAACACTTCAACCAACACCGTCGCTAAACCCCAGCGGATATCCAGTCGTATTACTGCCGGCCTGACCGCATTGACCTTGGGTCTGGTTATCGTTTTTGGTGTTGGCTTTGCTCAAGGCCAGAACGATGTTATCCATGATGCGGCCCATGACACGCGCCATACCATGATTTTTCCCTGTCACTAAGTTTTCGGGTATCTGAACCATGTTACGCAGTTTATTGATCGGTGCCCTGTTGGCCGGGAGTATCACGGGTGTACTGTTCACCGTTATTCAGCAGTTTCAGGTTGTACCACTGATACTTGAAGCGGAAACCTATGAGTCTACCGGCGAGATGGTGGCACCGGGTCATGATCATGGCGGGCATTCTCATGACCATGAAGCCGCAACTGACAATGATGGCAGCCAACGCCTGCTTTTCAGTCTGCTGGCGAATGTGCTGGCAGGCATCGGTTTTTCCCTGATTGTGGCGGCGGCCATCAGCTTTTCCGGCCAGACCGGTTGGCGCAAAGGTCTGTTATGGGGCGCTGCGGGGTTCGTGGTCTTTTTCCTTGCGCCCTCATTAGGGCTTGCACCCAAGTTGCCGGGTACATCGGGCGCGTCCCTGTTGCATCAACAGCTATGGTGGATTGCTACCGCAGCGGCGACGGCGGGGGGTATCGCCATGCTGGTGTTTTCGCCGTCCCTGTTGTGGAAGGGGGTGGGAGTATTGCTACTGGTCATTCCTCACTGGGTGGGGGCACCCATGCCAGCGGAGGCCTATAGTGTGGCCCCCGAGGCCCTCGCAGAAAGGTTTGTCATCGCCTCAGGTCTGGCAAATGCCAGTTTTTGGTTGATTCTGGGGGCATTGAGCGGCTATTTGTTGCGTAAATCGGGCAATGCAGCGTCTGAATGATCGAGCAGAAGAAGCCGGTATCGGCTGAGGAACGGCATAGGCAGCGCATGCTGCGCAAAAAGGCGGTGGTGGATGCGGGGATCGCCGCAGCGGCTGAAGAGCGTGGCGTATTGATCGTCAATACCGGCAATGGAAAAGGCAAAAGCAGTGCCGCC
>JAJRUN010000052.1 GCA_024277755.1 Gammaproteobacteria bacterium | reverse complement strand
GTTCTTCTTTGGTGACACTGAAATAGAGCTTTAGCAGATAGGTGCCGTTGCGGGCCAGGTCCTTTTCAAAGCCGGTTACCCCCTGCATGAACGTTTCATATTCATCCTCAGTGCAAAAGCCAAACACCTTTTCAACCATGGCCCGGTTGTACCAGCTGCGGTCAAACAGGACAACTTCGCCACCACGAGGGAACTGCGATACATATTTCTGAAAATACCACTGGGTGCGTTGTTCTTCAGTGGGTTTGCCCAAGGCAACGATGCGATAATGTTTTTCGTTCATGTAGCGGGTGACTTCGCGGATTGTGCCACCTTTGCCAGCTGCATCACGGCCTTCGAAAACGATGATCATGCGTTTGTTATTGTCTTCAAGATATCGTTGCAGGCGAATGAGTTCAGCCTGAAACGGCTTGAGTTCTTCGTCTTCCTGATGTTTTCGTATTGCTTTGCTATGGCTGTTGGCTAACAAGGCATTTTCTGCCTCCAGTTTTTGATAACGCTGCAATAAGTCCTGAAGTTTGATTTTTTCACCGTTGAGTTCAATCAAAGTGGCATCGGTTTGGTTGCTCATGACGACAACTCCTCTAGATAACTGATTCAATTGCGCAGCCATAATCTGCTGTCTGATTCAGTGTATCAGCATCGCTGTTAAGGATGCATGGTGTTTATGGCTGCAAAGGTTTCTGTGTGATGGCCTTGCCACGAAGTTTGGAGCTGGTTTTTATGGCTTTAAGTTTGGCTAGTTGTTCCGGCCTATGCTGTACATCCTTGCAGGCCTTTTTGAACAGGGGTTTCAAATAGCCTTTGATGTAAGGGAGGGCTTGGCTGGCGGGGATTTGTTTTAGTTCACAGAAGATGGCCAGGGCATAGCAGACCTGCATTTCTGTCAGTGCGCCAACCCTGTCCATTGCCGGGCTGCCGCAGCTGCCACAGCTTCGGCGTGGAGGCACTGCGGTGTCGGCAAACATAAGGCCGAAGCCCAAGTGGATCGCCAGCAGCTCCGTTATGTGTGGCCACTGTTCTTGGTCACAAGGGGCGGGTTGTGCTGCGAGCATGCCAAGGTGATGGGCCAGAGCTTGAGCATAGTTGGCAATCATAACGTTTGGACTGCCGACTTGCAGGGGTTCGTAAAGCAGTGTTAACGGTGTTGTTGTGCCGTCATCAAGATTTTGCAGTACTTGCTGGGCATCGGTTGTTGAGGATTGCTCAAATTCGTGGTGATCGATGAGCCGGCAGGGCCAGTGATCGAGTCCACAGTAGTGCCTGACCTTGTCAAATATCAGACTGGCCATGCCGTCTACATCTTCGTCACCGCCTGGAAAAAACTGTTTGGAGGGTTCAATCAGCATGGTTTCAGCATAAAAAACATCACTGCCGAAGCTTTCCAGTGTCCAGGCAAAACTATCAAACAGCCATTCGATGGTTTCTTCTTCAAGTACGGGTTTAGATTTAAACAGGTTGCCAAACATGATGAAATAATACGGTCTCATTTTTAGTAAATTGACAGTATAGCCCAGAGGCCTGTTTTTTAGGTCAAATATGGGTGAGGGGGTATAATCAGTTGCCAAATAAACACTAATCAGAAGATTTTAAAATGGCACTAGATATAGAACAGTCCTTGATAAAGGCTCGTGAGCTTTCCGAGACCGGCAAGTCAGACCCGGCGCGCATGTTATTGCTTGAGATTTTGCAGCAAGACAAAAATCATCAAACCGCTTTGCTGATGTTGGGGGGATCATACTTCTGCTCTGAGAAATTCCAGGAAGCGGAGATGGTATTTGAACGTCTGGTTCTGATGGAGCCCGGCACAGGTAAGTTTTCCATTGCTCTGTTTAATGCCTTGTGGAAACAGGGGCGCACAGACGAGGCCGTTGAGGAAATCAGGCGATTTTTGTCAGTTGCCGACAGAGTGAAAGAGATTGAGACCGTGAACCAGTATGTGGCGATTACCAAAGAAATCGCCGCAGCTCAGTAATCATCCACCTAAATTACCGTCGGCTAGCCCCGGGTTAGGCTTTGTTTCTGTTAATATGGCGTCACTTTTTCTGCTGGAGATTCCGGTTTGTTTTCTCATTTTTCCCTGCATCGCCTGCTTGTCAAAGCCGTTAGAGAGCTGAAGTACCGGCAACCCACACCGGTACAGTCCGAAGCGATACCCCTGGCGCTTGAGGGATTTGATCTTCAGGTCAATTCGGAAACCGGCAGTGGCAAGACACTTGCCTATTTATTGCCCAGCTTGAACCAGTTATTAAATCGTTCAAAGCAGGGGACTGGTACGCGTGTGCTGGTGCTGGTGCCCACCCGCGAATTGGCCCAGCAGGTATTTGCTGTTTGTCAGACTTTGGTCAAACACACCAATCTGTCTGTGGTGCTGGCGACGGGTGGTGACGATTTTGAGCAACAGGCTGAGCTGCTGGAACAATCCCCCGCTGTTGTCATTGCCACCACAGGACGATTACTGGAACACATTAAGAAGGCAACAGTTGATTTAGAACAGCTGAGTGTTCTGGTGCTGGATGAAGCCGATCGGATGCTGGATATGGGCTTTAGCGATGACGTGCATGCCATTACCGCCGTGAGCAACCCCGATCATCAAACCCTGTTGTTTTCAGCGACATTGAATAACAAGTGGTTGCCTGCTTTGGCCAAAAAACTGTTGCGTGACCCGGAGGTGTTGAGCATCAGTGGCGGACGCACGGAACATGCTGATATTCACGAGCAGGTGATGTTGGCCGACGACGATGCTAATAAGCAAAAACAGTTGCTGTGGCTGTTGGCGCATGAATATTTTGCCAAGGCTATTGTCTTTTGCAACAGCCGTGAGCGGGCCGAAAGACTGGCTGATGCCGTGATGCCGCGACGTAGAAAAGTCGGTATTTTGCATGGTGAAATCGAACAGAAAAAACGTAGCAGCGTGATGGCATCATTGCTGGAAGGCAAGATTAATGTCCTGATTACAACGGATGTCTCTGCCCGTGGTCTGGATATTGAAGGTGTGGACCTGGTCATTAATTATGACATGCCACGTCGCGGCGACGACTATGTCCACAGGATTGGTCGCACAGGCCGTGGCGGCAAGGATGGTCTGGCCATTACGCTGGTGAAACCTGGCGAATGGAACCTAAAGGCAAGTGTTGAACGCTATTTGGGGCATCGGTTTGAACCACGTATCATCGAAGAAGTAAAAGGAAACTACACCGGACCGGAAAAACTGCGTGCTTCAGGACAAGCCGTGGGTAGCAAAAATAAAAAGGATAAAAAGAAGGCCTTGGGCAAAAAGCTGAAAAAGGCCAAAAAACCCAAACGAAATAAGAAGATTGCGGTCAAGCCCGCTCAATCTTCTGCTGACACAAAAGGTTAGCGGCAAGCCCTTATGACGGATAAACAGCCCAATAACCCCTTGCATGGTAAAACCCTAGAAGCCATCGTTACCAGTCTAGTTGAACACTATGGCTGGCAAGAACTGGGCAGGCGCATTAATATCCGTTGTTTTACCAGCGATCCCTCGATTAAATCCAGCCTCAAATTTTTACGCAAAACAGACTGGGCGCGCCAGAAAGTAGAAAGCCTTTATATTGAAACGCAGCGCAGTGTCTGGACAAAAAAAGGCTAGTTTACCTCGGGTTATTGGCTTTCCAATCTAACTAGAGGCGCCCTGGCAGGCTGTCCCCCGCTGCCAATCATTGAAGCGGCTTCTTTGATTCTATAAAAACAGTATGTTTTAACACCCTGCGGATAAGGCATGAAGAGTGCCTTTTTCTGCTGCGCGTCTACAGAACCACTGTGATACCGGAAAATAATTATTAACCTTTTGTCACTAAAGGTCGATTTGTTTCAGGTAGGCAGTATTTTGGCCAAATTAAATGCGAAAGTTTTTGCATTAGCGATTACCCGCGGGGGCAATGATGAGTGATAAATACAGGGTCTTGATCGTCGATGATTCGACTGATGACATCCACTTCGTGCTTGAAAATTTGAAACAGGATTATGCTGTTTTGGTTGCCACCAGTGGCGAGAAAGCGCTAGAGCTGGCGGATAAGGAACCCCGTCCGGATGTGATTTTGATGGATGTGGAAATGCCGGGAATGGATGGCTATGACACCTGCCGTCTGATTAAAAATACCCCGGAAACCAGCGCCATCAATGTGATCTTTGTTTCTGCTCATGACACAACCGATGAAAAACTGGCGGGCTACGATGCGGGTGGCAGTGATTATTTGATCAAGCCGGTGCAGCCCAGTGAACTGTTGCAGAAGGTCAAATTGGCCATCAAGGACAAAGAGTCACGTACAGCAGCTGAAACAGATATGACCATGGCCATGGAAACCGCCATGACCGCTATCTCCAGTGCCGGTGAGCAAGGGGTGGTGGTGAATTTTATGAAGAGCAGTTTTTCAGTCACCTGTATTGAAGAGCTGGCTCAGCTGGTTGTTGAGGCAACCTCAAACTACGGCCTTGAGAGCAGCGTTCAGTTGCGTACAGCGGCTGGGGCTGTTAACGCCAGCAGCAAGGAGCCTATACCACCACTGGAACAGGAGCTGCTTTCAAAGCTGAAGGATGTGGGACGATTGAAAGAGTGTGGAGCACGCTTTATCGGTAACTTTGGCGGTGTCACGCAATTGATTAAAAATATGCCTGAAGATGAAGAAAAGCGTGGTCGACTGCGTGATCATCTGGCACTTTTGCTTGAAGGTGCGGAGGCCAGGCTACAAGCGTTAGAGCTGCAACAACAGTTGGCTCAATTGGTGGCTGATTCCAATCAGACTCTCCAGGACATTGAAACCATGCAGCAGCAACAAAAACAGGCATCGATGCAAATCATGGATGGGGTTATGAAAGAGCTGGAAGAGTCATTTATGAGCTATGGCCTGACGGAAGATCAGGAGGCCTTATTATTAAAGGTTGTTCAGGACGGTGTGGACAAGTCACTGACCAATTTTGAGCAAGGTATGATAATTGACGAGAAAATGAGAAATATTATCCGTTCACTCGAACGTTTTTCATTCGCCTGATACACACAGGTTTAGTGACGCCTTCAAATGAAAACTCCGATGAGTGAAAAACACTCTCTACCCGGACCAGGTAGCCAATTAAAATTAAGCATCATTTTTGGCACCTTCCTGTTTATGATCCTGGTTATGGGCAGCTTGTTGTTGTCAGACAACTTCAAAGAGCTTCGTATTATTGAACAGGAACGCCAAGGCGTTGAATTGATTAACTCGATGCGCCCCCTGCTGGAAAAAATGGCTCTGCATCGAGGGCTGTGCACGGTTTATAGGCAAGATAATAAGTCCAGTTTTTATGGCCCTTGTATTGAAACGGGTGATGCGGTGGATAGCAGTCTTTCTCAGCTTTCACAGGTTGATGCGCTTGGGGTTCGAGCACAGGTCGATACCATCAGCGAGCAATGGCAGCGACTCAAAGGGCAAACCTTTAGCTTGTCTCCGGAAGATCTGTTTGCCAGACATTCACACCTGATTGCCAAGGTTATCAGCTTGTTCCGTCTTGTTGCTGAAAAGTCGAATCTGATATATGACTCCAACATGAGGGTGCATTCATTGGTGGATATAGCGGTTATCCATTTACCAATGCTGAGTGATGAGCTTGGCAAGCTTCGTGGGCGTAGTAGTGCCGCTACTGAAATCAGTCGGGCTGATGAAAAAATAGGGGTCGAGCTGGCAATTTTGATGGACCAGGTCAAACGCAATAATGTAAAGCTGCTGCAAGCGATTGAAAAAGTGGGTGAACTAAATCCGCAGCGCGCAAATATACTTGAGTTGCCCTTCAATACGCTTGTAAAAATGATCGATAAGTTCCAGGTATTTGTGACTGCATATCAATTGACTGAAAATCACGAAGCAGAATCAGTCAGACAACTGTTTGATGTGGGCAGTGATGCGGTAGCCACTATATTTCAGCTTTATGACGATGTTGTTTTTCAAATAGACGAAGCATTGCTGGAACGTAAAAAACAAATTGAACGTGATTTGTTTCTGTCGGCCACGGTGCTAGTGCTGATTTTTATTCTGGCAGCTATCATATTCGCTAGGTTATCCCGTTCATTGATGCGAGTGGAGGATAGTGAGAGCCGCCTTAGCAGTATTTTTAAAACAGTGGAGGATGGCCTTGTGGTGATTGATGAGGCGGGGCTGATCAGGACATTCAATCCGAGTGCAGAACAGATTTTTGGTTACCGTGCTGAAAAGATTATTGGTCAGAATGTTAACACCCTTGTGCCGGAATCATCTCGGGCCAAACATGAAGGTTATCTCAGACATTTTAGTAAGAGTGGCGATACACGGATTATCGGCATAGGGCGAGAGATATATGGCCGGCACAAGGATGGTCATGTTTTTCCTATCGAGCTGACGGTGAGCTCGACTGAGGTAAGAGGGGAGCGCCTTTTTACTGCGGTGATGCGTGATGTCACAAGACGCAAACAGGATGAAGCGCAGATGGCGAGGCAGCGTCATCTGATTGAAACCATCAGTCATGCTCAATCAAGTTATATAGCGGGCGTTGATCCGCTAAAATTTTTTAAAGGGATGTTGCCGAACATTCTTGATTTGGCTGATAGTGAATTTGGTTTTATTGCAGAAAAGCGACTGGATGATTCTGGTAATCCGTATTTAAAGCTCTTTGCCCAGACCAATATCACCTGGGATGATGCCAGCCGTGCATTTTTTGAGGAAAATGTGGCCGACGGCCTGGAGTTTCATAATCTGAATAATTTGTTTGGCCATGTGATTCATAGTGGTGAGGCAGTGATCAGTAATGACCCGGCACATGATTCTCGTAGTTCAGGTGTGCCTGGTGGCCATCCGCCACTGAACAGTTTTCTCGGGATTCCTATATATCTCGGAACACGGTTGCTGGGGATGGTAGGGCTGGCCAATCGTCAGGGTGGCTATGATGAGTCGGTGGTCGAATTGTTAACTCCGATTCTGGGCACCTGCGCTCAGATTTTCAACGCCATTAACAAGGAAGATGAGCAACGCAACATCGCTTCGGAATTGAAAAGCAACAACAGTTTCATGACAGGTTTGATCGAGAATCTGCGCGCAGGGCTGCTGGTGGAGGATGACGCAGGCAAGGTCAGTGTATTGAATCAAACCTATTGCGATATGTTTGACAAGCATCAAATGCCGTTGATGATCGAAGGCGAGGATTGCGAAACTGAATTTAAAATGAACCAGGCTCTGATTAGTCAGCCCGAGGCGTTTATGTCGTTGCGTCAGGAGTGTTTGAATGGTGTGTCTGTTGTTGCCGGCAGAGAGTTGCGACTGAATGATGGCCGTGTCTATGAACAGGATTATGTGCCTGTTTTTTTCGAGGATGAACAAGGTCAGACGCATCGCAGAAATTTATGGAGCTATCGTGACATTAGCGAGCACAAGAAAATTCAAGGGCAACTGAAACAGGCGGTGGTGACCGCAGAATCCGCGACAACGGCCAAAAGCCAGTTTCTAGCCACTATGAGTCACGAGTTGCGTACACCTATGAACGGTGTGTTGGGCATGCTGCATTTGTTAGGCAAGAGTGGGCTGGATGACAAGCAACGACGTTTTGCTGAGACCGCGGTACACTCCGGTGAAATGCTGTTGACTGTCATCAATGATGTGCTTGATTTTTCCAAACTGGAGGCAGAAAAACTTGATTTAGAGTCTATCCCGTTTGATCTGGAAAGCATGCTTGAACATACGGCAACCCTGCTTGCTCATGGGGCGCAAGCGAAGGGGGTAGAGCTGATTAGTTCGGTTGATCCCGATTTGCCACGAACACTCAACGGAGATCCTACCCGTCTGCGTCAGGTGTTGACCAACCTGATCAATAATGCCATTAAATTCACGGAGCAAGGCGATATTGTGGTCTATGCCGCAAGGCTTGAGAGTGGCCTGGTCCGGTTTGGCGTCAGGGATAGTGGTATTGGCATGACGTATGAGCAACAGCAATACTTGTTCAAGGCCTTTAGTCAGGTGGATAGCTCTCATACTCGAAAATATGGTGGCACTGGCCTGGGGCTGGCCATCAGCCAGAAGTTGATCATGGCCATGGGTGGCAAAATTCGTGTGGCGAGTTCACCTGGTTTGGGATCGGACTTTAATTTTGACCTTTCACTTGAAATTGTGACTGATAGAAAACCGACGAAACATGTCTCTGACCTGTTGACACGGCAGCGTATTCTGGTGGTTGATGATAACGAAACACTGCGGATATTAATGAAGAGAACCCTGACGCTGTGGCAGGTTTCACATACTTGGTTTTCCTCGAATGGCAAAGAGGCGTTGGCGCAATTGCTAGCAGCGGCTAAGGGCGGCGAGCCATATGACATTGCCATACTTGATTTAATGATGCCAGACATGGATGGCCTGGCACTGGCACGTGCCATACGCAGCGATAACAGCTTGCGTGGTATGAAATTGATGATGCTCACCGGCAACCAGCAAATGGCTCCAGCGGCGGATCTGGATGCCTGGATGACCAAGCCAGTTCGGCACACTGAGCTGTTTAATGTTCTGTTGCAAATGCTGGGCGAGCGAAGCCGTGATGCAGGTGAACATCATGCTGATGATAGTAGTCAGGCGCGATGGTTTGGCGGCCGTAAACTGCTGCTGGTGGATGATAATGACATCAACCAGGAGGTGGCGAAGGAGATACTCAGCGCGGCGGGTTTTGATGTCGACATCCGCGACAACGGTGAAAAGGCAGTGCAGGCAGTGCAGGAAAATGACTACGACGTTGTTTTGATGGACATCCAAATGCCGGTCATGGATGGTTTTCTGGCCACGGATAAAATTCGCAGCCTTGGTAGTCGTTTCAAAAAACTGCCTATCATTGCCATGACTGCCCATGCCTTGAGTGGTGATGCTGAAAAGAGTCGTGCGGCGGGTATGAATGGCCATGTGACAAAACCGATTGATCCAGGTGTGCTGTTCAGAGAGTTGTCTGACTGGGTTCAAGCAGGCAAAAAACCAGAAACAACACAAACACAGGACGTGATGACAGAGGCGATGCCTGAGAGTCTGGCAGGCATCGATATCGCCGATGGCCTGCAACGTCTGAACGGTAACGGGGTGGCCTATAAGCGTATTCTGCTCAATTTTCGTGACAGGCACACAGAGACAGCAACACGATTTGAACAGTTGATTCAACAGGAGGCCTGGCGCGAAGCCGAACGTCTGGCCCATACCTTAAAGGGCAGTGGCGGCAACCTTGGGGCAAAGCAGTTGTATGAAAGGGCTGCCGCCATGGAGCAGGCTTGTCGTCAGGCTGACGCAGACGCGGTGAAGACGGAATTTGAAACTCTTCGCAAAAGCCTGACACAGGTAATTGATGCCCTTGCCGCACTGGAGACACAAGAGCTGGAGTCGTCGGTCTCATCGGCCGGGCATGATCTCGCCAGTGTGCCTGAGTTGCTGAATGAGCTGCTGCAATCTCTGGATAGTGACTTGGGCGCAGCGCAGAAACAGCTGGTGACTTTACAGCAGTGTGCTGCTGGCAGTGAATATGTTGTGCCTCTAAAAGATTTAGAACGTGCGCTAAATAATTTCGATATTGATGTGGCCAGGAATATTGTTCAAGGTTTACTGCGGTCTGAGCAATCTTAGTCTTAAAATTCAGCGATAAAGTCCATGTAATCAAGATGGTAGGTAACCGTGACTCGTAACTCGTCGATACGTTCCAGCATAAGTGCACAGCGCTCACATATCAGCTGGCCTGATTCAAGTCGGTCGGCATGATCAATGACTTCACGTTCCAATGCCTTTCGACTGCTCCAGTGGTCAAAAAACGCTTGTTTGAATTCCTTGCAGACGGCACCGTCTAATGCCTTTTTACCGAAATAGTTCATGTGTTCACCACAGGCCTCAGCCATGTCGCTAAGTTTTGCCAGGGTGATGATTAACTGGGTTATCTGCTCTGATTCAACAGGCTCGGACTGGCTATGGACAGTGTTTGCAAACAGGGCGACGGTGATTAAAAAAAATATCCGAATTGTTTTCATTTACATGACTCTCATCTATCAATGATTTTTCCAGGTTCAACGTCCAATTTAACAGATCTGGCAGCCTGTGGTTTCAGATGCAACATGATGCGGCTAATGATTATATTTTCTACACGCTGCACATAAATCGAAAAAATCAATTATTAATTTGTAAATAATAAATTTCATATTATTTTGTATTTCATCTATTCTAAACTTCAAGAAACAAGATTAAATTTTATTTCACCATAAAGGAGCAACACGATGAGCAAGACTACCTTGACGACTTCAAGCGGTGCCCCGGTATCAGAAGACAACAACAGTATCAGTGTGGGTGAACGGGGGCCGTTGACCTTTGATAATCATTATTTGTTTGAAAAGCTGGCTCATTTTAATCGTGAGCGGCTTCCAGAGCGTGTAGTGCATGCCCGTGGCACGGGTGCGTACGGTACCTTTACTGCAAGCAAAGACATGAGCGAACACACCATTGCCAGGTTCCTGCAAACGGAAGGCCAGCAGACCGATGTGTTTGTGCGTTTTTCCACTGTCGGCGGTGGTCAGGATTCCAGCGACTATGCCCGTGACCCACGTGGTTTTGCCATCAAGTTTTATACCGGGCAGGGCAATTTTGATCTGGTGGGCAACAACACGCCGGTGTTCTTTTTGAATGACCCGATCAACTTCCCTGATTTTGTTCATTCGCAGAAGAAAGACCCGCGTACCAATCTGCCCAATCCTGCCGCCATGTTTGAGTTTTGGGCCAACCATCCAAACTCACTGCATCAGATGACCATCCTGATGTCGGATCGGGGGATTCCGGCTTCTTACCGCCACATGCATGGCTTTAGCTCGCACACACTGAGCTTTTGGAATGACAAGGGTGAGCGTTTTTGGGTTAAGTGGCACCTGAAGACCAACCAGGGCATCAAGAATGTCAGCGATGCCGAGGCGGCGAGTTTGCCATCTTTCGGTGCGCAGCAGGATTTGATCGAAGCCATTGATAAGGGCGACTACCCCAGCTGGGCGGTGAAGGTGCAGATTATGACGGAGGCTGAAGCAAAGAGCTATCGCATCAACCCGTTTGATCTGACCAAGGTCTGGTCACACAGTGATTTCCCGTTGATTGAAATTGGCCAGATGGAGTTGAATCGCAATGTTGACAACTATTTTGCCGAGACCGAGCAGGCCGCCTTTGCCCCAAGTAATCTGGTGCCGGGGATTGGTGCTTCACCTGATCGTATGTTGCAAGCGCGTTTGCTGGCCTATCAGGATGCCCATCGTCATCGTATTGGTGCCAACGCTAATCAGATTCCGGTTAATGCGCCCAAGTGTCCGGTGAATCATTATCAGCGTGACGGCGCAATGGCGGGTATGTGTCCTGCTCATGGTGGTGGCAATAACCAGGGCAGTGGGGTGAATTTCTATCCCAATGATCGCGCTGACCAGGGCGCAGCGGTACCAGCACCGCAAGTAGGAGCGCCGCCCATGCCAGTGGAAGCTGATGCCTGGATCAAACCCCATGACACGGCTGAGTATGATCACTACAGTCAGGCTGGTGATCTGTACCGTTTGATGAGTGATGGGCAAAAGGATGCGCTGGCAGACACGATTGCTGGTGGTCTGGTACATGCATCGGCGTCTGCCCAGGAAAGGATGCTGGCACAGTTTGCCCAAGCTGATGCAGACTATGCCGAGCGGGTAAAGCAGGTGATGTCTAAGATTGCCTAATCCATAAGCTGGAAAATAAAAGGCCGGCCAACACTGAGTTGCCCGGCCTTTTTATGTGTGGGTCATGACAACTTATGCCGTTGCGCGAATGTCCTGAATCATTTTCAAAACGGTGTCTGTTTCAAAGGGTTTGTCGCAGATGCCAGAGACACCAGCCTGTTGCACCGCCGCCAAGCGGCTGCCATTTTCTTCACTCGTGACCATCAACACTGGAACACTGCGTTGCATGCTGTTTTCACGGATATGACGGGTCAGTTCTTCGCCATCCATTTCCGGCATATTGTAATCGGTGAAGACCATGTCGAAAAAACTTCTTTCAAGGATGGCGACAGCCTCACGGCCATTTTCTGCCTCGGTGATGTTTTCAATCCCCAGATTTCTTAGTACACGACCTATGTGCTTGCGGGCCATGGCACTGTCATCAACCACCAGAACCTTTAATTCATCCAAGCCCATCTCTTCAATTTCAGCCCTGTCTGTGTCTATAAACCTTGTGGTGCCTACCAGCGCCCTGCGCATGTCATCACTGGTAAAGGGTTTGGGTAAAATGGCAACAATGCCAGCCTGACGAATAGGGTCCAGTCTGGCGAAGGAGGTTTCAGTGGAAATGAGCATGAATGAGACCTCTTCCAACTCAGGGTCAGTGCGCATGGTTTTAATCAGCTCGGTTGCGGTCATGTCTGGCAGATACATTGAACTTGCCACCAGATCAGGCGGACTTCTGCGCATGCTGGCCAGGGCCTCGGCGCCGTTGCGGCAGCTTTCGATATTTCTAACATCAAGGTTTTTCAGCTGATTTACAATGAATCGTGTCGACGTCATTGACGGTTCGACAATCAAAATTGAAAGTTCATTGATCGATATTGAATTCATGTTAACCGTTAACGGCTGAGGCTGGAATTTATTTAACAGTGAAGATCATGGGTTAATTGTAAGGTATTAATTCTTCAGGTTGCCGCCAGCCAGGCAGGAAAACTCAATACCAGATGGATAGGTACATCTGTATCACGTTGCTGGAAAAGCTGTAGAGCGGTTCTGCGCCAATCTCGCCACCCTCGACCGAGGCATCCCTGAAGTCCTGATAATCAAATATCATGTGATCAAAGGCAAGGTTGATGCTGCCTTTGTCTACCCGTTTCCAGCCATGTTGAGACAGATCATAACTGACACTAAAGCCAATGGTTTGATTGTTGAAACTGCTGAGTTCTTTATCTCGTGCCATATAGGTTTGTGCCCCTGGCGCGCTAAAGAGGTCGCTGTAAAAGCTGGCACGACTTTGGTCATAATAACGATAGCGCAGGTCGATGAGCCAATCGTTTTTAAGGGGGTGACTGTAGGCTAATTTCAGGTGGCTGGCGTTAATGGACCAAGTATCATTAAAAACCCCTAACTCGCCCGTGAGTGCGGCGCGGTAGGGGAGGTAGTATTTAAGTTGTGCTGATACTGCATTGCTTGAGCGAGTGTTGGGATAGATTTCAAAGGCCTTACTGCCATCGGCAAAACGAACCTGACGATAGGGGTTGTTGAGAAAACCCTTGTCGGTGATTAACTCGTAGTTCAGCCCCAGTATCATTTGTTTGCTGAGTATTTGTGACAGTCCGAGACGGAAGTTTTGCCGGTCTGTATTTTTGCTGCCAAAGTTCAGGTCAAGGGTTTTTCCCGTGGGGGTGTTGACGATGCGTTGCACTATGTCATCGCCACGGGCATAACCCATGGACAGGGTGGTCAGGTCGCCAAAAAAATCCTGCGATATGCTTACGCTGTAGGTTTTTGCCTGGTAGTCATTTTCTTTACTGTTGCTGTAGTTAAAGCTCATGATGCTTTTATCATGCAAATATTCGATACCGACCGAGTGCTCCTTGCGTTCTTCTTTATAGGGGCTGGCGGAGGTGATGACATCAATCGATGCGCTGCTGATGGAGTCGATATAATAATTGGCCGACACCGAGGTGCTGGTGCCAAGCATTTTGCGAATCAATAGTGAGGGGCCATTAATCTCCATGCCGCCGCCATTATAGGAGTGCACCAGGGCATCGAAACGATCAGCGGGCAGAATAGCGGCCATCAATGGAAAGGTGATGCCAAGTGCGATGGTAGCGGCAACAATTTTACTGAGATGTTTGTTGTTGATTCTAATTACAGCCACAGCCACCACCTTGTCCGTTTTCTGCACCGCGGGCACCTTCACGTGCTTGATAGACATGATTGATATAACTTGATGAAATAGGGTCACGATTAAAACTCATGATGGGGTCGGCTAACCTGGCCCGTTCATAAGGCTTGACCCAGGGCTGAATTGAGCAGCCACCAAGCACTAGCAATAGGCAGGTTGTGGCGATGGTTCTGGCCATTTTATTCTTTTAGCAAGGTTTTGATTTCTCGCATGTAAACCTCTTCTGAGGTACCGGGTTGGTAGCCAATGTAAAGTTTTCGCAGATTACCGTCACGGTCAACCAGGTAGGTGGTCGGCATACCACTGATTTCATATTCGTCGCTGACCTGATTGGTGATATCAAACAAAATCGGAAAGCTGACATTGACCTTTTTCAAATAGGCCTTTGCCTCGCTGATATCTTGCTCAACATTAACGCCTAACAGGGTAAAACCAAGGTCTTTGTAGCGTTGATGAATTTGTTCCAGGGCAGGCATTTCCAGCAAGCAGGGGCCACACCACGAGGCCCAAAAATTGATCATCACCACATCACCGCGTAATTCACTGAGTTTGATGTTTTTGCCGCTATGGCTTTTCAGGGTGAAGTCCGGGGCGGGCATTTTGTCTTCGGCCTGACTGGGCAGTGCTGCCAGTCCAAGCGTCAGGGATAACAATGTAATGCCAAGGGTGCGAAATAAATTCATGTCTAACTCCAGGATTAGAAAAACAGTGTCAGACCGGTGCTGACTTCAAGGTTGTGGCTGGTCTTGTTGCTGCCCAGCAGGTCGATGTCGAAGATATGGTCACGGGCATCCAGGTGTCCGGCAAGCCAGTCATTAAAAATGAAACGATAGCCAAACCCCATGTTTAGGGTGTGACGCTTATCACCACCGAATTTGGTGCTGCCGGTGCCTGCTACCAGATAGAGTGCGGTGTAAAAGGCGCGGCCACTGCCCACAAAGGCTTCGCCGGGCAGGATATTAAAACCAAAGGAGATATTGTAATAGCTTAGATCGCGTTCTGCATCGGTGAGCAGTTGTACCGAGCCGCTAAGACGTTCGAAGCTGGTGTCGCCGGCAGTGGCCTGACCATAAACGGCTTCGGCAAAAAAGTCTTCACTGAAATGATAGGCCAGCCGCGCCCCGGTGACAGTGCTGGTGCCAAAGTCCTCAATGCTGAGTGTGCCGACATAGACGCCTAGCTCGAAATTTTCCGTGTCGATACGGGCAGGTTTGACAGGCTCCCGTTCGAGACTGGGATTGATCACTTGAATAGGCGTGTCTGTTTCGGCCCTGGCTGTGCCGGGCATCAGGCTGACGATGAGCAGCACTGAGGCTAGAAAAAAGTGACCAGTCCGATTTTCCATTCGTTTATGTCCTCATTGTCATCATTGCTGGAAAAGACCACGTAGCGATTATATTCGGCGCGCAGGGCAAAGCGGCTGGATATGTAGCCGTATGCACCGATGCCGAAATGGGCCAGCAGATCGCTGCGGTCTTTGGCCAGTACCAGGGTTGCTCTTGGTGTGGTCTTGATATTGCCCATGCCTAGGGCAAAATATGGCGATATTCGCCAGTTTGGAAAGGGCTGGTTGAGCAGGTTGATATTGGTGATCAGGTTGTTGGAGTAGTTGCCCACTGCTTGCATAAATGAAAACTCGCTGGACAGGTTTTGGGTGAACCGGTAAGCAGCGTAAAGCGTTATGGTTTGAGCGCCATCCATATCACCGCCGAGTACACCGGCTTCCGTTTTGCGTTTGCTGAATTGATTCTGGTCGATTTGTTCAAAGCGGGTCTGTTGGCCTTGCGGGTTTAGTGTCTGTAGTAGTTGATCTTGATGGGTCCAGCCTGTGATGCCGTTGCTGGCAACGACCTTGAACCAGTCGGTTCTGCGTTGCTGGATTCAATCCATTCGCCACGGTCGATCACATGAAACACCGGGTAGCCACGGCCAGGGCCGGTGTGCAATTCAATATAGGGTTCTGTTATTTGAGCCTTGCGATAGCGGTCTTCTGCCTGGGCATAACCAGTGCAGAGTGATAGCAGCATGATGAGGATGAATGGCATGGTCAGGGCTGCGGAATGTCAAACGGGTTATTGTAATACTGGCCGCCGATATCCAGCCATTCCGATAGCAGGCGTAGCTCGGCATTGCTGAGCCAGCCAGCGTGACTGCCGCCAGCATCAAAGCGATCGAAAAAATAACTGCTGTTGGCGCCATTGGCTGACATGGCGGGGCCGTTTGCAGGCACCGCTACCATCACCGGTACAGGGTTGTTATCCGGCCCCAGGATCAGGTTTCCTTCTGTGTCAGTTTCAAATAATAGATTGCCTTGATTGTCAGTGTCTTGAATTATAACGTCTTGCAGGCTGTTGTTGACCAACTCTTGCAGGTTGTCTGCAAACAATAATTCGCGGTAAGACTTGAAGTGATCGGGTTCGTCAGTTGATGGGCCATCACTTAAATCAAGCTGGGCATCAGGCAGCATTGGATTGCCTGCAAGATCCTGGTTGGTGTGGCAGCTGCTGCATCTGCGGTCTTCATCGAGCAGAGTGTTCGTATTTAAAATGCTGCGCGGTGCGGACCAAAGCGGGTGGATGTGAGTTTCGTAATTGATGATGATACGGCATAGGGGGGTCCAGCTGGTTTGGCAGGCTGCCGTGGTTGGCGCTGTGGTGGTCATATCTGAATAGAGGTATGAAAATGGTTCATCCTTGGCCTGGATATTGCTGTCAGTCCAGTTGTCGATAAAGCGGGGATTGACGCTTGGTGTCAGGTAGGCACAGTCAGACGCACAGCTGATGCGTGCCAGTGTTTGGGCCATGGTTTCGTTGGCTTCAGCTCTTATAGAATTATCTGTATTTTTAAAGGCGCTGCCGGTTTGTGCTGCACCGCCATACACACTGTTGGGGCCTTCGCTATTGCCGTGAGGAATACCGCTGTTGTGGTCATGGCAGCCATTGCATTGTTTGTTTTCACCGGCACGCAGCTGCAACCAGTTTTGATGTCGGGCGCTGATGCGGCGACCATTCGCATCTACAATGCTGATGGCTAGTGGCATATTGGCCGGAACTTTTACTTTGACCGAACCATCGGGTTCAACCGGCGCATAGCCAATGATTTCGCGCATCAATTGATTGCTGCGGCCAAAGGCGCTGTTGTCAAAGTCGAGACTGTCACGGTCAGGTAAGGGCACGGCCTTGATGATGCGCAGAAACCGGGCCGGGCGTTGTGCTGCCATTGTTTGTGCCGGATCAGCCATACTGGTGATGCTGTTGGTGGTGGTGTCAAAACCATCAATATCATAGACACTGCGAATATCAAGCACGCCCACACCTTCATCGGCAAAGCCACTGTTAAGCAGGGTGGTGCTGAGCAGGGTATAACTCAGCCGTTCATCGGTGGCCACTACGTCATGAATGATGATGCCTTCCTCTGGTGTAACAATGGGTAGCTGGGTGTTGTTGTTCATATCGTAGATGTAGATGCCATACAAGGGGGCGGCGGCGACTGGCTCGGCAGCAGCCAGCCGTTCGCTGGTGCAGGGGACAATTATTTCTGTTTGATTGGTATTTGTCTCAATAAGACGACAAGGGCTCCAGCTAATCAGGGCGCGATTGCTGTTATCCCAAAGCGGGTAAAAGGCGCTGACATAGCCATCGCGACTGATGCTGTTGTCGCTAAAAAGATTTAGCCCTGTCAGGTTTGTTTGTCCTGAGCCTGCGGTGTTGGCGGTGTTGCTGTGTTTTGTAAACTCAGCATCGAGATAGTTGTCGATATCAATGGCAACAAAGTTGCCGCTGCCATTTGTGCCACGGAAGGGGGTCAGGCGAACGGCAATCTTGCCATCTGTCATTTCACGCGCTTGTGTCAATTGAACGCTTGAATTACCACTGCCGTTGTTATGGCTGTGTGCCCCATACAAAATTTCCAGTCCGGTACCGTCGGCATTGATTTTATAAAGGTTGATATTGTTACGGCTGCCCATGTTGTCCCAACGGCTGAATATGATGTCGCCGTTTGGCGACACGGTTGGGTCAATGTCATGGCTCTGGTTAAATGAAATTTGTTTTATGTTGGCTCCATCTTCATCCATAACGTGCAATACAAAGGCGGGGCCATTACGACTCTCTGTTTCGGCAGTGAAGCGTGGCTTGCCTTCATCAAGCAGAATAGCGCCTGCATTGCGTTGGCGTGTGGATGAAAAAACAATTTTTCCATCAGGCAGATAAGCGGGCGAAATATCGTCGCCAGCCTCGGCAGTGATGTCAGAACCAATGATGCGTGTCAGTGTGTCTGTTGCAATTTCGTATTGCCAAATATTCCAGCTGGGTTGTTCGTCCTCATCGGCATTTTCGATCTCAGCTGCACGCATTGAAAATATAAGTTTGCTGCCATCGGCGCTGCTTTCGAGGTCTTTTACATCGCCTTGGCCATTAGTAAAACGAAAGGTAATATTTTGTTCCGGTGCGCTGGGTGAGGCACGATCACGCAGAAAGAGGTCGGCACCGGGGTTGAAGTCTTGCAGGTCGAGCAGGTCAATTTGTGCTGGTTCACCTTGGCTGTTCAATAGCAGGGGACGTTTGACGTAGGCAATAGGGTAATCAAGCAGTACAGCAATGGGATCATCCTGCTGTTGTGCCTGGTCAAGACAGCCGTACAGCAGGCTGCTTAAGCAAAGTGTAAAAATCACTGCTATATTTTTTTCGTTTCGGTAAATTCTGAAACTCATTGTTAGTCCTGCATCAATACTGCATTGCCCGTAAAGATGAATATTATAAGTTATGGCGTCAGTAATGTTTGAACAGTTTCACATTTAATTTATTTGTCGCTAATTGGCGACGAATAATGAACGGTTTATGGTCGATGTTTTTTATGTGATTTGTGTAACACATTAGGGCGAGTCTTTGGTATAGAATACGCAGGAATGATGGATGTAAATATCTTTTTAAACTTAGTTGTTACAAATAAATGACGTCGTATTTAAAATATTTTTTGATGGCTTCTTTTGCAATCAGTTTGTCCGCACTGGCGGATAGCCGTGACCAGGCAAAACGGATTCATGATCGAGTTGCCGGGGTGCCTGCTGATGAGGAAACGCTAGTAAGTATGGCGGCAGATATTAACGCAGGTGATGCAATTTCGGCTGCCTATAAGGCCATGCAGCACCCTGCCTTTTATAGTGTGACCTTGAAAAACCTTGTTACCCCCTGGACCAATGAAGCGCAGACTGTATTTGCCCCTTTGAATGATTACAGTGCCACAGTCATCGGTATGGTGCGCGATGATATCGATTTTCGCCAGATACTGTCTGCCGACTTGATTTATGTTGGTGATAACAGTCTGGCTCTGCCTGCATATTCAAATACCAATAATGATCACTATGAAGCCATGGAAAAAAACGGTGTCAATCTAGCGAATGGTTTGGTGCAGAAGGCTCAATCATCGGTAACAGGTTTAACAGCGAATGCCACTGCTGGGGTGATTTCCACACGTGCGGCGGCTAAGGCCTTTTTTATCGATGGCACTAACCGTGCCATGTTTCGCTTTACTATTCTCAATCATCTTTGCACCGACCTTGAACAGATCAAGGATGCTACCCGTGCGGCAGACCGGGTTCGTCAGGATGTTTCCCGCAGTCCTGGGGGTGACAGCCGTCTCTTTATCAATGCCTGTCTTGGTTGCCATGCCGGTATGGACCCATTGACCCAGGCCTATGCCTATTACAACTTTGAATATGACAGTGAAGCGGATCCTGATGCTGAGAATGGTCGCTTAAGCTACAACGATGTTGGTGTGATTGATCCTGATACGGGGACGCGAGTAAAGAAAAAATACCATATCAATGCTAACAACTTTAAATATGGTTACGTCACGCCTGATGATCGTTGGGATAACTACTGGCGTAATGGTCCGAATGCTGTATTGGGTTGGGATACTCAGTCTCAAGGTCTGGCGGCCAGTGGCAGCGGTGCCAAGTCAATGGGCGTTGAATTGGCTAACTCTGAGGCCTTTGCCAGTTGTCAGGTAAAAAAGGTGTTCAAGGCAGTCTGTCTGCGTGAACCTGTTAATACGGATTTGCCCCAGTTCGAGGCCACGGTTAGCTCGTTTAAAGCCAGTAACTACAATCTGAAACAGGTGTTTGCCGAAACCGCAGACTACTGCAAGGGCGATTAAGATGAATAAATTGATACGCTCATTGCTGTTTGTGTGGTTTGGTTTGTTATTGATGGCTTGTGATAACGTGCCGCTGGAACCCGGTGTTGCGACGGAAAACACCAGCCTTAGAAATTATAGCGGCCCAGAGCCGGCAACCACTGATGTGCAAAGTTTCAAAACCAATCTTTGGGACAATCTGCTGGCCAAGTGTGGCAACTGTCATGGCGGCAATGGTCAATCGCCGACCTTTGTTCGCAGTGATGATATTAATCTGGCCTATAGCGATGCGATTAGTGTTGTTGATTTAGATGTGCCGGCAAATTCAAGATTGGTGAGCAAGGTGGCCGGCGGGCATAATTGCTGGGAGACAAGCAGCAATGCCTGCGCTGTGATTATGACGGCCTATATTGAAAACTGGTTGGGGGGGGCTGGCGACAGCCTTGGCAAACAGATTGTGCTGCTGGCACCACAGATCAAAGATGCCGGTGACAGTAAAAGTTTTCCTGCGGATAGCAGTTTATTTTCAACCACGGTTTATCCTTTACTAACGCAATACTGTGCCGATTGTCATGCCGAGTCAGCGCAGATTCCGCAGGCTCCTTATTTTTCAAGCAGTGATGTTGAGGCAGCCTATGATGCACTTAAAACCAGCTATAAGTTAGATCTGGACACACCGGCCAATTCCAGGTTGGTGGTTCGTTTGCGTAATGAATTTCATAATTGCTGGAACGACTGCCAGGCCAATGCCAGCGAGATTGAACAGGCCGTCAATGACTTTACCAATGGTATTGCACTGACGCAGGTTGATCCACAATTGGTATTGAGTAAAGCTTTAACCCTTGCTGATGGCAGTATCGCCAGTGGTGGCAGTCGTCATGAAGCGAATGTCATTGCCCTGTATGAATTTAAGCAGGGGAGTGGTAACACCATCTATGATGTTAGCGGTATCTCGCCTTCCTTGCATTTGCAGTTATCGGGTACTGAAGGTGTTGATTACAAATGGGTGGGTGGTTGGGGGGTTGATTTTGTCAATAGCAAGGCTCAGGGCACCACTAGCGACAGTAAAAAACTCAGTGATTTTATCAAGGCCTCGGGTGAATACTCGATAGAGGCCTGGATGGTGCCAGCCAATGTCAATCAGGAAGGCCCTGCACGTATTATCAGTTATTCAGCTGGGACAAATGACAGAAACTTTACCTTGGGTCAGACTTTATATAACTATGATTTTTTAAATCGTAGCAGCAGCACTGATGCCAATGGTGAACCGGCTCTGTCCAGTGCTGATGCTGATGAAGACTTGCAGGCCACTGAACAGCATGTGGTGATTACCTATGATCCGGTTAATGGTCGCAGTATCTTTGTTAATGGTGTCTTTACCGATGACCTGGATGATCAGCAGCCGGGAAACCTGAACGACTGGGATGAAACTTTTGCTTTTATTCTGGCCAATGAGGTCACGAATGATCACCCATGGCAGGGTAAGCTGCGGCTGGTAGCGGTGCATAATCGTGCCCTCAGTTTGGCGCAGATTCAAAAGAACTTTAAGGCTGGTGTGGGCGAAAAGTTTTTTCTGTTGTTCAGTGTTGGTCATGTTGTTGATGTGTCTGAAAGTTATGTTCTGTTTGAAGTGAGTCAGTTTGATAGTTACAGTTATCTGTTTAGTCGGCCCATGTTTATCAGTCTGGATACTGGGGTAGAACCCGGCAGTTTTAATATTGCTGGCTTGCGTATTGGCATTAACGGTAAAGAGTCGGCGGTTGGTCAGGCCTATGCCAATTTGAATACGACCATTAGCAATGGTTCGTTTGTTCAAAGTGACCAGTTCAATGCCAAGGCACAGCTGCTGTCTGAGCTGGGGACGATCATTCCGCTGGAAAAGGGAATTGCGGCGGATGAGTTTTTTCTTAGTTTTGAGACGCTGGCTGGCAAAAGCAATGTCTATGTCGAGTCGCAACCGTTACAGCCGGCGCCATCAGCAAGCAGTGAGGCTAAAGCTGATATTGGTCTGCGCATCTTTTCTGAGATTAATGCCACTATGTCTGCTGTGACCGGCATTGCGACGACACAGACGGATGTTCAGACCACCTACGAAACCGTTAAACAGCAGTTGCCGACGGTTGAATCGATTGATGGATTTCTTTCTGCGCATCAGGTAGCGATTTCGCAACTGGCGATAGAATACTGTAATGCCCTGGTTAATGATGCTGGTCTGCGTGCCAGTTATTTTCCAGGTTTTGATTTCAGTGCCGGGGTCAATGTAGCCTTCGATACCAGCGGCAGAAGTAAGGTGATTATGCCGTTGTTGAATAATATTGCCGGTAACGGTTTGAACAGCCAGCCACTGGTTGCGGATATGACATCTGAACTCGATGCTTTAATCACAAAACTGACTGCCTGTGGTGGTAATTGTGCTGAGGGTCGTACTGAGGTGGTGGTTAAAGCAAGCTGTGCTGCCATGCTGGGTAGTGCTGTGATGTTGATTCAGTAGAGGGTGAGAAGATAATGTCGAGAAAATCCAGATTACTTTCACCTGATGCACCACTGTTGCACGCTAATCACAAACGGCCGGTTACACGACGTGACTTTCTTGCCCAAGGTTTGACCGCGGGGCTGGGGCTTGCCATGGGGCCGACAATTTTCAGCTTGTTTGCTAATCCACGCACAGCCCAGGCGGCCTTGTCGGCTGATCTTGAGACCTTGAAGGGGAGTTGCGGCATTGCTGCTCAGGGGGCAGGAAAAATCCCGTTTATCTGTTTTGATCTGGCGGGTGGCGCAAACATCAGTGGTTCAAATGTGCTGGTGGGACAACAAGGAGGGCAGCTCGATTTTCTTTCTACGGCGGGTTACAACAAGCTTGGTCTGCCGGGTGACATGGCGCCATTCATCGCCAATGCAGACAGCGGTACACGCGATTTTATTAATACCGATCTTGGTTTGGCGTTTCACTCTGACAGCGCTTTCTTGCGCGGAATTTTGGAGAGAACGTCAGTGTCGACCCATGCCGGTGTTAATGGTGCAGTGATCCCGGCACGCTCTGATAATGATACGGGCAATAATCCGCATAACCCCATGTACGCCATTAACAGGGCTGGAGCCGATGGTGAATTGTTGACACTGATTGGTTCGCGCAGCTCTGACTCTGGCGGTAACTCAGTTGCACCTGCGGCAATGATTAACAGTGCGGTGCGGCCGACCAAAATAGATCGTCCCAGCGATGTGACGGGGCTGGTTGATACCGGAAAACTGGTTGGCTTGCTGAGTCAGGATGATGCTGTGGCGGTGCTGGAATCAATTCAGCGTATCAGTGCTAAAAAACTGGGGCGAGTCGATAGCAAGATAACTGCTGATGCTGTGCTGAAAGATATGATCAACTGTGGTTACGTTAAAGCGGCTGATCTGGTGGATCGCTATGGTGATCCGGCGGCACTCAATCCGAATATTGATCCCAATATTATTGGTGCTATATTTTCGCAGGCTGAACTGGATAGCGATGCCGAGTTTCGTAAAACTGCTGCAGTAATGAAACTGGTAGTTAACGGTTTTGCAGGTGCGGGCACTATTACCATGGGCGGTTATGATTACCATACCGGTAATCGCTCAGTTGGTGAAATACGTGATCTTCGTGCCGGTCGTTGTATTGGTGCCTGCCTTGAATATGCCGCACGGCTTGGCATGCCATTGATGATTTACGTTTTCAGTGATGGTTCTGTGGCGAGCAATGGTACGATTGATGACTCAGTTGAAGGGCGGGGAAAAGGTGTCTGGACCGGGGATAACTCATCCACCGCCGCATCGTTTTTTCTGGTTTATAATCCAGGTGGCCGACCCTCCTTGCTCGGAGCCAATGCTGATCAGCAGGCGCGGCATCAGCAAATCGGTTATTTTCGTTCAGACGCCTCGGTAGAAACGGCCTCAAGCCCGGCGGCCAATAATGTCAATCTGCTTGTTGAAACCATCGCGTTGAATTACATGGCTCTGCATGGTGAACAGGGTAGTTTTGCAACACAATTTTCAAACCATGGATTGGGTAATAGCACTATGCTGGATAGTTTGACCGCCTTTGCCCCGATAGTTAATGGCACGATTTAGGAAGTTCTGGTGATGAGTTGGTTTTATAAAAAGAGGTGGTTGGGAATTGGCTTGATGAGCATGCTTGTGTTGCCAGTGATAGGCGCCGCTGCCGATACACAAGAATTTCAAAGTCTTGATGAACAAGTTGAAGCCCTGAAAAAGGACGTTATTTCCATCAATCGAGAACTGTTTATCCTTGAAGAAGAGCTGCTGTTTCCTGTTAATACGCAAACCTTCTTTTTTCTTTCGATGGAAGGTGATACTTATTTCAAACTGGATTCAATTAAATTGACGCTCGATGGCAAAGTTGTGAGCAATTATCTCTATACAGACAGGGAGGTCAAAGCCTTGAGTAAAGGAGGTGTACAGAAACTTCATGTTGAGAACCTTAAAAAGGGTGAGCATGAAGTGGTGGTGATTTTTACCGGTACAGGCCCCAATGGTCGGGACTATCGCCGTGGAGCGAGTTATATCTTTGTAAAAACATTTGATCCGAAATACATTGAACTGAAAATTTCAGAGTCACAAGAAAAAAACCAGCCCAAGTTTCTAGTTAAAGAGTGGGAATGATGGGGCATGGGTGTTATTCAGTTTTTTGTATTGCTGCTGACGTTATTCTGTTTATTCATTACTCCGATTAAGGCAGATGTTCAACGAGTCAACAGCCCTTTTTATGGCGAGGTGCTGTTTAATTTCAACCAGCAAAAGTTCTTTAGCGCCATTATTCAACTTGAAAAGGGACTGAGCCAAGGCACGTTGGCGGTTGATGCTCTTGAGGCTAAGGCCTTGCTTGGCAGCTTATATCTGGGATATGGCCTGCAGCGAAATGCAGAACAGATATTCAATCGTGTTCTTGAGACCGCGGTTGATAAGCAGTCGCGAGATCGTGCCTGGTTTTATCTGGCGAAGATTCAATTTCAGCGAGGCTATTATCAGTTAGCCTATGATCATCTTGAAAAAATAACTTTACCATTGCCTGGAAAGCTTGAAGATGAACGCCTGACCTTGACGGCGCTTAGCTTGATGAAGATTAACAAGGTTGAGCAAGCCATTGAGTTTTTAGAAAAACAGATCAAAGGAAATAAAAACTCTGTTTATGCCCGTTCAAATCTAGCCATTTCACTTCTCAAACAGGGTGATCAGGCATTAGCCATAACGCTGCTGAATAAGGTTGCGGCAGTGCCGAGGCAAGATGCGGAGTCTGCAGCTTTGATTGATAGGGTCAATTTGTTGTTAGCAAACCTGCACCTGAAAAACCAACAGTTTGAGCTGGCTAGTCAGTATTTTGGCCAGATTGAATTGCATGGCCGATTTTCAAATCCAGCCTTGTTAGGGCTAGGCTGGTCGGCATTCGGTATCAATGAGTTTGCCATTGCCAATACGGCCTGGTCTGAACTGGCAGATCGTGAGCCTATTGATGTCAATATACTTGAAGCCTATCTGGCCAAACCATATTTGTTATATCAAACCGGGAACTATTCGGACTCGTTGGCTGAATATAAAAAGGCCATTGATGTGTATCATCAGCAGTTGAATTCGATTGATCAGCAGCTTGAAATAACAGATTTTTCTGAATTGATTTTGGCTATGGTCGAACTTGATTCTGACGATGAGATCGGTTGGTACTGGCAGCATGATGTGTTGGAGGGGGTATTGCAGAGCCCATATATTCTGGAATTTATCTCTAGTCATAAATTTCAGGAGAGCCTGAAAAATTATCGGGATTTACTGTTTATTAAAAAAAACCTGGGTAAATGGCTGACAAGCATTCATGTCTTTGATGATATTGTTGATGTGAAAGTTTCGGCCAATTCCGAACTTAAGCCAAGGGCCATGGACAGGCTTAAACAGTTGTCAGAGCAGAATCACAGTAAGGCCATTCAGGTGTTTTCTGCCAGAATTTCGGTGATAGAAATGGATGAGGACGCCCTGGCGCTTGCTGATTCTACTGAGCTGAAAAACTTGCATCAGTTTCGTCGTGTAAATGAGCGGATTACATATAGCCTTGAAAATTTCGAAGGAAAACTAAAACCTGCAGAACTGCTTGGTCGAATGGCGGATCTGCAGCATAAAAATCGTCTGCTGGCTGGGTTGTTAAAGTGGGATTTGATGACCCGTTATAAAATTCGACTTAGAAATATAAAAAATAATCTGTCTGAGTTAGAAAAGAAAAACAGTCACGCTGATCAATATAAAAGAAATATAAAAGAAATCATAAAGTCCCTGCCGCAGAACTACGATGGCCATAGGCAGCGGTTGGCGACTGTCGCCCAGCAGCTGAAAACAGCAGCGGATCAGGTTGATTCTTTACTGCAACAGTATGATGCTTATTTGCATTCCATGCTTGTTGATGAGCTGGTTGTAGTTAAAGAAAAAATTGAAATATATCGTTCTCAAGCACTGCTCTCAGTCGCGCATATTTACGATATTAATCTGAAGATTGATGAGGACGGTCAGTGAAACCCTTGTTCATTGGGATGATGGTTCTCTTTCTTGTTGCTTGCAGCAGTTCAAAATATTCTGGTGTGACACTGTCTGAGCTTGAAGGTACTGATGTAAAGCCTGATAGGCAACAACCGTTGCAAATTTCGCCACTTGAAACAATTAAATCTTATCGGCAGTTGTTGGTGTTTTCTGTTGATAACCCGTTTCGGCCACAAGCCATGCATCGGCTTGCTGATTTGTTGCTGGATTATGGTGAGCAGCGTGAAATAAAACAGGCAGATGGCAGTGGTGTTGAGAAAATCAATGAATACCCTGAGGCCATTTTAATTTACGAAGAGTTGCTAAATAGTTATCCTAATTATTCAGAGACTGATTTGGTTCTCTATCAACTTGCCCGGGTCTATGACAAGCGGGGTGAAATTGATAAGACTGCTCAGCTGTTATTAAGGTTGGTTAGCCAGCATCAAAATAGTCGCTATTTTTCTGAAGCCAATTTCAGGATTGCAGAATTAAACTTTCTGGATGGCAATTACGATCAGGCAGCGACCTTATATTCAGTTGTGGTTGAGAAGGGTAAGGGTAGGCCGTTTTATGAACAAAGCCTGCTCAAATTCAGTTGGGCTGCTTTTAAACAGGATCGATTTGATGATGCTCTGGAATCATTTTTTCAGTTGCTTGATTTGAAACTTGATCAGGTTGAATTTGATCAGATCAACGGTAAACCTATTGATATTGGCAAGGCAGATCTAGAAATTCTGACTGATATTCTGCGTGGTATGACTTTAATTTTCGCCTTGAAAAATGATATTCACGAGTTAGAATATTTCAGTCATAAATATGCTCAGGCAGAGCACATTCATTTAATCTTTCAGAGTCTGGCGGAGCTATATCATAAAGATGAGCGTTATCTGGATGAAGTGCAGACCTATGCTGCCTATATCGCCCGTTATCCGAAGTCCTACAGTGCTGCTATATTTCAATTGAGGCTGGTGGATGCTTATCGGGTTCTTAATGATCAAACGCAAGTGATAAAGGCCAAGGAAGAATTTCTTAATCAACATTGGTATCGTGGCGAGACAGTGATTGGTTTTTCTATTGAGTATGCTGTCTATATTTCTGATTTTGCCATGGCTTATTTGAATGACTTGACTGACTTTTATCATGCGCGTTTTCAGAAGGCCAAGCTGGAGTCAGACTTTAATGCAGCGGTTAATTGGTATCAGGTCTATCTTAAAAATTTTCATTCGCAAGCTAATGCGGTTGAAAAACACTTTTTATTTGCTGAAATTTTATTTGATAACCGACACTATCAGGAAGCGGGTGACGAATTTGAACAGGTTGCTTATTTTTATCCAAATAATGAGTGGGCAGCAGGGGCGGCTTATAGCGCCATTTTAAGCTATCAAAAACAGTTAGAGGTCGGTGTAGAGAGTGAGGCAGATAGTTGGCGTCAACGATTACATCAGAGTGCGCAGAAATTTATCTCTCATTTTCCTGATGACCGGCGTGTGCCGAATACAGTGTTGTCACTTGCCAGTGATGATTTTGATCGGGGTGATAATGACAAAGCGATGTTGCTGCTTAAGTTGTTGCTAGATGGCCCTCAAGAACTTGTATCTGAGGATGCCTTTTCTGCCTGGATGATGGTGGGGCATATCAGTTTTCAGAATCAGGATTTTCTTCAGGCCGAAATGGCCTATCAGCGGGCACTCAATTATCAGAGTGAATTGGGTGGCCAGACACTCGAGTCTGAGGAATGGCTGGCATCCTCTATTTATAAACAGGCAGAGGCTTTTCTGGAACGCGGTGAGATGCGCCTGGCTGTAGAACATCTGCTTAGAATAGAGGCCGTTGCGGCCAATAGTAAACTTGTTGCCCAGGCAAAATATGATGCGGCAGCTGCGCTGATTGGTATGGAAGAGTGGCGTCAGGCAGCAGGCTTGCTGGAAAAATTTCAAACGGCTTATCCAGGGCATGAATTACAGTCTGAGGTTCCGGTTAAGCTTGCTTATGTCTATTTAAAATTGGAAAGGACTGCGGATGCAGCTAATGCCTATGAGCAGATTGCCAATCGTAGCCGGGATACTGACGTCCAGCAAGAAGCCTTGCTACAGTCTGGCCAGTTGTATCGACAGGTAAATCATTTACTCAAGGCTATTGCTGTTTATAAACGCTATGTGTATCGATATCCCGGTGTCTCTGAGCAGAAGTTTTATGTGCGTTCACAGTTGTCGGAAATTTATACACAGCTTGGTCAATTTGATAAGCGTGATTATTGGCTGAACCAGATTGTTAAAAACGCTGGACTTGTTGCGGCGCAGCAAAATGAGGTGATTCAATACTATGCAGCCAGTGCATCATTAATATTGGCTGAAGCAAGTTTTATCGAGTTTGATTTAATTAAATTGGTTGAACCGCTACGTAAAAACCTTGCCAATAAGAAAAAGAAGATGGAACTTGCTTTGGCGGCCTATGATAAAACAAGCCGCTATGGTTATGCTGAGTTTGTCACGGCGGCAAATCGTAGAATCGGTGAGGTATATTTTAAGTTAAGTATTGCCCTGCTTGAGTCATCGCGTCCTGCCGGGCTTGATGATGAAGAGATGGAGCAGTATGAGATGATGCTTGAGGAACAGGCTTATCCGTTTGAAGAGCAGGCGATCAAGTTTCTTGAGTCGAATATTGATCGTGTTGGAGATGGGGTGTATACCGAATGGGTGGCCAAATCGTTTGCTACCTTGGCAAAATTATTGCCGGTGAAATACGCCAAGCAGGAATTGATTATTGAGGTGGTTGATGATTTGCATTAAGCGAATTTTATGTTTATTGCTGATTCTGATCTTGGCTGCCTGTACTGCTATACCTAAGCAGCACCAGAGTGCTGTGGCCGAAGATGATTACCGGCTTTCACTGGCTGTTATGCAGGCTGGTCAGGATGATACGGCGATTGAGCAGTTTTTAAAAATGACTCTGGACTACCCTGGGCTCGCTGGTCCGTATGCCAATCTTGGCTTGTTGTATCAGCGCCAGGGTTTGACAGAACAAGCGGCGGCTGCCTTTGATGAGGCAATTCAATTGCAGCCAGAAAGTGCAAAAATTTATAATGCTGCCGCCATTTTTTATCGTTCTGTGGGGCGTTTTAAGGATGCGGAGTCAGCTTATCTTCAAGCCGTTGATAAGGATGCTGGCTATTCTGATCCGGTTTTGAATCTGGCTGTTTTGTATGACCTTTATTTACAGCAGCCTGTGGTGGCAATTAAATATTATCAGTACTATTTAGGCATGAGTGAACTCAACAAGGAGCGGGTGGCGTTATGGTTGGCTGATCTGAAGCGGCGTCATCCCTAATCGGTTCTATTGATTGTTGTGGGGCATGATGTGGGTTTTCTGGGATTAGAATAGTGTTGTGTAGGTTGTTGTTATCCGTCATAGGATAATCCAGCGTGTAATGCAGACCACGACTTTCTTTACGTTGTATGGCTGAACGTACGATTAATTCTGCAACAAGCACCAGGTTGCGTAGTTCCAGTGAGTCGTTGTTAACGGTATGGCTGGCGTAGTATTCGTCGATCTCTTTTTGCAGTACCTGTATTCGTTTATATGCGCGTTGCAAGCGTTTGTTGGTACGGACGATACCGACATAATTCCACATGACACGGCGTAGTTCGTCCCAATCATGGGCGATGACTATCTCTTCGGGTGATTCGGTTACCCGGCTGGCATCCCATTCGGGTAGTTTAGGGGGGGCATAGGTCTCATTAAGGCGTTTGGCTATGTCCTGTCCGGCGGCCTTGGCGAATACCAAACATTCAAGTAGGGAGTTGCTGGCCATACGGTTGGCACCATGCAGCCCGGTAAAGGCGGTTTCACCAATGGCGTAGAGGTTGGCTATATCGGTTTGCCCATGCATGTTGGTGATGACGCCTCCACAGGTGTAGTGTGCTGCTGGAACCACAGGAATAGGTTCTTGGGTGATGTTGATGCCGAACGTCAGACATTTGGTGTAGACGTTGGGGAAGTGTGTACGAATGAAGTCAGCCGCCTGGTGGCTTATATCAAGATAAACACAGTCGATACCCAGGCGCTTCATTTCATGATCGATGGCGCGGGCGACGACGTCACGTGGTGCCAGTTCGGCGTCGGGATGAAAACTGGGCATGAAACGTGTGCCGTCTGGGAGCTTAAGAATGCCTCCTTCACCGCGGATGGCTTCGGTGATCAAAAACGACTTTGCCTTGGGATGATAAAGACAGGTGG
This sequence comes from Gammaproteobacteria bacterium, assembly GCA_024277755.1. Taxonomy (GTDB): domain Bacteria; phylum Pseudomonadota; class Gammaproteobacteria; order Tenderiales; family Tenderiaceae; genus Tenderia. The sequence goes on along the minus strand of JAJRUN010000052.1, from coordinate 41,667 downwards.
GGTGGAATTGCACGAATTCCATGTTGGCGACTTGGCAACCGGCGCGCCAGGCCATGGCAATGCCGTCGCCGGTGGATACATCCGGGTTGCTGGTGTAGAGATATACCTTGCCGGCTCCGCCAGTGGCGAGCACAGTAAAGCGGCAGGCAAGCGTGGTGACTTGCTGGTTTTGTCTGTCTAGTACATAGCAGCCTTGATTGCGATTGTTTTCATCTGTGATGAGATCGATGACGATATGGTTTTCCAGGACATCAATATTGGCGTGATTTTTGAGTTGACTGACAAGGCTATTTTGGATTTCTTTGCCGGTCGCATCAGAGGCGTGCAGTACGCGGCGGTGGCTGTGTCCGCCTTCACGAGTCAGGTGGAAATCATAACTGCCATCTGCCTGGGTTTTGCGGTCAAAATCGACGCCGCATTCCACTAGCCAGTCAATGGCCTCACGGCCATGTTCAACGGTGTAGCGCACCACATCAGGGTCGCATAGGCCTGCACCAGCCTGCTGGGTATCTTCAATGTGTGATTCAACCGAGTCTTTGGCATCCAATACAGCAGATATGCCACCTTGGGCATAATAGGTGGCACCTTCGTGCAGTGCCCCTTTGGTGATGACTGCGATCTTTGCTTTGCTGGCTAAGTGTAATGCCAGGCTCAGGCCCGCAGCCCCTCCGCCAATGATGATGGCGTCATAGTGTAATTGTGTCATGTCAGTTGGAGTGCAATAAGAATAAATATTTTCAAAGACTTATCATATAATGGGATCTTTGCACGATCCAGGCGCGAAAGAAAAATGAGCTAATATTTTTCTGATTGAGGCAGAAAATGCAGTTAATAGCGAGCTATTGACAAGTTTTCTAACGAAAAGCAGGAGAATATTAGCCATTTTTACTCGTGATTGTGACGTGCAAAGGTCTCATAATATGTTTTTTTTCGCTGAACTGAACCCCGGGAGGATTGGACGGTCTATTCGTTGGCAAATAATGAAGACTAATAATAACAGTATGGGTGGTCTGCATGACAGATTATAAAGCGGACCAGGCGTTAGTGGAGCGTGTGCAGGGAGGAGATAAGGCTGCCTTTGATTTGTTGGTGCTTAAATACCAAAATCGGGTGGTTAATCTCATCTCGCGCTATGTCTATGATTCAGCGGAGGTTTATGATGTGGCGCAAGAGGCATTTATCAAGGCTTATCGGGCGCTGCCAAACTTCAGGGGCGATAGCGCCTTTTATACCTGGTTGTATCGAATAGCCATTAACACGGCAAAAAACCACCTGGTGGCACAGGGGCGCAGGCCACCAAAGACGGATGTTGATATTCAGGATGCGGAACAATATGGCAATTATGATGATCTTAAGGATTATGAGACGCCAGAAGGTTTGCTGCAAAAGAGTGAAGTTGAGCGGGTCGTGGTGGAGACAATACAAAAGCTACCAGAGGATTTGCGGACTGCGATTACTCTGCGTGAATTGGAAGGTCTGAGCTACGATGAGATTGCGGAGGCCATGGGGTGTCCCGTGGGCACGGTAAGGTCACGTATTTTTAGGGCGCGTGAAGCGATTCAGAAACAATTGGAACCATTGTTGTAAAATAGTATCCAATCAAGAGACACATGGCGGAAACAACTATGAAAGAAGACATTTCGGCATTAATGGATGGTGAACTCGACGAGCAGGAAATGCAGCGGTCTCTGCGCGAAATGCGTAATGACCCTGAACAACGCGACTGCTGGGAGCAATATCACATTATTGGTGACGCCCTGAGAAATAACCTGCCGACCACCCTGAATCGAGATTTTGTCAAAAATGTTAGTCAGGCGATTGCTAACGAAGACCTGTCAGCACCTGAGGCAACCACACTAAAACCAAAAACGAGTCGTAGTGTTGCCAAGCATCGTCACCCGATTGCCAATCCTTTTACCGGTTTTGCCCTTGCCGCGTCGGTGGCTATGGTGGCCTATGTTGGCGTGGGGATGATTGCCGTTGATGAGCAGGCAGCCGGTTCGCGAATGGCCAGCGCCCCCAGCATTGTTATGCCGTCTGCCCAGCAATTTGCGTCCAATCCAAGTCATCAGCCTGGGATTCAGACAGTACAGGGGCAGCAGTGGAGTACCAGTAAACCCGCACTTGAATCCAAACTGAATAATTACCTCTACAGTCATCGCAATGTGGCCGGGGCGGTGCGGCCAGCGTTCATTCCCCAAGCGCGTTTGGTGGTTAGTCGCCCGGTCAATGGTGAATAGTTATTAAAATGCCATTCAGTCACATTGGTGGTAAGGTTTTTGTTGTAATGTGGATTCTTCCCCGATGGTAGTCATTAATAAAGCAGATTTTAAAGTGTTGAACCGTTATTGCGTTGCGTTTCTGGCGCTGTTTTTCACTGTCTGCGCTGGCGCAGGTGAAACTGTCTCACCTGGCCAGTGGTTAGAAAGGATGTCTGTTGCTCTGCAGGAACAAAATTACCAAGGGGTTTTTATTTATCGTCGCGATGAAGACTTGGCGGCTATGAAGGTTACTCATGTGGTTGATGGGCAAGGGACTCGGGAGGTGCTTGAGACGCTAACCGGTGAGGCCCGTAGTGAGATGCGTGTTACCCCGCTGGTTAAGGCTGATGCTGCAAGCCAGCTTGCAAATATAGATCATTATTACACTCTCAAACTGCTTGGTAATGACCGTGCTGCGGGGCGCGTTACGCAGTTAGTGTCGGTTATGCCCAAGGATGAATACCGTTATGGCTATCGTCTCTGGCTGGACCAGGCGACAGGCCTGTTGCTTAAATCTGATTTACTGGATCAGAAGGGTGATGTTATTGAGCAGGTAATGTTTACTTCACTGGAATTGCTGCCGCCGGAGAAAATTGCCGATGCCACAGGTGTTGAAAATAGTTTTGCTATGCCAGATCCCGCGGCCAATATTGAACCGGTTATGCCAAAAAGCAGATGGGTAGTTGGCGGTTTGCCAAAGGGATTTGTTCTGCTGGATGCCTATTCAAATAATCCTAATAAAGGTTTTGATCACAGCGTTTATAGTGATGGCCTGGCATCTGTTTCTGTCTTTATAGAACGGGTAAAATCTGAAGGAGAGGCCTTTGTTGGGCTTTCGCAGATGGGGGCAGTCAGTGCTTTTGGCAATGTTGATGCTGGTTATCAAATCACAGTGGTTGGTGATGTGCCTGAGGTGACTGTGACAACCATTGGTCAATCGATTAAGTTGGTAACCGCGTCTCAATGATTGAAGAAACAGGGCAGATTATTTCTTGCGATGGTGATTATGCCTGGGTTGAGACAGAGCGCAGTAGTGCCTGCTCCAGTTGCTCGGCTAATAAAGGCTGTGGCACCGGGGCCTTGTCTAAGGTCTACGCCAATCGCTTCAGTCGTGTAAAAGCCTTGAATCAACTGAATGCCACCCCGGGTGAAACGGTCGTGCTTGGCTTGCAGGAAGAGGCGCTGGTACGAGGCTCATTGGCTGTTTATGGATTGCCTTTGCTGGGGTTGTTTTTGATGGCGATGTTGGGTGATGTGCTGGCGAACAAGATGGCGTTTGAGCAGGCAGATGGCTTGATTGCTATCTTTGGTATTGCAGGTTTGTTATTAGGGTTTTATCTAGTCAGACTGTTCAGCCGTCGAATTTCCAATGATGAGCGCTATCAACTAATCGTTTTGCGTTATTGCGATCAGGCCCTTGAGTACACGATTACGGGTATAAAGTGACCGTTTGTGTTGAAATATTTACAGAAGGAGAGAAGCATTGATGAGGGTTAAACATAAATCAGTAAGTATCGTATTTGCAGTTTTATTGAGCGTGATTGCCGGTGTTGTGCCGAGGTTGAGTGCTGCCACTGATTTGCCTGACTTTGTCTCTATCGTTGATGCCAATAGCGCTGCCGTTGTTAATATTAGTACCAGTCAAAAGGTTCAAGTGAATCAACAGCGTGGTTTTCCACACGGGATGTTGCCAAATATGCCGGATGGCACTCCTTTTGATGAGTTTTTTCGCCGGTTTTTTGAACAGCAGCGTCCCCCGCACAAAGGTCCGGAAATGCCGCCACGTGAATATGATTCTTACTCTCTGGGTTCCGGGTTTATCATTTCAAAAGATGGTTACATATTGACTAATCATCACGTCATTCGTGATGCGGATGAAATTATTGTTCGTTTGAGTGATCGTCGCGAGCTGGTGGCTGAAGTGGTCGGTAGCGATAAACGTAGTGATGTTGCGCTGCTCAAGGTTGATGCCAATAATCTGCCTGTGGTTAAGATAGGTGACTCTACCAAGTTGAGGGTTGGCGAGTGGGTTGTGGCGATTGGTTCGCCGTTTGATTTTGATCACACAGTGACGTCAGGGATTGTCAGTGCGCTACGTCGCAGTCTGCCAAATGAAAACTATGTGCCATTTATCCAGACTGATGTTGCGATCAATCCGGGTAACTCAGGCGGGCCTTTGTTTAATATGGCGGGTGAAGTGGTTGGTGTGAATGCTCAAATTTATAGTCGCACCGGTGGTTTTATGGGCTTGTCGTTTACCATTCCTATTGACTTGGCCATGGACGTGGTTGATCAGCTCAAGGACGTTGGGCATGTTACTCGTGGCTGGTTAGGGGTGTTAATCCAGGATGTCACACGTGAGCTGGCGGAATCATTTGAAATGGATAAGCCCATTGGTGCCCTGGTTTCTCAAATCTTGCCTGATAGCCCTGCTGTTGCTGCCGGTTTTGAGGTGGGGGATATCATTATCGAATTTAATGGTAAAGAGGTGCAGACTTCAGCCTCGTTGCCACCAATGGTGGGTGTTACACCCATTAATAAGGATGTCCCTGTTAAGGTCATTCGCAATGGCAAACTAAAAACGCTGAAAGTCAGTATTGGTGAATTACCAGGTTCTGATGAACTGGAAGTGGCATCTGTCGAGCCAGATAGCGCCAAGGATCAACGTTTTAAAATCGATGTTGCTGATCTCACTGAGGAACAGCGTGATGAGTTGGATTTGAGTGATAAAGGGGTTTTGGTAACGGCTGTGAAGGCTGGGCCAGCCAGTGACGCGGGTATTAGGGAGGGTGATGTGATTGTCATGATAGACAATAAAAACATCAATGATGCCAAACACTTCCGTAAAATAACCGCTGAATTGCCGGGAGGGAAACCTGTGGCTGTGCTGGTTAAACGGCGTGACGGCTCGTTGTTTTTGGCGGTTAGATTGCCAGATGAATAGGCTGTTAATCGTTGAGTAAATCAAGGGGCTGAATTCAGCCCCTTCTTTTTTGTTTATACCGAAGCTGAAATTCGCTAGAATTGCGCTCCAAATCAATGCCATATTGGTATTTGAACAGACGAAGTCACTATCTTAATGAAGCATATTCGAAATTTTTCCATCATTGCCCACATTGATCACGGTAAATCCACCTTGTCAGATAGGCTAATCCAGACATGTGGTGGTCTGGAAGAGCGCGACATGGCAGAGCAGGTGCTTGATTCCATGGATATTGAGCGTGAGCGGGGTATTACTATCAAGGCTCAGAGCGTGACGCTCAATTATGAGGCAAATGATGGTGAAACCTATCAGTTGAATTTTATTGATACGCCTGGGCATGTGGATTTTTCCTATGAAGTATCGCGCTCGCTTGCGGCTTGTGAAGGCGCTTTGCTGGTGGTGGATGCCTCGCAGGGGGTTGAGGCCCAGAGTGTGGCCAATTGCTATACCGCCATTGAGCAAGGTCTGGAAGTGATGCCTGTGCTGAATAAAATTGATCTGCCAGCCGCAGAGCCTGATCGTGTCGCTAAGGAAATTGAAGATATCATCGGTATTGAGGCTCAAGATGCGCCTCACTGTAGTGCCAAGACGGGGATTGGTATTGATGAGGTATTGGAAGCCTTGGTCAAAAATATACCGCCACCAGAGGGTGATCCGAATGCACCGTTGCAGGCGCTTATTGTTGATTCCTGGTTTGATAGTTATGTCGGTGTGGTGTCTTTGGTACGGGTGGTGAATGGCCGCATGCGCAAAAAAGACAAAATCAAAATCATGACGACAAATGGTGAGCACCAGGTTGAGCATGTGGGTGTATTCACCCCTAAAAGGCTAGATACTGGGGAGCTTAAGGCGGGTGAAGTTGGTTTTATGATCGCGGGCATTAAAGATATCTATGGCGCACCAGTGGGGGACACTATCACCACGGTTAAAAATTCTGCTGTTGAATCCCTGCCTGGTTTCAAAGAGGTTCAGCCGCGGGTCTTTGCCGGTTTGTTTCCTAGCAGCTCAGATGATTACGAGGATATGCGTGAAGCGCTGGCCAAGCTTAAATTGAATGACTCTGCTCTGTTTTTTGAGCCCGAAACATCGACTGCCCTGGGGTTTGGCTTTCGTTGTGGTTTTCTCGGTATGTTGCACATGGAAATTGTTCAAGAGCGGCTTGAGCGTGAATATGATCTCGACTTGATCACAACAGCACCTACGGTGATTTACGAAGTGGCAACCACAGATGGCGATGTGATTCTGGTGGATAACCCCGCCAAGCTGCCACCCCCTAATAAAATGGCCGAAATTCGTGAACCTATCATCGAAGCTCATATTCTGCTGCCGCAAGAATATTTGGGCAACGTGATTGGTCTGTGTGTGGAAAAACGCGGTGTACAAAAGAATATGCAATATGCTGGAACGCAGGTTCAACTGACGTATGAATTACCGCTGAACGAAGTAGTGTTAGATTTTTTTGACAAACTAAAGTCAGTTTCACGTGGTTACGCCTCTTTGGATTATGAATTCAAACGTTATCAAGTTGCCGAACTGGTCAAATTGGATATTCTCATCGGTGGTGATGTGGTTGATGCCCTGGCGGTCATTGTCCATCGTGACAAATCTGAGTTTCAGGGGCGGGCGCTGGTTGATCGCATGAAGGAAGTTATTCCTCGGCAGATGTTTGATGTTGCCCTTCAGGCGGCGATTGGCACCAAGATCATCGCCCGAAGTACGGTCAAGGCACTGCGTAAAAATGTTATCGCTAAATGTTACGGCGGTGATCTCAGTCGTAAGCGCAAACTGCTGGAAAAACAAAAAAGGGGTAAAAAACGTATGAAATCGGTGGGTAATGTCGATATACCTCAAGAGGCATTTCTGGCTGTGCTGGATGTGGGTAAAAAATAATGAATTTTGACTTTGCAACCGTAATGGTTATTGCTGTCCTGGTCACTGGTGTGATTTGGTTAATCGATATTTCCGTCTGGAAACCAAAGCGTATTCAAGCCGCTGATAATTTGCAGCAGCAGGGTATTGAGCCAAAGGTGATTTCAAACGCCTATAAAGAACCGCTGATGGTGGAGTATGCGCGTTCATTTTTTCCTGTCATTCTTGCTGTGTTGATCTTGCGTTCATTTCTGGTTGAACCATTCAGGATTCCATCGGGCTCAATGATGCCAACCTTGTTGTCGGGTGATTTTATTCTGGTGAATAAATATACCTATGGCATTCGTTTACCTGTGTTGAACAAAAAAGTACTTGCCTTAGGCGACCCTGAGCGGGGTGATGTGGTGGTGTTTCGGTATCCAAAGAATCCATCGGTTGATTACATCAAACGTGTGGTTGGACTTCCCGGAGACACTATTAGTTATTTGGGCAAACAGGTCTATGTAAATGGTGTGGTAGCTAAGCAAACTAGTCTTGGAACATACACCACCACAGGCGAAGGGCTGCACATGACGGGTGCTGACCGGCGTATAGAGAATCTGGCGGGTGTTGAACATCAGATTCTGGTGGTGCGGGGACGTGGTTCAAACCCTGAGAATAAGGTTGAGTTTATTGTTCCCGAGGGGCAGTATTTTGTCATGGGCGATAATCGTGATAATAGTAACGATAGTCGGGTATGGGGGTTTGTCCCAGATGAGAACCTTGTGGGCAGGGCATTCATGATCTGGATGAACTGGGATGGCATACAAAACCGAATTTCGTGGGAACGCCTTGGTAGCTTTATTGAGTAACAGCTCTTAACTGTAGGTGAAAATAATGTTGAAAACTCCAAAATTACAACGGGGCATGACTGGCATTAGTATCATGATGATACTGGCGTTGGCAGGTTTTGTGCTGGCGATGGCATTTAAACTTTTCCCTTTTTATCTGGAAGGGTTTAAAGTGAGTTCAACCTTAAAGGGCTTGGCCAGCGATAGCCGGGTTGAGGGGGCCTCAGATCGAGAGGTTAAAGAATTGATTCTGAAGAAACTTCAGATTGATGATGTTGATACGGTCACTTCCGACCATATTAAAATTGAATCATCTGGCAAAAAGCGTATAGTCTCCATTGAATACGAAGCCCGAGTACACATGGTGGGCAACCTTGATGCGGTGGTGGTGTTTGGCGATAAAGCCGTCGAGATAGAGCGCTGATTGGTTGTTGTCGCCCCAGAAAAAACTTTGTCAGGCTTTAGCCTATCAGTTCAAAGACCCTCAACTCATCGTTCAGGCACTGACACACCGAAGTATCGGTAGTAAAAATAACGAACGTCTGGAATTTCTTGGTGATGCGATTCTGGGCTGCGTTATCGCTGATGAGTTATTTCAACGATTCCCAAAGGCAACTGAGGGTGAATTGACCCGTTTGCGTGCCAGTCTGGTCAAGGGTGACACACTTGCTATGATCGGTCGTGAACTGAATCTGGGGGATTGCCTGATACTCGGTTCTGGCGAATTGAAAAGTGGTGGTTTTCGCCGTGATTCAATTCTTGCCTGCGGCGTTGAAGCGATCCTTGGCGCTGTTTATGTCGATGGTGGTTTTGATGCATGCAAGGGTTTGATTCTTCGCCTTTATAAACAACGCCTCGAAACGGTCTCCCCAGAAGCGGCTGACAAAGATCCTAAAACGCGCTTGCAGGAATTGTTGCAATCACGTAAGCAGGCACTTCCTGTTTATGAGTTGATGGCTGTTGAAGGAGAATCCCATGATCAAGTTTTTCGTATTATCTGTCGGGCCGACGGTTTGAATGAGCCTGTCAGGGGTAAAGGAACCAGTCGTCGTCGGGCTGAGCAAGATGCCGCACGTAAGGCCTATCAGGTCATTGCTAAATAATTGAAAGAAAACATGTCTCATATGCAAGATGAAAAAGAAAATTATCGCTGTGGTTTTGCTGCCATTATCGGACGTCCAAATGTTGGCAAGTCAACATTGATGAACCGGATTTTGGGGCAGAAAATTAGTATTACATCCAGGAAACCACAAACTACCCGCCATAGAATTTTAGGTATCAATAGCAGCGAAACATCTCAGGCAATTTATGTTGATACCCCCGGTTTGCATACCAACGGCAAAAAGGCCATGAATCGTTATCTGAATCAGGCTGCCTCGACGGCGCTAAAGGATGTCGATGTGATCCTATTTGTGGTCTCGGGAGTGAGGTGGACAGATGAGGATCAAGCTGTCCTTGAGCGCCTCAAATATAGTAAGGTGCCTGTGATTCTGGTGGTGAATAAAATTGACCGTTTACAGAAAGAGGTGCTATTGCCTCATCTTGCCCGCCTTTCTGGTTTGATGGATTTTCATACTATCGTGCCTCTGTCAGCCCAGACTGGAGAGAGTGTTGATAATCTTGAGGCTGAAGTTGAAAAATTATTACCGATAGCAGCCCCTTATTATCCGAATGATCAAATAACCGATCGCAGTATGCGCTTCATCGCCGCCGAAATTGTGCGTGAAAAATTGACACGTACGCTTGGTCAAGAGCTGCCATATGAGATGTCAGTTGAGATCGAGGCCTATGAAACCGAAGGTAATCTGGTGACTATTCATGCCTTGATCTGGGTTGCCCGGCCGGGGCAAAAGGCTATTGTCATTGGCAAGGGTGGGGCGGGGCTTAAAAAAGTCGGTCAGGATGCGCGTATTGATCTGGAAAATTTATTGGAGCAGAAGGTGTTGTTGAAGCTCTGGGTCAAGGTTAAAGAAGGCTGGGCGGCGGATGAGCGTGCACTGAGAAGCCTTGGGTACACTGACGACTAGATTGCCTGGGCGCAACCATGGCCAAGGTATTACTCGAGCCTGCCTATGTGCTGCATCAGCGCCCATACCGCGATAGTAGCCTTATTCTTGAGGTTTTTTCGCAAACGTATGGCCGTGTTGGTTTGGTTGCCCGGGGTGTCAAGGGAAAGCGCAAACAGCGCCAGGCCCTGTTGCAGCCATTTATGCCGCTACAATTGTCTTGGACTGGTCGCGGTGAGTTGGCCACGCTAACGGATGCCGAGGCGAGTGCTGCCGCGCATCGGCTGATTGGGCCGGTATTGCTGAGTGGCTTTTATATCAATGAATTGTTGATTCATCTGTTGCATCGCCATGATCCACATCCTGATTTGTTTGAATATTATCGATATACTTTCACTCAATTAGATCGTCTGAATCAGCCCCAACAGCTGCAACGTTATCTGCGTTTGTTTGAAAAGAAACTATTGCAAGAAATTGGTTATGGTCTGGTGCTTGGGTCTGAATTGGAACAGGGTGAGCCAATTGATCCTAATCGTGTTTATCGCTATCAGCCAGGGCAGGGACCGATGCTGGTAATACGAGATGATGCAAGTCAGGCTTTGTTGTTCAAAGGCAGCTCTCTGCTTGCGTTTGCAGAAGAAGATCTGGGGCATCCACAGTTTCTGAGAGATGCAAGACGCCTGACTCGTCTGGTGCTTGACCATTATCTGGGGGGTAAAAAGCTACATAGTCGTCAGTTATTGATAGATTTGCAGCGCACTACCGAGGCAGCTGTACTGAATAGAAAGCAGGAAATGGAGTAAGAAATGTTATTGGGTGTAAATATTGATCATGTTGCAACGCTGAGACAGGCTAGGGGTACCCGTTATCCAGACCCTGTTCAGGCTGCAATTGAGGCAGAGCAAGCTGGCGCTGATGCAATTACTCTACATTTGCGTGAAGACAGGCGTCATATTCAAGAGCGTGATGTAGAAATGTTGAAACACATTTTGCAGACACGTATGAACCTGGAAATGGCTGTCACCGATGAGATGCTGGCTATTGCCGAACGAATCAAACCTGAAGAATGTTGTTTGGTGCCTGAAAGCCGGGAAGAACTGACGACCGAGGGTGGTCTGGATGTGTTGGGGCAAAAAGACAGGGTTGGCGATGCCTGTCAGCGTCTGGCAGCGGCCGGTGTACGCGCATCCCTGTTTATTGATGCTGATCTTGCCCAGATTGATGCGGCTGTTGAGGTAGGTGCCCCGGTGATTGAAATTCACACAGGTCATTTTGCCGACGCCAAAGATTGTCAGGCACGTGATGCTGAATTTAAGCGGATTGTGGCGGCGATCAGGCATGGCGATTCTTTGGGGTTGCATGTCAATGCTGGACACGGCCTCAATTATCAGAATGTCGGTCAGATTGCGGCTATCACACAGATAAAAGAATTGAATATAGGTCATGCAATTATTGCCAGGGCAGTTTTTACTGGTCTGCAGCAGGCGGTCAAAGAAATAAAGCGTCTGATGTTGGAGGCGAGAGTCTAGTGATTCACGGTATTGGCACCGATATTGTTGCTGTTGCCAGAATTGAGGCGGGTTTAGCACGCTTTGGCGATAAGTTTGCTCGGCGCATACTTGCGCCTCGGGAATTACAGGGGTTCGAAGATAGTGTTAGTCCAGCTAGCTTTCTGGCCAAACGTTTTGCCGCAAAGGAAGCTGCGGTCAAAGCCTTGGGTACAGGTTTTCGCAATGGCATCAGTTTGGGGCAGATTGCTGTTAGTAATGATGTTTATGGTAAGCCGGATTTATGTTTCTCAGGGCAAGCGCTAAATGTTTGTGCAGACCTGGGTATTGGTGATGCTCATCTTAGCTTGTCGGATGAAAAAGACTATGCCATTGCCTTTGTGACCCTTATGAAGTGTCAGTGATTGCTGTGGTTTGTTGGTTAAAGGTGGCCTCAACAAGAAAAATACTGAGTAAGGCCCATTGATTGTATTAATTAGTAAATTAAGGCTTGATCTAGTGGGGGGGTTTGGGTAATATACTGCGCAGTTGTTGCGGGGTGGAGCAGTCTGGCAGCTCGTCGGGCTCATAACCCGAAGGTCGTAGGTTCGAATCCTACCCCCGCTACCAATATTTGTTGTTGCAGGAAGCCCCGTATTCGGGGCTTTTTGTTAACTGAAGTTTGGTGAAAAGGCCAGCGACAGTGGTTTAAAGTTTTAGAATTTATAAAAGTGGGCCGTAGGCCCATTTTTCGTTTAATAGGTGATGTGATGATCCGGCAAGCCCCTGCAAAGTTGCTGAAACTGCTAGAGCCAATAGTTGAAGGTTTGGGTTATGAGTTTGTTGGTGCGGAGTATTTGTCGCAGGGCAAACATTCTGTCCTGCGTGTATTTATAGATCGGGCAGAAGGTATTTTGGTTGAGGATTGTGAGGCGGTAAGTCGCCAGATCAGCAGTATGCTTGATGTGGAGGATCCAATTACCGGAATCTATAGTCTTGAGGTGTCATCCCCGGGAATGGACAGACCGTTGTTCAGCCTAGAACATTTTGAACGATTCATTGGCCGTGATGTAAAGTTGTTGTTGTCCACACCGCTTGATAAGCGTCGTAAGATGACGGTGACATTAAAGCAAATTAATACTGGAATTGTGCATGCCGAGCTTGAGGGTAAGGCAATTGAGATTGATTTCGAAAATATTGAAAAGGCACATTTAGTGCCTGTGTTTGATTGATGGTCCTGCGGGTCAAATTGATTAGTGTTGCGAGAGGCTGAGCGATGAGCAAAGAGGTATTGTTAGTTGTAGATGCAGTGGCCAACGAGAAGGGTGTCTCAAAAGAGATCATTTTCGATGCTATGGAAGCTGCGTTGGCGATGGCGACCAAGAAACGCCATGGTGGTGAGATCGATGTGCGTGTCTCAATTGACCGGGAAACGGGTGACTATGGGGCTTTTCGTCGCTGGGAAGCAATAAGCGAAGACGGTGACGATGTACTTGAAAATCCGGATGCTCAATATTGGCTTGAAGATGCACAAGAGAAACAGCCCGGCATCAGTGTTGGTGAATTTATTGAAGAGCCGCTTGAAGTGGCTGAATTTGGCCGCATCTCGGCACAGGCGGCCAAACAGGTAATTGTACAAAAGGTTCGTGAGGCGGAACGTGCGCAGGTAGTTGAAGCCTATCTCAATCGCATTGGCGAGTTGGTGATGGGGGTTGTTAAGCGTGTTGATCGTGGCAATGTCATCTTGGATCTGGGAGGTAATGCTGAGGCTGTTGTTACACGTGAAGATATGATTCCACGTGAATCGCTGCGGCCTGGTGATCGAGTGCGTGGCTATTTGCGTGATGTGCGTTCAGAGCAGCGTGGCCCGCAGTTATTTGTTAGTCGTACTGCGCCTGAATTATTGATTGAATTGTTTAAACTCGAAGTCCCAGAAGCTGGCGAAGGTTTGATTGAAATCCGTTCTGCTGCTCGTGATCCTGGCGTGCGTGCCAAGATTGCAGTTAAGAGCAATGATCAACGTATTGACCCAGTGGGTGCTTGTGTTGGTATGCGTGGTTCACGTGTACAGGCTGTATCTAACGAGCTGGGTGGTGAGCGTGTTGATATCATTCTTTATGATGATAATTCAGCCCAGTTTGTTATCAACGCCATGTCACCAGCTGAAGTTGCTTCTATTGTTGTTGATGAAGACAGCAACACCATGGATATCGCTGTTGATGAAGACAATTTGTCACAAGCCATTGGTCGTGGTGGTCAGAATATTCGCTTGGCAAGTCAGTTAACGGGATGGAAACTGAATGTGATGAACGAATCTGATGCAGAGCAGAAGAATGAGCAAGAGTCTGCGGCTGTACTCAGTACTTTGATGGAGCAGCTTGATGTCGATGAAGAGGTCGCCACTATTCTTGTTCAGGAAGGTTTTAGCTCAATTGAAGAGGTTGCCTATGTGCCTGTCGAAGAAATGCTTGAAATTGAAGAGTTCGATGAAGAAATTGTCGAAGAATTACGCAATCGCGCCCGTGATTTCTTATTGACCTCGGCTATTGCCGGTGAAGAACATGCTAATGAGGCTGATGCAGATTTGCTTGAGCTTGAGGGTATGGATAAAAGCCTGGCCGCTGCACTTGTAGCAAAAGGTATCGTTTGTCGTGAGGATCTTGCTGAGCAGTCTCTTGATGAGATCAGTGATATCGAAGGTCTGGATGAAGAACGAGCCAGTAAATTAATTATGGAAGCGCGTGCTCCCTGGTTTGCTGAAGAGCAGCAAGGATAACAACGCAGCCGTCTGGAGGTACTGTCAATATGTCAGAAGTAACAGTCAAACAACTAGCCGAGGCAGTAGGGGTTTCTGTCGATCGCTTGCTTACTCAATTGGGTGAAGCGGGTGTTGGCGTACCTTCAGATGCTGATGCAACTATCAGTGATACTGATAAAATGACGTTGTTGAAGCATTTGCGTGAGGGTAATGAAAGCTCGGGCGTTGCCGCATCAACATCAAGAAAAATCACTCTTAAACGTAAAACAGTTAGCGAACTTAAACAGAGCAGTTCCGGTAAAACTAAAACAGTTAGCGTAGAAGTTCGTAAACGTCGAACCTATGTAAAGCGCGGTGTTGTTGCTGATGAAACTGTTGAATCTGCATCCGTCAAACCAGTTGATGAGCCAGAACCGGTTGTCGAGATCGTAAAGGTTGAGGCTGAGCCAGTTGTGGTTGAAAGCCCAGAGCAGAAAGAAGAAAGGCTTGCTGCTGAAGAGGCGCAACGCATTAAGGCAGAAGAAGAGCAGCAAAAAGCGGCTGCTGAGGCTGTGGTTGCTGCTGCAGTAGCTGCGGCTCACAGTGAAGTTCAAGAGGCTGCCAAGAAGGCGATTGAAAAAGCACAAAAAGCGGCGGTTGCCATGCCTGCTGCCTCCCCAGCAGCACCTGCTGCTAAGGAGGCAGCCAAGAAAGAAGGCCCTAAAGGACGTATGCGTGCCGCGAAGCCGGCAGCCGACCATGGTCGAGGCAGGAAAAAGAAAGGTGCCGGGCGCGAAGAACTGCATGTTTCTGCTGGCAAATCGGGACGTCGTAAAAAGAAACCTGCCAGACGTGGAAAAGTGGTTGTTGAAGAAGGACCGCATGGTTTTCAAATGCCAACTGCACCCATTGTCAGAGAGGTCAGCCTTCCGGATATCATTACCGTTGCAGAATTAGCGCAAAAAATGTCTGTGAAAGCGGGTGAAGTAATCAAGGTGATGATGGGCATGGGTTCTATGGTTACCATCAATCAGGTGCTTGATCAGGAGACCGCTTCTATTGTGGTTGAAGAGATGGGGCATACAGTCAAGTTGGTGCGTGAAGACGCTCTCGAGACAGAATTGCTGGGGGAAACTATTGAACTGACGGGCGATGAAGTACATCGTGCGCCTGTTGTTACCATTATGGGACATGTTGACCACGGTAAGACATCATTGCTTGACCATATTCGTCGTGCCAAGGTTGCTTCTGGTGAGGCGGGTGGTATTACCCAGCACATTGGTGCTTATCATGTTGAAACAGAGCGTGGCATGATTACCTTTCTCGATACGCCTGGCCATGCTGCATTTTCTGCCATGCGTGCCCGCGGTGCGAAGGTTACGGATATCGTCATATTGGTTGTTGCCGCGGATGATGGTGTTATGCCGCAAACGATTGAAGCAATTAAGCATGCAAAGGCGGCAGAGGTGCCTTTGATTGTCGCGGTTAATAAGGTCGACAAGCCCGAAGCTGATCCAGATAGAGTCAAGCAGGAATTGACTGCTCATGAAGTTATCTGCGAAGAGTGGGGCGGTGATACCATTTTCGTTCATGTTTCTGCCAAAACAGGTGAGGGCATTGACGTGCTGCTGGATGCTATTTTGTTGCAGGCGGAAGTGTTGGAGCTTAAAGCTGTTGAGGAAGGGCCGGCAACAGGTCTGGTGGTTGAGTCATCTTTGGATAAGGGCCGTGGTGCAGTTGCCACTATTCTGGTGCAAAACGGTGCCTTGAATAAAGGTGATATCCTGCTTGTGGGTAAAGAGTATGGCCGTGTACGTGCCATGTTTGACGAAAACGGCAAGCCGATAGATACCGCTGGTCCATCGATACCTGTTCAAGTGCTGGGTTTGTCTGGCACACCTGATGCTGGAGACAGTGCGGCAGTTGTTGCTGATGAGCGCAAGGCGCGTGAAATTGCCGGATTCCGTCAAGGACGATTGCGTGATGCTAAGCTGGCCAAGCAGCAAGCAGCCAAGCTTGAGAATATATTCTCGCAAATGACTCAGGGTGATGTTGGTGTTGTTAACCTGTTGATCAAAACTGATGTTCAAGGTAGTTCTGAAGCATTAAGTGACGCACTGCTTAATCTTTCTACTGATGAGGTCAGGGTTAAGATTGTTTCCAGTGGTGTCGGTGGAATTACGGAGTCAGATATCAACCTGGCTTTGGCATCGCAGGCGATTATGGTTGGCTTTAATGTTAGAGCCGATGGTTCGGCCAAGCGTGCCGCTCAAGACAATAACGTTGATCTGCGTTACTACAGTGTTATCTACGACATTATTGATGATGTTAAGCAAGCCATGTCTGGTCTGTTATCACCAGAAATTCGTGAAGAAATTATTGGTTTGGCTGAAGTTAAAGATGTCTTCCGGTCACAGAAGTTGGGCGCCATCGCGGGTTGTCTGGTTGTTGAAGGGACGATCAAACGTAGTAATCCGATTCGTGTACTGCGTGACAACGTGGTTATCTATGAGGGTGAGCTTGAGTCTCTACGTCGTTATAAAGATGATGTCAATGAAGTTAAATCGGGTACTGAGTGTGGTATCGGTGTTAAAGATTACAATGACATTCAAGCAGGTGACCAGGTTGAAGTTTATGAACGTTTCGAAGTAGCTAAAACTATCGACTAATTTTTTAAGAGCCGGAAAATAATGCCAAAAGAATTTAGTCGTACAAAACGAGTCGCCGCGCAAGTTCAGCGTGAACTAGCGCAGTTGATTCAGTTTGAAGTTAAAGATCCGCGTGTTGGAATGGTTACTGTTTCTGCTGTCGATCTATCACGTGATTTATCTTATGCCAAAATTTACGTAACGGTTCTTTCTGTCGATAATGAAGTGGAAAAGGCATTAGAGGGGCTCAATAAAGCCGCAGGTTTTCTGCGTCGAGAACTAGGTAAGCGACTGAGTATTCGTGTCACGCCACAGCTGACATTTCTATATGATGCTTCGGTTGAAAATGGGGCTAATTTAAGCGCCTTGATCGATAAAGCTATTTCCAGTTCCGACAATAAAGAATAATTATTTGAGTCCTGTGTTGAGATTGTTTTAAGTTGGCTCGTAATCGGATAAAAAAAGGTCGAGACGTCAGCGGTATCCTGTTGCTTGATAAACCGGCAGGGATGACCTCCAATGCTGTGTTGCAGCGTGTTAAACGCCTGTTTTTTGCTAAAAAGGCAGGGCACACTGGCAGTCTCGATCCTATTGCCACTGGTCTGTTACCAATTTGTCTTGGTGAGGCAACCAAAGTATCTGGCTATCAACTTGATGCCGATAAGGGTTACCAGGTCATCATTAAACTGGGTCAAACCACCACCACAGGTGATATTGAAGGTGATGTTGTTCAAAGCCGACAGCTACCTGAGTTGAGTCAAGCACTGCTTGAACCTGTCCTCGCTGGTTTTGTTGGTGAAATCTCGCAGATCCCGCCGATGTATTCTGCGCTCAAGAAAGACGGCCAACCGCTTTATAAACTGGCACGTCAGGGCATAGAGGTTGAGCGCAAACCTCGTTTAATCACCATTTTTTCCATTAAGCTGCTGGCAATCAATGACGATGAAATCGATCTTGAAGTGATTTGTTCTAAAGGCACCTATATTCGCACCCTGGCTGAAGATATTGGCGAAAAGCTAGGCTGTGGCGGACATGTTCAGGAATTACGTCGGATATTGAGTGGTATGTTTGATATTGATGCTGCCATTACGATGGAAAAACTCGAAGAACTTCGCGATCAGGCACCGGCTGAAGCCTTGGATGAACTTCTGCTGCCAATGGATTTGGTGGTTCAGGATTTCCCCGCTGTCAGCCTGAATACGGATATGGCCTTCTATGTACGCCAAGGTCAGGCGGTGCTGGTACCAAAGGCGCCAACCGAGGGGCTGGTTAGACTATATGCCAGTGAAAATGATTTTTTGGGCATGGGCTATATTCTAGAAGATGGTCGTGTCGCACCAAAACGCCTGATAAATTGCTCAGAATGAGCCAAATCCCTGTTTTTATGGGGATTGAGGTGATTCCACGCTTGTTTCAGGTCCTTTGCGGCTGTAAAATGTGCCGCTTTAAGCTTTTAGTAAAATCTTGGGAGAGATAAATGTCATTAAATGCAGAAGCCAAACAGAAGGTTGTTTCTGATTATCAACGTGCTGAAGGAGACACTGGTTCTCCAGAAGTTCAAGTAGCGCTATTGAGTGCCCGTATTGATCAGTTGTCTGGTCACTTCAAAGAACATTCACATGATCACCATTCACGCCAAGGTCTGCTGCGCATGGTAAGTCAGCGTCGTAAACTGCTGGATTATCTGAAAAAGAAAGACCTCACTCGTTACCGTGACCTGATTTCACGTCTGGGTTTGCGTCGCTAAGAGCGGCGTTAGCTTTAGCCAAGAATATTCGACGATTTCGACTTCGTTAATCTCAGCCAAAAATCTTAAGGATTATTGATGACATCCATTAAAAAGGTCTTTCAATACGGTGACCACACAGTCACTCTGGAAACCGGTGAAATAGCCCGTCAGGCATCTGGTGCCGTAATGTGTAGCATGGGCGATACTGCTGTGCTGGTGACTTGTGTGGCCAAGAAAGAGGCTGACGCTGGGCGTGACTTCTTTCCACTGACGGTTAACTACCAGGAGCGTACTTACTCGGCAGGCAAGATTCCGGGTGGCTTTTTCAAGCGTGAAGGTCGTCCGTCTGAAAAATAAACTCTGACATGCCGTCTGATCGATAGACCGATCCGCCCGCTTTTTCCTAAGGGGTTTGTAAACGAAGTCCAAATTATTGCCACCGTCGTTTCATTAGATACAGATATTGATCCTGATATTCCGGCCATGATTGGTGCTTCTGCTGCTGTGATGTTGGCTGGCGTTCCTTTTCAGGGGCCAATCGGTGCCGCTCGTGTTGGTTATAAAGATGGTCAGTTCCTGCTGAACCCGGGTATCTCCCAACTGGGTGATTCACAGCTTGATCTGGTTGTTGCCGGTACGGCTGATGCCGTGTTGATGGTTGAGTCTGAAGCAAAAGAGCTGTCCGAGCAGGTCATGCTTGATTCGGTCATGTTTGGTCATGAGCAGTTGCAGGTCGTTATTAACTCAATCAGCGAGTTTGTTGCTGAAGCGGATGTTGAAGCCTGGGACTGGCAGCCAGAAGCTAAAGACGAAGCCCTTGCCGCTGCGGTCAGTGATAAGGCTCAGGCTCAGATTGATGCTGCTTATCAGGTTAAAGAAAAGCAAAGCCGTTATAGCCAGTTGTCTGATGTTCGCAGTCAGGTTGTTGAAGCTCTGTCAAGTGGTGATGATGCCAAATGGAGCGATGCCGATGTCAGTGCTGCAGTTGGCAGTCTGGAAAAGAGTGTTGTTCGTAATCGTATTATCGAAGGCCAGCCGCGTATTGATGGCCGTGACAACAGCACTGTGCGTCCGATTAATATTCGTGTTGGTGTTTTGTCACGCACACATGGTTCAGCCCTGTTCACCCGTGGTGAAACGCAGGCTTTGGTGGTGACCACTTTGGGTACCGGCAAAGATGCACAGCTGATTGATGCCGTGGAAGGCAGTCGTAAAGACCCTTTCATGCTGCACTATAATTTTCCTCCGTTCTGCGTTGGTGAAACCGGTTTTGTAGGTAGCCCCAAGCGTCGTGAAATCGGCCATGGTCGTTTGGCTAAACGTGGTGTTCAGGCTGTTATGCCGGACATGGAGGAGTATCCATATGTGGTACGTGTTGTTTCTGAAATCACAGAATCAAATGGCTCAAGCTCAATGGCCTCTGTATGTGGTTCCAGTCTGGCGATGATGGATGCAGGTATCCCATTGAAGGCGCCTGTTGCGGGTATTGCGATGGGGCTGATCAAGGAAGGTGAACGTTTTGCTGTTCTGTCTGACATCCTTGGTGATGAAGATCATCTCGGTGATATGGACTTCAAGGTTGCAGGTACCTCTGACGGCATCACTGCATTGCAGATGGATATCAAAATTACAGGTATTACCCGTGAGATCATGGAAGCTGCATTGACTCAAGCAAAGGGTGGTCGTATCCATATTCTTGGTGAAATGGCCAAGGTAATTTCCAGTCCTCGCGAGGAGCTGTCTGAATTCGCACCGCGCATCATTACCTTCAAGATCAACCCTGACAAGATTCGTGATGTTATCGGCAAGGGTGGCGCAACCATTCGCGCCCTGACTGAAGAGACGGGTACTACAATTGATCTCGATGATGATGGCACGGTTAAGGTTGCTTCTGTCGACAAGGCCGCAGGTGAAGAAGCCAAACGCCGTATCAATGAGCTGACTGCCGATGTTGAAGTTGGCAAGATCTATGATGGTTTGGTTGCCAAGCTGATGGACTTTGGTGCTTTTGTGACTGTTCTGCCTGGCAAGGATGGTCTGGTTCACATCTCACAGATTTCAAACGAACGGGTTGAGAATGTGGCTGACAAGCTCACCGAAGGTGAGACGGTTAAGGTCAAGGTACTCGAAATTGACAAACAGGGCCGCATTCGTTTGAGCATGAAGGCGGTGACTGAAGAAGCTTAAGTTGTTTTAATCTTTTTCTGGTATGAAAAGGAGCCTTTAGTGGCTCCTTTTTTTTGCATTCAGGTTTCCCTGTCTGTTTGAATGCTAGCCTTCTACTTGTTGAGAGTTTTTGATATCTATCTATTGATTGGTGTAACCGCATGAATATTGCTAAGGAAGCCGGTTTTTGGCAGATATATCGGCATTTCATACCTTATATTCGCCCTGACGCAAGATTCATCGGCCTGGTGGTGCTTGCTATTCTCGGATTAACGCTCACCAACACAGTGATGGTGTGGTTGATTGGTATTCCCTTTGATCACTTGCATGCTGGCCGCTTTGAAGAGGTCAAGCAAGTATTACTGTGGCTGATTCTCATCGTTGTTGTTAATCAGCTTTTTCAGTTGGCATCGACTATGTCGGTCAGTTGGCTCGGGCTGCGGTTTGTGGGCCGGGTTAGATTGGCGCTCATGAGCCATTTGCTTTTTGTCTCTGATTCGGTGGCCTCTTCACTGCACCGTGGTGATCTGCTAGCACGTCTCAGTAATGATGTTGATAGTGTTCAGGATATGGCGCTAGAGGTGCCATTCTATCTGGTATCTCATTTACTCACCCTGGTCTTTTATTGCGGCATGCTTTTCTGGATCGACTGGTATCTGGCTTTGGTGGCGTTGCTATTTGTGCCCTTGTTTATCATTCATCAGGCATTGTTTGGGCCGCGTAAACGTAAGGCTTCACAGCATTTTTTTCATGAAAACGGCGAACTATTGGCGTTTGAAGAACAGACGCTAGCCAATATGCGTGGCATCAGTTCGGTCAGGGCTGAGGAAAGAATCTCTAATCAGCATGGCAGCGCGTTTGAACGGGCACGCTATTGGGGAATGAAGTCGCGCTGGTTGGATGAAACGTTTGAAGTTACCTTGACCGGCTTAATCTATCTTTGCGGCATCTCTATTGTCTTTGTTGGCATTGAACGGATCGATGCACAAGGACTGGGGATTGGCGAGTTAGTGAGTTTTTTGATTTACCTCGGTTATTTATCTGTGCCGGTGCGAGGTTTTACCCAGGCACCGATGCAGTGGCAGGGGGATCTCGGTGCGGCGGAGCGAGTCTTAGCTGTCTTTGCGCTTGAACCTGAAACCCGTGATGCGGCAGATGCTAAACCACTAAAAATTAATAAAGCTGATATTTGTTTTGAAGGTGTCAGTTTTGCTTACGCAGAGGAGAATGAGCCAATTCTGGATAAAGTGGACTTGAAGATTAAGGCAGGGGAAACCATTGCTCTTGTTGGGCCAAGCGGGGCAGGTAAGTCAACACTGGCGAAGCTTTTGATGCGCTTTCATGACCCGCAGCAAGGCCGTATTCTGATCGATAATGTTGACATAGCAAAAGTGACACTGGCCTCTTTGCGTGATCATTTTTGCGTGGTGTGGCAAAGCCCGTTGGTAATTAACGATACAATTCGTGCCAATCTGCTACTGGCTCAGCCGGATGCAACGGAAGAGCAGCTGCTCATGGCCTGTGAGTCTAGTGGCGCCTGGGTCTTTATCGAATCACTGGAGGGTGGTCTGAATACCCGTATTGGCTCAGTTGGGGTGGAGCTATCGGGTGGGCAGTACCAACGTATCGCCATTGCCCAGGCAATGTTACGCAATACGCCATTTTTGATTATGGATGAAGCGACTTCAGCGCTGGATAGTGAGTCTGAACAGTTGGTGGTGGGAGCGTTGGAGTCGTTGCGACTGGGGCGGACGACATTTGTGATTGCGCATCGCTTTTCTTCCATTCGCAATGCTGATCGTGTTGTTTATCTGAATGGTGATGGTTCGATTATGGTGGGCACACACGAAGAGTTGATGGCTTGCCACCCCGCCTATCAGGCATCAGTGGCGTGGCAGTCGGATAATGGTCGGCAGGCGGAAAGCTGAAACTGTAGATTATTTTGGGATGCTGAGGCTTTAAATGCAAAACGGGGAACCGAAGTTCCCCGTTTTTATCATATGGCGCTAGGCCACATGGATAGTGTGTGATGTGTCAGTCGATTAACGACGACCGCCACCACCACCGCGTCCACCGCGTCCACCGCGTCCACCGCGTCCACCACCCATGCCGCCTCTTCCGCCTCTTCCGCCCATTCCACCCATGACAATATCTCCTATGATAAAAATATAAAATTACATAGTTGGCAGTCCATTAGTCCCATAATCCCCGTGAATAATGACCACCGCCTAACTAAACCACTCTACTGGTCTAAGCCCTCTCTCGGGAGTTTGCATTCCCCTCTGAAGGTATATTCAATTCTAATGATAAATCCTTAACTAACCCTTAAATTGATTTCTCAAAGGGAATATATTTGTTCATGAACTTCAAAGCAGTGTCCACTATTATTTTATTATTAGCTAATTTTGTTACTATTGCGCTCATATTATTTATATTCATATAAGAATAAGTTATGCGAATTTTATTGGTAGAAGATGATCCGCAGTTGGGACAGGGTATGCGTGCTGCGCTTGAACAGGTGGGCTATACCGTGGATTGGCTGACGGACGGTCTTGATGCCCGTAATGCATTAACGACTGCCCCATTTGATTTGATGGTGTTGGATCTTGGTCTGCCTTCCTTAAGCGGGATAAGCTTACTCAAAGAGATTCGTGAAGAGGGCAATAAAATCCCCGTCTTGATCTTGAGTGCTCATGACACAACCGCTGATAGAGTTTCGGGCCTAGACTGCGGTGCTGATGATTACATGATCAAACCCTTTGATCTTGAAGAGTTCTATGCCCGTATCCGTGCTTTGCTCAGACGCAGAATGGATCGTGCGTCGCCAGCCATAAGCTATGGTTCTATTATTCTTGACCCGGCTGCACGCACAGTCACACTGAATGGCAAACCCGTTTTTCTGCCATCAAAAGAGTTCTCAATTTTGTTTTTGTTACTTGAAAATGCGGGCAGGGTAATGTCGCGCGAACAGATTGAAGAAAAACTCTATAGCTGGAATGATGCAGTGGAGAGTAACGCCACCGAAGTTCATATTCATCATATTAGAAAGAAACTTGGAAAAGAGCTAATAGTCACCGTACGAGGTGTTGGTTATATGGTGCCTAAAACTGCTTAGCAGGTTGTTGGAAAACTCGTAGGCGAGTGCGATATAAGGAAAAATTCAGCGAAAATGAGCAGTGTATAGATGATAAATGAGTATTTTGAGTTGAATTTTAACACCGTATCGTGCCGTATAGGCGCTTTTCAATAGCTTGTCAGTGCTTTATTTGGGATCTAGTTACCTGGGCTTCCGCATGAACCACTAGCAGTCATATGTTATTTTTTCAGAACGAATCCGTCCTGTTTGCGTGATGATCACCGCGCGGCTATTGTTCTCTGCATAAGAATTCTTAAAACAAAAGTGGCCGTTTAGGTTTATTCTGCCATTGGCTTTAAAGTTGATTTTTTTAGTGTTGTCTAGAATATAGGCAAACTGAAGGCTGTCGTTACTGGCAGGCATGACCTTGATAATTCTTTCGTTATTACTGATAATGCCGTCGTTGTCGTTATCCTGAAACAATATCAGGCCATCGCTCCAGTTTGCTGAATCACTGCATTGGCTGGCCGTCTGGCTTGCGCACAATACGGTGTCCATACCTGAACGAACGGCCTCAGCCTTGGCAAGGTTCAAAGTAGTTATCAGCTCATTGCTAGCCATGGCGACACGATTGTTGGCGATAATATTCATGAAGGAGGGGGTTGCAGCACCAATAATAATTGCTGATATTGATAGCACCACCAGAACTTCAACCAGAGTAAAGCCATATGAAGCTTTGTTTTTGGTCTGCCAAGTATTGCTTTGCTTCATGGATTTAGCTCCCCGCAATTTTAATCAGTGCCCAGGACGGTCTTGATGCGTTTGAGTGCTTCAGTAAGATTTTCCATGCTGGTTGCATATGATAAACGCATATAACCCGGGGCACCAAAGGCAGAACCCGGAACCAGGGCTACATCAGCTTCATTCAAGAAAAAATCAGCCAGGGCCACATCATCCTTAGCTTCGCTATGACAGTTAATGACGCCATGCATGGAAGGGAAGGCGTAGAACGTGCCCTGCGATTCGATGCACTGCACACCGTGCATGGTATTTAATTCTTTGACGACAAAGTCATGGCGCTGTTTAAAGGCCTTGAGCATTTCACCGATACAGTCTTGATCACCTTCCAGCGCCATTTGTGCGGCTACCTGTGAAATAGAGGTGGGATTCGATGTGCTTTGTGATTGAATCTTTTTCATCGCCTGGATGAGAGGCTTGGGTCCTGCTGCATAGCCAATTCGCCAGCCGGTCATGGAATAGGCCTTTGATACGCCATTCAGAACCATGATGCGGTCGTATAAATCAGGGCAGGCATTGAGGATGTTGCAGAATGGCTCATCTGCCCAGAGAATATGTTCGTACATGTCATCCGTTGCGATGATTACTTGTGGATAGCGACGCAGTACCTCACCCAGTGCTTCCAGCTCTGCCTTGGTGTAAGCCACCCCGGTAGGGTTGGAGGGGCTGTTGATGACAAACAGGCGGGTATCATCGGTAATGGCGTCTTCCAGTTGCTCAGGCGTGATCTTAAACCCCTGTTCAATGCCCGCCTCAACCACAACCGGGCTACCACCCGCAAGAATGACCATGTCCGGGTATGACACCCAGTAAGGGGCCGGAATGATTACTTCGTCGCCAGGATTGAGAATGGCTTGGGTTAGATTGAAAAAGCTTTGTTTGCCACCGCAAGAAACCAGCACCTGATCGGCGTGATAGTCAAAGCCATTGTCACGTTTGAATTTGGTGATGATGGCCTGTTTCAGCTCTGGGGTGCC
Source organism: Gammaproteobacteria bacterium (assembly GCA_024277755.1). GTDB lineage: Bacteria > Pseudomonadota > Gammaproteobacteria > Tenderiales > Tenderiaceae > Tenderia. The sequence goes on along the minus strand of JAJRUN010000052.1, from coordinate 16,100 downwards.
ATCGACGGCGGTGTATTTGGTGAAGCCATTCTTGATAGCTTCGATGGCAGCATTTTTGATGTGATCCGGAGTATCAAAATCCGGTTCGCCGGCCCCGAGGCCAATAATGTCTTTTCCTGCTGCGCGCAGCTCCTTGGCGCGAGCGGTAATAACCAGGGTCGGTGATGGCTTGATATTCTGGACACGTTCAGAAAGACGGAAATTTTTGCTCATCAGGCCCTCACAGCATGCTTTAAGTATGTCTAACCCAGTAAACTGGATAAAATCTTCACCCAATAATTTTCTTCGTTTTGTGAAAGAATTATTTATAAGGTACTAAATGTTAATATTACTCGATTAATCCCTGTTGCAGAATCCCTATGAGCAAGCCTTTTACAATTAATTCACCCTTTAACCCCGCAGGTGATCAGCCCAGTGCAATTGCCGCGATGGTTGAAGGCTTGCAAGATGGTCTGATGCATCAGGTGTTGCTGGGAGTGACTGGCTCAGGCAAGACCTTTAGCATCGCCAATGTGATACAGGAAGTGCAACGCCCGGCCTTGATTCTGGCACCTAACAAGACCCTGGCAGCACAGCTGTATGGCGAGATGAAGGAGTTTTTCCCCAATAATGCGGTGGAGTATTTTGTCTCTTATTACGACTACTACCAGCCCGAGGCCTATGTGCCGTCGTCGGACACCTTCATTGAAAAAGATTCTTCCATCAATGAACACATTGAACAGATGCGGTTGTCGGCCACCAAGGCCATCCTTGAACGTGAAGACACTATTATTGTTTCTTCTGTTTCTTGTATCTACGGTCTGGGTGATCCGCGTTCCTATCTGAGCATGGTGTTGCATCTGGTAAAGGGGGATAGCATTGATCAACGTCAGATCTTGCAACGTCTGGCCGAGCTGCAATATACCCGCAATGATCTTGAACTGTCGCGCGCGACCTATCGGGTGCGTGGTGATGTGATTGATGTCTATCCGGCTGAATCAGATAGTGAAGCAGTACGGATTGAGTTGTTTGATGATGAGGTGGAATCACTGGCCTATTTTGACCCGCTCACCGGTGAGGTGCTGCGCCGTGTGCCGCGCCTCACCATCTATCCCAAAAGCCACTACGTCACTGGCCGTCAAACCCTGCTTGATGCCATTGACCTGATCAAGGACGAATTAAAACAGCGACTGAAATATCTGCGTGACAATGACAAACTGGTGGAGGCGCAGCGGCTGGAACAGCGCACTATCTTCGATATTGAAATGATTTTAGAGCTGGGGTATTGCTCCGGCATTGAAAACTACTCTCGCTATCTCTCTGGCCGCAATCCGGGCGAGCCACCACCCACCCTGTTCGATTACCTGCCTGACAATGCCATTCTGGTGATTGATGAAAGCCACGTCACCATTCCTCAGATTGGTGGCATGTATAAGGGCGAGCGTTCACGCAAGCAGAATTTGGTGGAATACGGTTTTCGCATGCCCTCGGCGCTGGACAATCGGCCAATGAAGTTTGAAGAGTTTGAGCGTATTGCGCCGCAATCCATCTATGTCTCGGCCACCCCCGGAAATTACGAAGAGGAACATGGTGACAAGGTGGTCGAGATGGTGGTGCGTCCAACCGGTCTTATTGATCCTGAGGTTGATATTCGCCCGGTAGCCACCCAAGTGGATGATCTGCTGTCGGAGGCTAATAAACGAGCCGCTGCTGGGGAACGAGTGCTGGTGACTACCTTGACTAAACGTATGGCCGAAGACCTAACTGACTATTTGACTGAACACGGCGTGCGAGTTCGATATCTGCATTCCGACATCGACACTGTTGAGCGGGTGGAAATCATTCGTGACCTGCGCCTGGGGGTGTTCGACGTGCTGGTGGGCATCAATCTGCTGCGTGAAGGGCTGGACATTCCCGAGGTTTCATTAGTGGCTATTCTCGATGCCGATAAAGAAGGTTTTCTGCGTTCGGAACGTTCATTGATCCAGACTATGGGGCGCGCTGCTCGCAATGTTCATGGCCGGGCGGTTTTGTATGCCGATAAGATCACCGGCTCCATGAAGCGTGCATTGGACGAAACCGAACGCCGCCGTGTCAAACAGATCGCCCATAACAAAGAGCATGGCATTACACCGCAAAGCATCATCCGCAAAGTGACTGATGTTATGGAGGGTGTTTATGCCAGTGCCCATGGTGATGCCAAAAAATATGCCAAGGTGGCAGAAGAGGTGTTGGAATACGCAGCTATGCCAGCAGCGGAGCTGAACAAGGAAGTTAAACAGCTTGAACAGCAAATGTATGAGCATGCCCAGAATCTTGAATTTGAAGAAGCCGCCCAACTGCGTGACAAAATTAAACGGGTGCAGGAAGCTGGTATGGGGCTGGTTGAGCATGGTGCAGTCTAAGCTTGCCATTTGGCCGCAGAAATCCGTGTAATACGCTATTTTTTATTGGGATATAAAGGCATAATCCCCGCGCACAAGACTTGAAGGAATCCGCTCGAATGAATACCGAACAGACATTAATGCAGCGCTGTGGCTCAAAGTGTGAGCTCTGCTCTTCTGACTCAAATCTGACGGTTTATGAAGTGCCGCCTGTTAGCACCCCTAATGCAGATAGCAGCATCATGATTTGCGATGCCTGTCATGGGCAAATCAATAATCCTGGCGATATGGATGTCAATCACTGGCGTTGTTTGAATGACAGCATGTGGAGTCAGGTGCCTGTCGTTCAGGTCATGGCCTGGCGTCTTTTAAAGCGTCTTTCAACCGAGAGTTGGGCGCAGGATCTGTTTGAAATGCTCTATCTTGATGATAAACTAAGAGAGTGGGCTGAGGCTGTGTCTGATGAAAGTTATGATGACGTAGTGCCAACCAAAGACAGTAATGGCAATATATTGCAGGATGGTGACACAGTTACGCTCATCAAAGACCTTGATGTTAAGGGCGCTGGCTTTACTGCTAAACGTGGAACAGCGGTACGGGGTATTTCTTTGACCTCCAACCCTGAGCAGATTGAAGGTCGTGTTAATGGTATGCGAATTGTTTTGTTGACCTGTTTTTTGAAGAAATCATAAAGCCTTTTTTAGATCTTGGTTTATAAAACATAGTGCCAGACGGACGGTGTTTTTATGTCTGTTGATGATCGATTATCGGGGTGAAAGAAATATCGAATAACTGCGAAACATACGACCATTGCCAGAGTCAATGGAGAGTATAAATTCCAGTAAGGGTTCACGAATTAACTTTTTTGAGGTGACCTTAATATAAGGTGATTGGCCTGTTCTGATTAATTCAATGATCAAGGAATTCAATATTTTTTTACGCTCAATATCTGTGCGTAGAAATGTCTTTTTTGAAGCAAGACCTAGGTCCAATAAATCTAGCTCTGCTTTAGTTGCTGTAACAGGGATAGTGGCATGCAAGGGTTGATTGAGTGTCGAGTGAATTTCTATATCAGCCAGTGCCAAGGCTAATACAGAACCAGGCATCACTAAGGCTGTAAGGCTAACAATCAAGGCTGTTACGAATGCAGCTTTATAGTTCATGTTTTTTCACCGTATACCACCGTTAAAAATAAAACTTAAAAAGGCAAATCCATTTCCAGGTGCAACTTCCCTTGTTGGACTGTCGCCGACTTGAGAACACTCTTTGCCATTTTCTGGCGCAGATCATGGTCTGTTAGTTCATAAACAAAAATCATTGGCAATGTTTGCTGGCTCATACTGTTTACCAGCTGTTGAATGCTGTTTGCCAGTTCATAGCTGGTATTGGCAAAGCGTACATTTTTGAGTTTAGGGTCATGAAGATAAAACTGATGGCTTTGTTGCCGGTATTCCAGTTGGCCATCAATCTGGCCGCGCCCTGCGATAGCCATCATTCCTGGCATTTCTGCATGAACGGTTACTTCAAGGCCGATTCGATTGGTTTTTTCATCTAATACAACTTTAGGGCTGGAATAACGAACCCTTGAAAAAGGTGTTTGCTGGGTAACCGGGAAGTATGCCTGAGCATAATGCTCCAGTTCAGCCTTGCTGAGTTCCAGGGTGTAGGCGGATACATTTATTGAAATGGAAAAAAGCGCTAGTACAAAAAGAATTTGTTTAAATTTTGACATGGTTTTGTCCGATTGTTGTGGCGTTACATGCGATCTAAATGGTGAATAGAATATTAGTATCTGATGAAAATGCGTATAATCCCGAGGCCAATGGCTGGCAGATTGTATATTTCTGTTTGATTCTACGTGATTTATAAATAATAAAAATACATATAAAGCATAAACTTAATAGATATTTGGAATTATAGATGGAAAACTTCACCCCCGTTTCCGCACTGATAGGCGGCGTTCTAATTGGTTTGAGTGCGACGTTGCTGTTGCTGTTCAATGGTCGAATAGCCGGTGTCAGCGGTATTCTCAGCGGTATTTTTGTTCAGCCTGCTGGTGATCGTTTGTGGCGCCTGATGTTTGTGGTTGGCATGATTATGAGTGGTGCCTTGTATCAGTTTTTTGGCCCAGGAGGCTTTGAAAATAGCACCGAGGTGTCGTTGCTGGTCTTGGTCATAGGCGCTTTTCTGGTCGGATTTGGCACTCGGATGGGCGGAGGTTGCACTAGTGGCCATGGCGTTTGCGGGATTGGTTTTATCTCTCTGCGCTCTATTGTTGCAACCTGCGTATTTATGGCTGCAGGGTTTGTGACGGTTTACGTTATGCGCCATGTGTTTGGAGGCTAGGCATGAAACACAACATTTTAGCGTTAATTTCTGGTTTGTTGTTTGGTTTGGGATTGTGTGTGTCAGAGATGGCTTCACCAACCAAGGTGTTTAATTTTCTGGATATTAGCGGTAATTGGGATCCCAGTCTGATGCTGGTGATGGGGGGGGCTGTTGGTGTCACCATGTTGGCCTTTCGTCTGGTATTGAAACGCCAGACCCCCATCTTCTCCGCTGATTTTAAATTGCCGGGCAGTTCATCTGTCGATAACCGTTTACTGTTGGGAGCATCGCTGTTTGGTGTCGGCTGGGGTTTGATTGGTTATTGTCCTGGGCCTGTTATCACAGCATTGGGGTTTGGTTTGACATATCCACTGTTTGCCATGATTGCCATGATTGCCGGTTTTATGGTTCATCGACTGATATTCGAACGCAACCCATAGACTTAATTGCCCAAGCCACAACCGAGCTTCATCATCGCCTCGTGTGTGCTGAGAAATACCTGCCCAGGCTGAAGACGTTGTAGAAAGGGCGACTTTTCCAGACGATCCATCACCGGCCCTTTAACCTCTGCCAGGTGCATGGTGACACCGGCTTGTCTAAGGCGATCTACAATGCTATCCAATGCTTCCAGGGCGCTGGCATCAATCATATTCACCGAGCTGCAGACAATCACCAGATGTTTAGCCTGTTGGTTTTCGGCAATTAGATTAATGATGGCGTCTTCAATAAAATTGGTGTTGGAAAAATAGAGATTTTCATCAACACGCATGGCGATGACGTGCTCACAGGTTTTAACTTTAAATCTATCTACATTACGAAAGTGTTCGCTGTCGCCAACACGGCCAATCACTGCAACATGAGGTTTGCTGCTGCGGTGTAAATAAATACCAATTGAAAGACTTGCCCCGGTCAGAATGCCGACCTCGACGCCCAGTGTTAATACCATAAAAAATGTCACTAGCAGTGCCAGTGCATCGGCCTTATCATATAACCAGGCATGTTTGAATGCCCTGTAGTCAATTAATGTACTGACCGAGACAATGATGATGGCTGCAAGTACGCTGTGTGGCAGAAAATATAGCAGTGGTGTTAAAAATAATAATGCCACGGACATCAGGGCAGCCGTGATGACTGATGCCATCGGTGTATTAGCGCCGGACTCGTAGTTGACCATTGAGCGGCCAAAGCCGCCAGCGATTGGATAACCACCTGAGATCGAGGCACCAAGGTTGCAGATGCCGTGTGCCAACAATTCTTGATCGGCATCGATCTTTTGTCGTTTTCGTGTTGCCAATGTTTTGGCTACAGAGATGTTTCCTAAATAACCGACGATGGCGATGATAAAAGCGGCAGGAAACAACTCTCTGATCATAGCGATGTCTATGCTTGGAATGGATAAGGTCGGTAGACCAGCGGGTATGGCACCCACAATGTTGACGTTGGCTGTCTTGTCCAGCGCTAGCCACCAGACAATAACGATTCCGCTGCTAACAATAATTAACGGCCCTGTGCGAGCGAGAATGTTAATGAGGTTGGTTGATTGTTTTGAGTCAGCAAGTCTTCGCAGCAGCCACATAATGGCAATGCCGCCAATTCCAAGCATGGCAGTTGTCAGATTTGTTTCATTCAGATGGGTGGTAATGGTGGTCAGCGCTTCTGGCAGATGTATTGCCCTGGGTGTCTCCAGGCCAAGCAGGTGCTTGAGTTGGCTTAAAATGATGAGTATGGCGGCGGCGCTAGTAAAACCGGATAGCACTGGATGGCTGATAAAATTGATCACAGAGCCCAGTTTTAATATCCGCATCAATAGCAGTAAGATCCCGGACATACATGCCAGCGTGACAGCTACAGTCAGCGTTTGCGCCTGTCCCTGCAGATTCATTTCTATAATGGTAGAGCCAACAATGAGTGAGACTAACCCCACGGGGCCAATCGCCAAGCTGCGGCTGCTGCCAAACAAGGCATAGAGCATGATTGGCAATAAGCATGAGTAAAGGCCAACCTGTGGAGGCAGGCCAGCAAGCATTGCATAAGCCATCGCCTGGGGGATGAGTACGATAGTGACAATAATTCCGGCATTGATATCCCCGGCAAGCAGTTCACGCCGGTATGTTGGTAACCAGTCCATGATTGGCAGGATACTTTTTGATTTGTTCATGGCTGTTGAATATTCATTGCCGGGGTTGTTGGAGGAGGGTTAATGCTTTGTCTTTCGTATTATACATACAGCAGTATATGCAAGAGTGTGGTTACAGACATTAAAAAACCGCCGTTACGGCGGTTTTTGCGTTGAATAGTGCTGTTGCCTATTCTACTTCGTCAACCCAGCCCTGAAGCGCTTCAATGATGGCCTTGGCCTGATCGGCGCTGGAAATATTGAATTTTGACTTCTGCATGTATTCACCATTGCGCTTTTGATAGCGACGGATAGTATATTTTTCTTTAGCAAATTCCTCTTTTTTGGCATCCCAGTCCTGATAACGATAGATCAACGTCGCCCAGGCACCTTTGGTCAGGATTTTTTTATCCAGCTCTTTGACCAGGGTCTGATCATCTTCAGAATACTCAATGGTTAGTTCGTCTACTGTTGCAGCCATTTTCTTAATCTCCATTCATATGTTGGTGTGATTAATTGTCATTTACTATGATTTAGTGACGACAAAATAATGTAATGCATTATATGCTATTGCCAAGCATATTTATTAAATCAAGCTATAACCATGTGATTTAAATGGCTAAAAGTAAAGAAATGTAACAATTGCTCGCTACAATAATCAAACAATAAACAAGGAGAGTACTAACAATGGCCCGTAAACCAGACTTTGAAAAGATTGGCTCATCTGTTCTTGGTGGTGAGTTGACCCTCAAGGAATGTGAAATTTTGAGCAGTATTATGAATGTACGTGAGCTAAAGGCGGGGGAACGCCTGGTTGATGAGAGTGGCACAGAGCACACCTTGTTTGTTTTAGTGGAAGGCAAACTAAAGGTAGTGAGTGAGACCGAGGGTGAGCAACAACACGTCTACACCATGAAAGTAGGGGAAGTAGCAGGTACTCGTGCCTTTGTTGATCGCAGCCCGCGTAAGGCAACCCTGGAAGCAGAGGGCGATTCAGTTGTTTATACCCTTGAACCGGATGCCTTCGAGTCACTGTTGGAAAAGCATCCCGGCATTGTTTATAAAGTGATGCGCTCTATCTTTCGCATTACCCATTCAAACCTGTTACGTATGAATCAGGAAAAAGATCAGTTATCTAACTACATTAACAAGACCCACGGCAGGTACTGATTGCCGGGTGATGACAGTCGAAGGGGCTAAACAGCCCTTTTTTTGTTTGGCTGTGCTAGAATTCGTCTTCGTTTGAACTTAGCAGTTGTTTCAGATGAACCCAGTTTATGGTGGCTCGCGTCGGTCACCCCGCAACGATACGTTACGAACTCCGCCAGGCCTGGAAGGGAGCAACGGTAGTAACAGACTCGTGTGCCGGGGAGCGGCGGGCGTGGGCCGCCACCTAATTGACTGTATTTTCAGTTATTTCCAATCGTGTGATTAGCCCTTTTTTGGGGTAGAATCGTGCCCCATGTTAATTACTATTTCTGACATCACCCCCTTTATTCGGGGTAACGAATGAGTTACCAGGTTCTGGCACGAAAGTGGCGGCCGAAGAGCTTTCCGGCCATGATTGGGCAGGAACATGTGCTGCGTGCCCTGATTAATGCCCTGGACAATGACCGCTTGCATCATGCCTATCTCTTCACGGGTACTCGTGGGGTTGGCAAAACCACGGTGGCGCGCATCTTTGCCAAATCATTGAACTGTGAAAAAGGGATTACTTACAGCCCATGCGGTGTGTGTAGTGCCTGTACCGAGATTGATCAGGGTCGTTTTGTTGATCTGATCGAGGTGGATGCGGCTTCTCGCACTAAAGTTGAAGATACCCGTGAACTGCTGGAAAATGTCCAGTATGCCCCGACCCGTGGTCGCTTCAAGGTCTATCTGATCGATGAGGTGCATATGCTCTCAACCCACAGTTTCAATGCCTTATTGAAGACCTTGGAAGAGCCTCCGCCACATGTGAAATTTCTGCTTGCGACCACCGATCCTCAGAAGTTGCCTGTGACTATTTTGTCTCGTTGCCTGCAGTTCAATCTAAAGCGCATGGCGCCGGAAATGATTGCCGGCCACCTTGAATATGTGCTGGGTGAAGAGGGGATTAGTTTCGATAAACCTGCCATTGCTCAGATTTCGGAAGGCGCTGATGGCAGTATGCGTGATGCTCTGAGCCTGCTGGATCAGGCCATTGCCTATGGCGGTGGTAAGCTGGTAGACGACGAGGTGCGGGCCATGCTTGGCACGGTCGATCGCCGCCATGTCTATAAATTATTGCAGGGACTGGCTGATGCTGATGCCGCCAGCATTCTGGAGACGATTAATGGTCTGGCCCAGCAGGGGGTTGATTTCACTGCTGTACTGGCAGAGCTGGTGTCGCAACTGCATAAATTAGCGTTGGCACAGGTGGTGCCACAAACGGCTGAAGGGCTCGCTGAACAAGAGGCGATTACCGCGCTTGCACAAGCTATTCCGCAGGAAGATATCCAACTTTATTATCAAATTGGCTTGATTGGTCGACGCGACTTGCCTTTTGCGCCTGAGCTGCGCAGCGGTTTTGAGATGATTATGTTGCGCATGCTGGCTTTTCGTCCAGATGCCAGCAGTCAATCCGGTCTGCAACAAACACAAATACAAACCTCAAACACCGCACCGAAGCAGGTTTCACAGAAAAACTCTCAGCCCCCGGTCGTTACCTCTAAGGCTTATTCTAATACGGCTTCTGCAGCACCGGTTAAATCTGCTATAGCGGAGCGCGGTCCAGCAGTGACAGGGTCATGGCATAAAATTGTCGCCCAGTTGGGGCTGAAGGGAATGGCGCAACAACTGGCTGCCAATTCAGAAATGATTAGTCGTGATAATGGTGTTATCCGGCTGGCCTTGTCATCTCAGCATGCCTCGTTGCGTAGAAAATCATTGGAGATGCAGTTGCAAGCGGCCTTGCAAACGTATTTTGGCGAGCCGATTAAATTGGAATTTAGCATTGCAGCAGGCACTCAAACGCAACATACGCCTGCCGTGATAGACAAACGCCAGGCCGAGAATAAGCAGCAGGCGGCAGTTGATGCCATTAATGCGGATCCAAATGTGCGCCGTATTCAGGAAAGTTTTAATGCGCAGGTTGTGACTGACTCTGTGCGACCGATTGAGTAATCATTTATCACGACAAATACTGAAAGAGGTTGATTATGTTAAAAGGTGGTTTAGGTGGGCTGATGAAACAGGCCCAGAAGATGCAGGAAAACATGCAAAAGGCCCAGGAAGAACTGGCCAATATGGAAGTAACCGGTGAAGCGGGTGGTGGTCTGGTGAGTGTGGTGATGACGGGACGTCATGATGTGCGCCGCGTTTCCATTGATCCAAGCTTAATGAAGGATGACAAAGAAATTGTAGAAGATCTGCTGGCTGCGGCGGTCAATGATGCGGTTCGTCTGGTGGAGAAAATGTCACAGGAAAGAATGTCGGGAATGACCGACGGCATGGGATTGCCACCGGGAATGAAACTTCCTTTCTAGATTGAATGCAAGAGAGGGGGCAATGCCTCTGCTTTTGACAACCCTTAAACATTAATATGCCGCTATCGCAGCGAGTTTTGAATGAAAGAATCCTCCCTAATTGCTGATCTGATAGAGGCGTTGCGTTGTTTGCCAGGTGTTGGCCCGAAATCGGCACAACGGATGACCTATCACTTGCTTGAACGTGATCGTGATGGCGCCAGATGTTTGGCAACTGCGCTGGATCAGGCTGCTGAGCATGTTGGTCACTGTGCTTCCTGCCGCACCCTGACGGAGCATGAATTGTGCTCGATTTGTGCCAGCCTCAGCCGTGATCGTTCATTGTTGTGTGTGGTTGAAATGCCGACTGACGTGGCAGCAATTGAGCAGTCTAATATTTTCAAGGGGCTTTATTTTGTCTTGATGGGGCACTTATCACCACTTGATGGGATTGGACCTGATCAAATTGGTTTGGATGTATTGTCTACTCGCTTGGCAGAAGGTGAGGTGAGTGAAGTTATTTTGGCCACCAACTCGACAGTGGAAGGGGATGCAACAGCTCATTACATTGCTGAATTGGCGCGTGCCTATGAGGTTAGTGCCAGTCGTATTGCCCGAGGGGTTCCCATGGGTGGCGAGCTGGAATATATTGATGGTGGCACACTTTCACACGCCATGACTAGCCGTCAACTGATTTAGTCGCAAGGAGAGCTGTGTGATAAGTGGAACGTTAATATTTGTAATTGCCACCTATGCCGTAATGGTCTGGGCCTTTCTTTGGGCTAAAAACCGTATTTTTCATATTCCGGTTGTGGTGTCGGTGATGTTGATCGATATTGGTTTTCCTGTTTATCTGGTGATGAACAAGGATTGGTACAGGCGTTTGATTGAGCAGGAGGAGATCCTCTCGTTCATGATCTGGATGCACTTTATACTGGTGCTGGTGCTGTATGCACTTTATTTTTTACAGGTTCAATCGGCAATTAAACTGATGCGGGGTGATGAGGAAGCGCGGGGTGAGCACCGTAATCAGGGTAAAGGAATTTTGATTGCCAGAGGCCTGGTGATTTTGTCTGCCGCAATGTTGATTGAACCCGTGGATCAGGTATAGAGTGTTATGAGGTTTACTGACGGCGCGGTGTTGATATGCAACTGACTCTTTATACCGATTATTCACTGCGGGTGCTGATTTATCTTGGCATTCGTCCAAACCAGCAGGCGACTATTACCGAAATTGCAAAGAGCTATGGTGTGTCGCGGAACCATTTGGTTAAAGTAGTGCACAATCTTGCCAATATGGGCTACATCAATACCAGTCGTGGTCGTGGTGGTGGTATGTTGCTGGCGTATAAGCCAAAGGATATTAATATCGGCGAAGTGGTGAAAAAGACTGAAGCCAATTTTGATTTGGTAGAGTGTTTTGATAAGGAAAATAATACCTGCCCAATCTCACCCGGTTGCGCCTTAATCAAGGCGCTCAAGGTTGCCAGATCCAGTTTTCTTGAGGTGCTTGATCAATACACCCTGGCCGATGTGGTGGCCAACGCTGATCAATTGGCACCGCTGCTGGATATTGATATAAGCTCTATTGAAAAAGATTGACCTGCTCTTGTAGCGAGGCAAGGATTGCCAGGTAGTTGTCGTAACGGCGCGGGTCTATTTCGCCATTCATAATCGCTTGTTTGACTGCACACTGCGGCTCGGACTTGTGGATGCAATTATTGAACTTACATTGGCTGGTATAAGGCCTGAATTCAATGAAGTTAAAGGCCAGCATGGCCGGTTCAATTTTACTTAAGCCAAACTCTCTGACTCCCGGTGAATCGATCAGGTTACCGCCACTGCTCAGGTGATACAGGTTTGTCGAGGTGGTGGTGTGTTTACCTTTGCCTGAACTGGCTGATACTTCACCGACACGAATCTCATGGCCAGATAACAGGCTTCTGATAATCGATGACTTGCCTACCCCTGATTCGCCAACAAAGACGCTGGTCTGGTCTTGCAGTTGTTGTGTTAATCGTTCCAGGCCACGCTCTTGTTTTGTGCTGGTATAAATCATTTCATAACCGATGTGTTGGTATATCTGCATGTCCTGATTGAGCTTGTCGAGCTCAGGCTCCGATAGCAGGTCATATTTATTGAGAACAACGATTGGCGTGATGTTCAGGCTTTCCGCAGCGACGATATAACGATCAATCAGATTGTGATGCAGGTGATAGTTTTCATTGACGAGGGCTTTGACGGTACAGACAATAATGATGTGACTGATGTTGGCGGCGATGGGTTTGTCGCGGCCGATATCATCGGGTCGTGCCAGCAGGGTGCTGCGCGGTAATATTTCGGCAATGATGCCTTCATTATCATGCGTTGCCTGCCATGTCACCTGATCGCCGCAGACAACCGCGCCGAATTTTCGCCTCGAGCTGCAGCGGATGATGTTGCCGTTTTCATCTTCCACATCTTGCTTGGCGCCGTAGCTAACCACTACCAAGCCTGTTTTTATTGTGGCAGCGTCGGTGAGTTCTTTTTGTTGTGCTTGTTTTTGACGATGGGGGGAGCGTTTACGTGACATCTGATTGATAAGTTCTGCCGTTAAGGCTTGGGGAATTTGTAATAAGTATCGTTGAGATACTCAATCACCTGATTGATCTGGGCATCAGCCCAGTGAGCCTTGCTGGCATTTTCACAAAATTCCACTCTGGCCTGCAGCTCGGGATATGACTGAAGAATGCTGTTACTGCGACTATACATTCCATTGTCATGACATTGTTGGCAGGCCTGATCGACCAGTGCTTTGCCGCTTACATTGTCGGCATAACCGGGCAGGCTGATAGCCGCCGAGGCGATTAGTAGGGTGCTGAGTAAATTTTTCATGGTGACTCCGGTATTTGCAAGCATATGCATTCTAGCTTATTTATGATGTTGATCACAGCGACAACAGTGGTCGTCAGTCGGGTCAAGTGTTGCTAGAATCACGGGCAGCAATCATTGCCTACGAGGACGCTATGACACAAAATCAAAACAACCTGATCTGGATCGATCTTGAAATGACCGGGCTTGATCCGGACACCGACCGGATCATTGAAATTGCCACTATCGTCACAGATGCAAACCTGAACACTCTGGCCGAGGGACCGGTGTTTGCTGTGCATCAACCTGATGAGTTGCTGGATGGAATGGATGAATGGTGTACGCGTCAGCACGGTCAATCTGGCTTGACTGAGCGGGTCAAAAACAGCACGGTTACTGATGCCGATGCTGAACTGAAGACTATTGAATTTCTGCGTCAATATGTGCCGGCCAACAGTTCACCCATGTGTGGTAACAGCATCTGTCAGGATCGACGTTTTTTGTATCGTTACATGCCCGAGCTGGAAAGGTTTTTTCATTACCGCAATCTTGATGTCAGCACCTTGAAAGAACTGGCCAAACGCTGGTCGCCCAAGGTTGGCAACGGTTTTAATAAAAACTCTTCTCATTTGGCGATGGATGATATTCGTGATTCGATTGCTGAGATGCAATATTACCGTGAGCATTTTATTAAGCTGCCTGAATAAATGACTTAGGCTTGATTCAGTGCCCACTGCACGTGTTCTTTAACGATTTCCGATGGGTGGTCGAGCCTGGCTGTCAGTGCCTCGGTCACCTGTTTGTTTTTCGGCCCATTGCCAAGGGCGATGGCAATATTGCGCAACCAGCGTTCATGGCCGATGCGACGAATAGGTGAACCTTGCAGCTTGAGCTTGAACTCTGCTTCGTCCCACATAAACAGATCCAGTAATAAGGGGGTGTCGAGTTGATGACGTGGCAGGAAGTCATCTTCCTGTGACAGCTTGGCAAAGCGATTCCAGGGGCAGGCCAGCTGACAGTCATCACAACCGTAGATGCGGTTGCCCATCTGTGACCGAAATTCAATCGGTATGCTGCCATGTAATTCGATGGTTAGATACGAGATGCAGCGACGGGCATCAACCCGATAGGGGGCAACAATGGCCTGCGTGGGGCAGATATCAATGCAGGCAGTACAATCACCGCAGTGCTGATTAACGGGATCATCAACAGGCAATGGCAGGCTGGTATAGATCTCACCAAGAAAAAACCATGATCCGGCCTCACGGCTGAGCAGATTGCTGTGTTTGCCTATCCACCCCAGCCCTGCTTTTTCTGCCAAGGCTTTTTCCAGCACCGGTGCACTATCAACAAAGACGCGGTAACTGTGTTTTCCAACCAGTGTTTCAATCTGACTGGCCAATTGCTGTAGCCGTTTGCGCATTAGCTTGTGGTAATCGCGCCCCAAGGCATATCGAGAGACAAAACCAAGCTCTGGATTGCTCATGACTGCTTCGGCAAAACTCGTGTTGGTAAGGTAATCCATGCGCACACTGATGATTCTGATGGTGTCAGGTTGTAGCTGGGCAGGATCATCACGCAGTTCTATATTGCGTTCCATATACGACATGTCACCATTAAATTTTTCCGCAAGCCAGTCTCGTAAATGAATCGATGCCTGATTCAGTTCAATATCAGTGATGCCGACCGCTTGAAAACCAATTGCCCTGCCGCGTTGTTTTATTTCTTCGGCAAGGGCGGTGAAGTCGACATCGGCTTCAGGCTGCGTTAATTTGTTATCTTCCAACATATCTTAATGATACCTGCCATGAGTCAATTGCCCTATACACTTTATCGCGCCAATGAAGTCAGACGGCTGGATAGCATTGCCATAAAAGAGTTTGCCATTCCTGGTATTGAGTTGATGAATCGTGCTGGTTTTGCGGTCTTTGATGCATTGTGTATCCGCTGGCCAGGCGCGCGCAATATTACCGTTGTCTGTGGCGCGGGAAATAACGCCGGTGATGGTTATGTGGCGGCACGCCTGGCTCATGAAAAGGGCTATTCGGTCAAGCTGGTGGCGTTGAGTGATCCAGCTGAATTGCGTGGCGATGCCTTGATTGCCTGGGGCGCGGCGCGGGCGGAAGGTCTCTCCGCAGCGGCCTTTGATGATGCTTCTTTGAGTGGCACGGATGTGCTGGTGGATGCTGTTTTCGGTACAGGTCTGGATAGAGATGTAGAGGGGCGTTGGGCTGAAGTGGTAGCAGCCATCAATGCTTCACGAGTCCCCGTGCTGGCGGTTGATATTCCTTCTGGACTGCATGCTGATACAGGTTGTGTCATGGGGTGTGTGATTAAGGCTGATGCAACGGTCAGTTTTATTGGCCTGAAACAAGGCATGTTTACTGCTGCAGGTGTTGATTATTGTGGTGTGATTGAATTCGATGATCTGGCTGTGCCCACTGCTGTCTACCGGCAAGTAAAACCGGCTTGCAAGCGGATTGATTGGTTAAAGTTGCAGGGGCGTTTGCCAGCCAGGCCAAAAAATTCGCACAAGGGTTTATATGGTCATAGCCTGATTATTGGTGGAAATTACGGCATGGCAGGCGCGGTGCGACTGGCTGCCGAAGCTGCAGCACGTGTTGGCAGTGGACTGATCAGTGTGGCAACCCGGCCAGAGCACGTTGCTGCCATGGCCGCCGCACGTCCAGAGGTGATGTGGCACGGCTTGAGCAATAGTCATGGTTTATGTCGTTTGATTGAGCAGGCCACGGTTATTGCTATTGGTCCGGGGCTGGGTCAGGACGACTGGGCAGTTGAATTGTTTGACGCGGTGTTGCAATCGGGAAAGCCGGGCGTGTCCGCCATGACTAACGGCGTGCTCCACGACGTCGAACCGAGCTTCAGCCGAGCGCCCCAGACGGCGACGTCGTCGGCACTTCGCTCGCCGGATCCGCGGTACCAGGAGACGAGCAAGTC
>JAJRUN010000051.1 GCA_024277755.1 Gammaproteobacteria bacterium | reverse complement strand
CAGGCGCGAAAGAAAAATGAGCTAATATTTTTCTGATTGAGGCAGAAAATGCAGTTAATAGCGAGCTATTGACAAGTTTTCTAACGAAAAGCAGGAGAATATTAGCCATTTTTACTCGTGATTGTGTCGTACAAAGGTCTCTCTATATTTGAAACGGACAAGTCGCGATCAGGATTCTGCTGTTGATGCCTTTGCTTCAGCGGCAAAGAATCGCTGCACCAGTTCTATTTTTCGGGTTCGCAACATAGGTGGCAAACTATTGAGAAACACCTTGCCGTAGGGTTTAGTGATCAGACGTGGGTCACACACCACCATCACACCTCGATCACTATAATCACGAATCAGTCGCCCTACCCCCTGCTTTAGCGTGATTACCGCCTTTGGCACCTGATAGTCCATAAATGGATTACCACCCTTGGCTCGCAAAGCATCAGCCCTGGCCTGTAGCACTGGATCATCAGGCGAGGCAAAAGGTAGTTTATCAATAATCACACACGACAACGCCTCACCACGGACATCAATCCCTTCCCAGAAACTGCTGGTACCCAGCAGCACCGCGTCACCCTTTTCACGAAAACGGCGCAGCAACTCATTGCGTGGATACTCACCCTGCACCAACATCGGATAATCAATCTTACCCTGCAACAGTTCAGCCGCCAGCTTCAAAGCGCGATGACTGGTGAACAATAGGAAGGCACGACCACGTGATGCCTCCAACACTGGCAAGGCAGCGGCAACCACTGCCTCGACATAGGCCGGGTTATTTGGCTCAGGCATATCTGGCGGGACATAAAACAAGGCGTGACTGCGATAATCGAATGGGCTGTCCCACAGCTGTGTTTGCGCATCCTGCAACCCCAGCTGATCAGCATAGTGATCAAAGTGACCATTCACCGCCAGGGTTGCCGAGGTGAATATCCAGGTTGCCTTTTGTTCCTGCATTCGCTTCTGAAACGCCTCAGCCACATTCAACGGAGTGCAACAAAGCACAAAACTGCGGCTGTAGATATCAACCCAATAAACCTGATCCGCGGTTTCTTCACCAATGAACAGGCCAATTCTGAATAACAGTGCAGCACAGCGCTCAAGGCAATTTTCCAGGCCCTTGCTACGCTCCGCCTGCCCGTCCAGCTGCTCATGCAGCAACTGAAGCGCATCATTCATAACCTGCAACTGCTCAACAACCTTGTTGTCGCCACGCAGTTGCGCCCAGGGTTTACGTTGGCCATCATTGCCAAGTGCCAACCTGAAATCACGCACTGCGTACTCCAGCTTGTCGGCACAGGTCAGCAATTTTTTGCTATCCGCCGCACTGCTGTGAAATTCCGCCACCGTGTCTTTGGCAAGATCAAGTAACTGACGACCACTTAAATTCTGGCCGAAAAAGTTTGTCGCAATCTCAGGCAACTGGTGCGCTTCATCAATGATGTAAGCATTGGCACTCGGCAGCAATTCGCCAAAACCATCTTCACGCAGCACCATATCCGCCATCAACAAGTGATGATTAATCACCACCACATCAGCATTTTGGGCCTCACGCCTCGCCTTGCTCACGTGGCAATCTTCAAAGCAGGGACAATCAGACCCCAGACAATTATCCGCTGTCGATGTCACCAACGGCCACAGCGGTGAGTCTTCACCAACATCCATTAGCTCGGTGATGTCACCGCTATTCGTCATCCCGGCCCATTCGCGCACGGTACGCAATTGATGCACCATTTCCCGCGAGGCCAACCGGCCCTCTTCCTCGGCAACCGTTAAACGATAGAGGCAAAGATAATTGCTACGGCCCTTGAGCAAGGCGGTTTGCACGGGCACTTGCAGCGCCTTGCGCACCAGCGGCAGGTCCTTTTGAAATAGCTGATCCTGAAGATTTTTGGTGCCAGTGGAAACAATGACCTTTTGCCCCGACAACAATGCAGGCACCAGATAAGCAAAGGTCTTGCCCGTGCCCGTGCCCGCCTCACACACCAGGGTTTTATAGTTCTCGATCGCATCTTCGACCGCCACCGCCATTTCCTGTTGTTGCTGACGTGGCAAAAAGCCATCAATACAACGAGCCATGGCGCCGTCAAGCGCAAGTACATCAGCTGAGGTTTGAAATGACATTATGAACACCTTTAAAAATACGCTGAAGCCGCATTGGCTGCGCTACAAACTGGCTCATACCCAAAGGGCACCGAGAAATGCTCATTTACTACGTGTAAACTCCGCATTTTCACCAGTTTGAGTCTTGCCATCATCGGCTTGATGGAATTTTTAAAAGCACCCAATAAATTAGTAAAAACGAGCAAACTCAGGAACCAGACTGGTTATCCCAAACCTCTTCCTCTTCGCCAAACTCACGCGTCCAGACCAGTTCGCTAATCGCCTTGAATTTGGCTACCGACATGGCACCACGCTTGGCACGCTTGCTTTGATTATTCCCCTGTGCAGCGATGATCTCTGCCCGCTCGGCCTCATAAATTTCAAAAGGCTCAAAGTTTTCATCCATCAACACCAGCACCACACTGTCCCACTCCTGCTCCAGTTTAAGCTGACCAATCCGCTGCCCGGCCTTTTCCTCGTCGAAAATTACCCGCCCCTTGATCTGGATCTTCTTGCCCTCGCGCTTGCCATGACCAACTGCGTCGTAGCCACCCTGAGTTCCCACAGGCACTGGATCAAGCCCCAGGTTATGACAGGCATCAAAATGAGCGATCTCACTGCTAACGCCGCCCAGCGACTTACCAGTGGCATTGCGATAGTCCCGCGCAATACGACGGGTCTCGGCGATCAGTTTTTCGAGTGAATATATGGGCATTGCATCAACCTGGGTGAATCTGCCCAATATAGTGCCAGATCAAGCCATAAAATTCAGCATATTTAGTTTGTTAGGAAATCTGCCTTGCCTCACCGATGGACTTTGCCATAATAATATCGTCATGACCGAAACCACGCTTATCACCGCTCTGCAACAAGCACAAACCTATCGCCACCCTGTCACTGAAATCAAATTGATTGAAACCCATATCTCCTGGATTATCCTGACCGGCGACTACGCCTACAAAATCAAAAAACCGCTCAACCTCGGTTTTCTCAACTTCTCCACCCTGGCGTTAAGAAAATATTATTGCCAGCAAGAGCTACAACTTAATCAGCGCCTGGCACCTGAACTGTATATTGAAGTGATCAGCCTCACCGGCACAGCCGAACAGCCACAGATCAATGGCAGCGGCGATATAGTTGAATATGCCGTCAAAATGCGCCAGTTTGACCCCCAACAACAACTCGACGTGTTGCTGCAACAAAACAAGCTGCACCGCAACCACATCGATCAATTGGCCGACACCGTGGCCCGCTTTCATCAGCAGATTGAAATCGCAGGCAAGGATAGCCCCTATGGTGCAGCCGAGGTCGTGTGGCAACCAATGCAGGAAAATTTCGATCAGATCAAAACTCGGCTTGAGGATGAAACCGAACTGACCCGCCTCGAACAGCTGCAACAATGGAGCAAACAGCACTTCGTTCAGCTTAAGCCGGTGATAACAGCACGCAAGCAAAACGGTTTTATCCGCAACTGTCACGGCGATATGCACCTGGCCAACATCACCCTGATCAAAAATAAAGTTATCGTGTTTGACTGCATCGAATTCAACGATAACTTTCGCTGGATCGACGTTATCAGCGAAATCGCCTTTACCACTATGGATTTGATCGATCGGCAGCGCCCCGACCTGGCTGCACGACTGCTGGATCGCTATCTGCAAGGCACAGGCGACTATGCCGGGCTGGCACTACTCAGGTTTTATCAGGTCTATCGCGCCCTGGTGAGGGCCAAAGTTGCCATCATCCGCTATAGCCAACCGAGCCTCACGGCGAGCGAAAAGGAACAGAGCCTGCAACAATTTAGAGATTACAGTCAGCTGGCAACAACCTTCACCCAACCCAAACCCGCCACGCTCTATATCACTCACGGCGTCTCAGGTTCGGGCAAAACATGTCTCAGCCAACCCCTGCTGGAACGGTTTGGAATAATCCGACTGCGTTCAGACGTAGAGCGCAAACGCCTGTTTGGCCTAACGGCAAAAGAAAAGAGTCAATCAACAACCGACCAAGGCATCTACACATCATCCGCCAGTCAGCACACCTACCAACAACTGGCTGGTCTGGCACGCCACACTCTTCAGGCTGGCGTTAGCACAATCATCGACGCCACCTTTCTCAAACGAGAACAACGGCAACTGTTTCATCACCTGGCTGAAGAACTAAGCGTACCATTCGTTATCCTTCACTTTCATGCCGATGAAGCCCTGTTGCGACAATGGATCAATGAACGACAGGCAGCAGGCAAAGATGCCTCAGAGGCAACCATAGATGTATTGGAACATCAGCTAAAAACAGAACAGCCACTCACTGAAGATGAGGCCGAGCTGATTATCTCAATTGATAGTAGCTATGATGATGCGCAAGACAAATTAATTGCCGCTGCCTCTCGACTGTACGCGACGCCACATTAATTTGTTCCAATCACTAACCCCACTGCATGTTGAAAGGGCTCATCTACCTGTTTATATCCTGGGCATGGTTAACAACTTAGCCGAATATCCGGCTGGAGAAAACGGAGTGCATCTTGTTGTGAGCTGAAATTTGCCACTGAATTCAACTACAATATGAATGGGTATACAGCAACCTTGTTAGCAGGCTAAAAACAAAGGGGTAGTGATGATGAATTATCAAAAACAAATCAACATGGTGTTAGCAGGAACGATCGCCTTGGTACTGTTGGGCTGTGGTGGAGATGGAAGTTCAGGCGACAGCGCATCATCAAGCAGTTCAGCCGCGCCGACGATATCAACCACCCGCGCCCTGCCTAATCAATTAATTACTGTCATCGATGGAACAATTTCGACCGGGGACGTGGTCGATGTGGAGTACCGCCAACTACCCACATCCGCCAGCAATAGCGCCACAGCCATCATAAAAGCGATCGCAACAACGGATGGGGAAGTGAATGTCGCTGTCCCTCCATATATTGATCCCAATAGTGGCGAATTCAGCGCAGGGGAGATGAGCCTAAAGGTCAAAGGGCGCAGCATTGAACCCCCCTTATCTGTTGATGATTTTCTGGAACTGGGCTTTGAAACCGAGGGGCAGATCACGGTCGGCTTGCTGGAATACGCCATTGAAAACTATGAGCAGACATTACTAAACCTGAATGACCTGGAAGTGGAAATGCCAGCCGTTGGCGAGATCGACAGCCTACGCCGTCACATTGAAGATGAAATTGAGCGCCTTGAGTTCATGGTTGATGAGATTGATATCTGGGGCACATTAACCGTCGAGGTCGATAATGTAATCACCGTACTTTCAGCAGAACAATTAAATCAGCTCGACGCCTGGAACCTGCAAACGCTGGTCTCTGCCCAAGTAGAACTTGATGCGCCATTTTACGGCTCAGCAGCGATACGCGCAGTAGGCGCAAGAAGAACCATCCTGGATGCCTGGGAAGAGGCAAAACGGGCACTGGAATCCAGCACTTCCGCCAGCGAGACCACTAAGCAATCAATCAAGAATCTTTTTGGCAAATCCATGAAGGATGGAATACGAGAAGGTAAACGAGCACTGAATGGCGGAATAGCGTTACTGGGGCTGTTTTTTTCTGGTGCTGCTACCGCCTCGTCAGGCGCAGCAGCCACCGTAGCCAATGCTGGCGGGCTGGCCGTGGCCACAGTTTCCACCTGGATATCGGCGGCACAGGCGTGGGCAACGGGGGAAAACACAGATGCCAGCCTGCAACGCGACAAAGATCGCTTCGATGGTGCCGGTGAACTGTTAAGCCAGAGCGCTCGCCTCGGCTCACAATATGTATCAGCCTATGGTGGTGGTGGCAAACTGGCCGCATTGGGTACAATGGTTAATGTAGGTCTGAGTGCCAAAGACCTGGCATCAGCAGCTGGAACGTCTTTATGCGAAAGCCTCGGTTCATCATCATTTTGTGACAGCAGCGCCGGGGAAAACCCCGTTTCCACTCCCACAGCATTTACGATCATCAGCTACTACAACTTCAATGGCAGCCGTGGCGGTGATGCATCCAGCGCTGACATCAAAATTTCTGGAAACACCCAAAGACCAACGTTTAGCTGGCCAGGATCAGCAACCATTGCCATTGTGATAAAAATGGGACCGTCTGAAATCATGGTCTACGGGATACAGGGAACTGACTCTGACAACGGAGACATTCCCTTTGGCTCATCGATCCGTTATGGCGATTACTCGCGACCCAACACCTTTGCATTAGGGCTAACTCCGTCACCATACCTGGAAGCAGGCCAAAGCTATGTCATGCAGGTGGGTCGCAGCGGATCTACCCAGGCACTGATCATTTTCTCGGTAAATTAGAGTGAGACCTATGCACTCTTCATGTTTTCCGCCCCAGCGGCGTTAAAAATGATCTCAAAATCCTCATTTACTCCAGTAAACTCCGGTTTATCGATCATTTTTGCCTTGCTGGAACGAAAACTATTTTTCGTGCAAAGGTCTCAGAGTAGATATCCGCATGAAATAGTCACGACTTATCTGACAATTTTCTAAATAAAAAAGCAGGGCTGGTGTTGCAGCGCCAGCCCGACTCTAACGACTAATAAGGCTCTTCTCAGCCAACTCTAATGCCGATGGCGAGCCACTCAGTATCAGCGTGTCACTGACGCAGAGTTGCATATTGGCATCCGGCCGTGAAATTCGCTGACCTTCATGCAGCAAGGCCAGCAGCTTTACTCCATATTGCTCCAGACCAAGTTCCCCCACTTTATGGTGACTTGCCCAGCTCGATTTACTCAATTCAATGGCACGCATATGCGCTTCATTATCGACCCAGGCAGAGGTTGATACTTCACCACCAGGAAAAAGATGGCGAAAGGTTTCATAACGTTGATTACGCACATCGCGAATTTTATGGAGGACTCTGGAGGGTGGCACCTTGAGCATAAATAATAGATTAGATGCCATCATCAAACTGGCCTCCAGTGCTTCCGGCACTACCTCACTCGCCCCTGCCTCCATCAGTTCCTGCATATGGCTTTCATCAGAAGTACGTACTAGCACCGGGATATCCGCATTGGCACTGCGCACCTGTTTGAGAATTTTCAAGGCCGTAGCAGGATCCTCAACACTGACCACCAGGGCAGCGGCTCGTTCAAGACCCGCAGCATTCAATAATTCAAGGCTCGTGGAATCGCCGTAACTAACGGGTTCCTTGGCCCTAACGGCATTCTGAACCAAGACCGGATCAAGCTCCAGTGCAACATATTTAAACCCTTCCTCCTTGAGCATTTGGGCGATATTCTGACCAATACGACCATAGCCGGACAGGATGATATGATTTCCCAGGTCATGGGCGGTTTTCTCAATCCGGCCCTTAATCGTCTGCTTGCTGTCACCGGCCTGTTGCGGCATCAATCTCGCGACCAGACGACCATTGTAACGAATAATCAACGGCGCAAACCCCATGCTAATCAACAATGCTGCAAGAATCACCTGGCCATATTCATTCGGAATCATCCCCCCCGCCAGAGCCAGCGTCAAAATGGCAAAACCAAACTCACCGCCATGCGCCAATACCAAACCAGTGCGCAACGACACCGCCAGATCCCACTTGGCAACCCGGCACAACAAAAAGATGAAAAGCATCTTAAAGACAATCAAACCCGCCAACGTCAGCAACACCCACTGCCAGATTTCGGGTAACAGCCAGATATTGAACAACATGCCAATGGTAATGAAAAACAAGCCTAGCAAGATGTCACGAAAGGGTCTGATCTCAGCTTCGATTTGATGCCGAAATTCGGTTTCACCCAGCATCATACCGGCAACAAATGCCCCCAGCGCCAGCGACAAACCCAGTTGATGCGTAATCCAGGCAGAGCCCAAAATAATCATCAGCGCCGTCAAGGTAAACAGCTCCATCGACCTATATCTAGCCACCAGATGAAACATTGGCCTCAGCACCCAACGGCCTAAAACAAAGATCAAAATCAAAGCCAGGGCACCTTGGGCAAACGCAATCAATACGGTATTGATGGCGCCTCCACCATTCACCACAGCAGGCGTTGAAACCAAAATCAGGAACGGAATCACCATTAGATCCTGAAACAACAGAATGCCCACCGCATTACGACCATGGCGTGTGTGTAATTCAACCTGATCGGTCAGTTGTTTGATCACCAGGGCCGTAGACGACATGGCAATGATGCCCCCCAATACCAGGGAGGCCTCAAGACTCAAATTCAGATAACCCGCAATAATGGTTACAATCAACGTCGTACCAATGACCTGAGCTCCCCCCAGCCCCAGCACTGCACCACGCATGTGGATCAGATGCGAAAGTGAAAATTCAAGACCAATGGTAAACAACAGAAAAACAACGCCAAACTCAGCCAGGGCACGGGTATGTTCGGTGTCTGCAACAATCGCAAAACCAAAAGGACCAACCATCACACCAATCACCAGATAACCCAGAATGGGTGGCACTTTAAAATGCAGACAAGTCCCGACCACTACCGCAGCGACGGCGAACAAAATCAAAATCTCATTCAGATAACCATATTCCATACGTCAAGCAATCCTAAACATCAAAAAATACACCAACAAAATGCATTACCAGTTAAAAATAACAGGCAAGCCGCACGACATGAAAGTGTTAAATCAAAATCAAGAGCACCTCTATTAATTCCGAGTAGGCAGATTGGGGGGTTCAGATGCTCGCTCACAAATTAATAGAGGTGCCCTTACATATCAAATAATCAGCCGCGACTGCGGCGAGCACGGAAGAAACTGGTTAGCAGGGCGGCACACTGTGGCTGTAAAACGCCAGTAGCAATCTCAACCGAATGGTTGTATGACATTGAATTGAGCACATTAAAAACACTGCCTGCAGCGCCGGTTTTAGGATCATAGGCACCAAACACCACTCGCTTGACCCGTGCATGAATAATGGCACCAGCGCACATGGTGCAAGGCTCAAGAGTGACATAGAGAGTCGTATCACAAAGCCGATAGTTGGCGATGCTGTCACCTGCGGCACGCAGAGCCTGAATCTCGGCATGGGCTGAGGGATCATTGCACTGGATTGGCCGGTTCCAACCTTCACCGATTATTTTATTCTCCCGAACCAGCACCGCCCCCACTGGCACTTCACCTTCACGTCCAGCGCGTTCAGCCAGGCTTAAAGCATGGTGCATCCAATGCAGGTCTGGGGACTCCAAAGCACTCACAGTGACGGATTCAAGGCAGAATAACACCGCTCAATCATAACATTAGGCTGAGATAAAGAACCTTCTGGCGCAGATTTTGCCGAACAAATAACCATTGGTCGCATGAAAAACACCCTGTATAACCTCCCCTCTCGGCTCGAATGATACCCGTAAAATATTTCGTTAGTATCATTATTACACGCCCCCCCGTATTGGCTTATTCACACCTGCCAGTTATTCTTGAAAACCAAACAAATGAACATACGCCTGCTCTCTGCGCAACAAGCAGTCACTGAACATAAACCACACATTGAGGGTTTTCGCATGCAAAATTCGCTGACGTCGGCAAAGACGTTCGTCCTATCTGTTGTTCAAACCATTGTGACACTACTCATTCTCGTTTCCACTCTATCCCCAATGGCTTATGCAGCGCTCCCAGCAGACCAGAAAACGGAAATAGAACAGGCCTTGCGCCAGCAACTTCCCCCATTTTTTGAACTTGCTGACTGGTCCCACAGTCCCCTCCAGCAAGGCCAGCAAGGTCCGGTTAGCTATGAACAGCTAACGCTCACAATATCCGCCAGACTCAAAGAACCGCTGTATCTCGACACCGGCCGCCGCCAGGGCGGCAAAATTATCATCCAGGCAAATCACAAACAGGGCGATGTCATCGAATTGCAGGGCGTGGCCGTGGTTGCCGCTGTCATGGGAGTCACCCAGATAAAAGTAATGCTAAGTCCCATCCCCCCGGGCAAGGCCGGAGTACCTCTGAGCCAGTATTCCTCTGACACATTCATCGTCAGAGATGCATCCGCTACAGCGCAAAAACCATTAAGCCTACAGAAGAAAACCAAAACAGCCGGTTTAACTGTGGATCATCAAAAGAAAACCGCCACCGTCAGCACTGGATCGACACAACCACAAAACCGCGAGCCGGACGTACTGGAACAGCTTTGGCGCGAATATGGCGCTGAGGGCGAGATCTGGGGCCGAGAGACATACAGCGCCTATCAAGGCTCGCCGGTGATACTACGTCATCTCAAACAAGTCAACGCACAAACACTCGAAGGCACTCTCACGCGCCCCTACCAGGACCTGAACAACCCCTTTGTTCTGACCGGCACCGGCAAGACGCTCACCTTGCGTATCAAAGCGACACCCCTTCTGGCAAGGGGGCTCCAGCCGCTCTGTACAGCGTAGCACTGAAAGACAAGCAACTCGTCATCAGGCACGGCCCCGTTATCCCTTTGGTCAAGGATGAAAACACAGCCCTGAAAAATGAATTCGCACGCGAAGCAGCCCCCTGGAAATTCAAGGGTGATATGTCCGATTACGCGCAACTGGGCAATATGCTGATCGATATCAACACCCTCGAACAGGTCAGCAACCACTGGGGCAACCGGCCGCTGGTGCCGGTCAAGAACTTGCCAGGCCGTTTCTGGGCCATTGACAGCAATTATGAACTCGGCGTATCCCCTTTTGGTGCCTACCTCGCCCGTGATGTTCATACAAATGACCCCAAACGTACCTCGCTGACCCCGCTGGCTGCAACCGCTGCAAAAACCTGGGTGGCAGCCGATCTGGCCCGCTACGTCAGTCTCAAAGATGGCGATCTGTGGGGCGGCAGCATCGATTGGTCAGGCAACACCGTCACCCCGGCAAAAAACCTTACTCAGATAGGCCTGCTCAACAACCTTGAACCCATCACCTGGTGCGATCAGCATTTCTACTTCTTTCGCCCACAGGCAACCGACAAGCCCTACCTGCGCATTAACACTGAAAACGGCAACCTGCTCGAAATGGCAGGCAACAAGGTGCTTAGCCGAGGCGTACAGGGCAGTCCCGATGGTTGTTTCCTGTTCAAGGATGACAACGGCCGCATGATTTATTCAGCCAAGGGTGGTGTCAGCCAGCTCCATGTCATGGATCTGCGTCGCGGTGACACCTTTGACATGGACGCCACATTCGATATCCGAAACTACACCGGCAAGCTGAAATCCGACCCACTGCCTGATCATATTCGTGTGCGCTTCTGGATTGATCGCAACCTGTTCTGGACGCCCATCGGCTGGTATGACCTGGGCCAGCGAAACAGAATCACCCCCACCGATTTTCCGGAAGTCGTCAGCGACCTGCCCTACTTCATCCGCATCCACAACAAAGGCTTCCGTGACATACCGGGGGGCCGTTATCTGGACATTGTCTACCAGGGTTATCCGTCACAAGATGCCGTGATGAACAAGCGCCCGCTCATAAAGCGTTACCGGATCGACCGCCTGCAAGGCACGGCCACAGCACTGCCGATAGAACCGGTAACCCAGCCAGGGCACGGGCATATAACCTGGGTCGATGAAAACCGTTATGTCTATGCCCGCTGGAAAGGAGGGCTGAACGACATCGGCACCTGGCTCTATGATGTAACCACCGGGCAGTCAAAGAAACTGAGCCGTTTCTTTGCCGATGAACGCCAAATCCGCGCCGAGAACCGTAATTTTGGCAACGAGGAACAAGCAGCCTGGTCGACACGCCCCTATGCCAGCGGACTCTACCTGGCACTAGCCGACAAAAACCGCATCATTTTCAGCAGCACACGGGGCAAAATACAGGAACTGGTCAGCGTATCACTGGACGGTAAAGAGCTGGCCCGCAAGGCCGTGCCTGACGGCAGCCGCACGCAAAACGCGCAATTCAGACTGCGACGCCTCCCTTCCCATAACATTAACCTGCCCTTTAAACAGCGCACAAAACTCTACAAAAAAAGTCTCAATAGACGAATACAAAACAGCACTGAGCAACACACCAACATCAACCAGTAATGCCGTAGCAAATAGCCTGATCAGGGAGGCCGAAGATGTCCAAAGCATGTGTTACGAAAACCCGAAATACCGAAAACAATACGACTGCGAATGTCTGGCCAGCAAATTTATGGAAAAACGCCAAGCCCAGGGGCCAGAACCCAGCCAGGCCGTCATCCTGGCACCTCTCACCAATACAACAATCTGTGTGAGCGAAGAAGCAAAAAAGAACCCTACTGCCAGTGTTATGCCGACACAGTCAGCGCGACCATCACCGCCCATACCGACACCTTTACAATGAGCAACAAAAGTCTATACAGAAGCAAAGCAACAGCCCAATGCCGAAAGGCGTTCACTCGCCCATAAAACCCCGACTTTCCCGTGCAACTAATTTCAGACCGTGCGCAAATTTGGGTATAAGATTATGACTGAACAAGCAAAAGAAATAGGCTTTACTTACCAACAAAAAAGCAATCCAACTTAAGCGGGGGAACCACTCATGAGTGAGGCGCTGGAAATTCTTAGAAAGATTGATGAAGTCACATTGAGCGGCAGTGATGATGCAGATCGTCTCAACCAACTCGATGAAATTTACAAGCTGACCGTGAAGCGAGCCGAATGTGACATCCGTTGGTATCAGGTACGAAAAACACGTTACCGCAAACTGTCCCGGGCAATACGACTACTAACCTTTACCCTTCTTTTTGTCGGCACCTTGACACCTCTTGGACTACTCGGTGAGCAGGTATTTGGCATGGCATCGGAAAAATTCGGCTACATTATCTTAGCTGCGGCGGGACTGCTTTACTCCTGCGATAAGACATTTCTGCTCTCCAAAGGATGGATGCGCTATCTAGCTACCGAAATGGAAATCAAAGAATTGATCCTCGCCTACCGCTATGACTGGAAGATAATACGCATCGAGCTGGAAAGAATCACCTCCGCCGACAAAAAGGCTGTAGCTGAGATTGCCGCACTAAAGTCATTCAAAGCGTTCATTCTAGCCGTGCATGAACTGGTAGGAAAAGAGACACAAACCTGGGCAGAAGATTTTAAAACCGCCGTCGCCGCCATGGGGAAACGCCTCAAGGCCAAGGAAGAACAGTTTGAAAAGAAAATTGCAGACACCGAGAGACAGGAACGTGCAGGTGCATTATTGGTCAGCGTGCGTGCCGACAATATGCAGAGCAATGAAATAAAGGTTTCCGTCGATAGTAAAATCGAAGAAATAATCCCGGCACACGAGGAGAGCTGTGCGTTTATAGGACTCGAACCTGGCCTCCACAAGGTAGAAGCCAGCATGAAAATCCAGGGCAAACGGGTAATCATTGCTACCGATATAGTCAAGATCCCCCCCGGGGAAAAGATTTCTCTGAAAATGCAAGCAAAGGCAACGACAGGGGATCTGAAATCCAGTAAACAAGCGTAAAGGAGGGCAGCGCCTGACGCTCATACATAGACAAAACCACGTTTGATAAAACAATATTTTTTCTAAATCTCAACGAGCCGCGCTGAGTCTGTTTAACATAACGATGAGTCCAGCTTTTGAGTTCAAAAATTGGCGGTAACTGTTGGCGCTGCAACTGCTCAATCTCTGCGCTTAGAACCGTTTCAGGTTCCGCACGAAGATCAGACAATACTCCAGGCACAAACGCGACAGGGGCGATAATCGGCTCCTCCTCAGTTGCGTGCCAGCTGTGAGGAATTCCCCGTGCTAGCCACGGATGCCCAGTAAGTCGGAATTTTTTACACTGCAAAAAAACTATAAAAGGAAAGGAAGTGAATCAACTAAAAACACTTTGCTTTTCACGCTGTGTATACATTGCTTTCAGCGATTGAAGCGCCCCTGTCGGCGTTCTTTACACCGTCATGAAGTCACCCTCAGAGTGAATTGCGTAACTCTTTGATATTCGGTCAAGTTAATTTTTTGGCGTGTTTTATGCCTGAAATTTATGTAGCGGTCACCCGGCTCAAGTTGGGTCGAGCGTTTTAAAAGTGAGAAAAGAATTGGAGGAATAACAGATGTTAAAGCCAATGGTTTCAACGCTAAAACAAGCGTCTTGTTCTTTGGCGATCCTTGTTGCCACATCACTTAGCTTTGTCGAGAGTGCTGATGCAACGACGATCTACAGCTTGACCGGGACATGCAATGACCAGTGCAACTATATCGGCCTGGCGAATGGCGACAGCATATCCGGCGCCGTAAAGGTAAATAGTAGCGGTGCCCTGACGGCAGCAGATTTCTCTGCCGTGGATTTGTCGATCGGCAATACTACTGTGCTGAATTCCAAAGATCCGCTAGGGGACGGAAGATACATCATAGCCAACACCTCAGGATCTACATTTTCGGATATCACCATTCGTAACCCAACCGGCGGCGGAGGGTATTCGGATCTCTTTAACATGCCCGGTTCAAGTGGTACCGACTGGTATATGTCCTTGTCCGCGAGCCCTCTTGCCCAGAGCGGCAGCGGCAGCTGGGTACAGGAAACCGTAACGGCCTTCTACGATTTCGCTGGAACCTGCACCGGGAATTGCCTGTATGCCTCTCTCAATGATGGCGACGCGGTGTCCGCCACTGTCAAAGTGACCGGCATCGGCCCTAGGACGGCTATCTACTACGAACTCGTAGATCTGGACATCGGCAACTTCAACCTTCTCGACAGCCTGGATCCCTTCGGTGACGACTTGTTTATCAACTCCACCGTAACCGCAGCAACCATTACCGATTTTTTTATCGGACTGCCTATCGGCACTGGATACTCTGACGTCTTTTTTACCGACGCTTCCAGTTGGAATCTATCGGCCTCAGCCGCACCCAATGCCATCAGCGGCCTAGGCAGTTGGGCACTGCATACTGACGCCGCCGTAACCGTACCCGAACCCGCCGTCCTTGCACTGTTCAGCATCGGACTTGCAGGACTTGGGTTCGGAAGACGTGCAAAGTCCGCCTAAGCGAGCCACAACGGCGCGGCGGTTCTGAGGAACCGCCGCATTGGAACAATCCAGCACTCTAACAACCCGAACGCCCGGAAATCGCGTACTTCGTACTGCCCAGCACCACGTAATCGCTCCCACGCGAATATTCATATTCCCACGCCTTTCCACTCTGCACCGTAACGATCTTTCCCTGCTGCATGTTGCCCTGAATGCGCCAGCGACCGGCATCGCCACTCTGCGAAGCAGTACCCCAGCCCCCGCCGCTGTAGCCGCTTTCACCGGACGAAAACATCCTGCCGTCAGCGCAAAGAGTGATGCTGGTTTCACTGCCACCGGTCTGACCACCGCCGACGGCGGAAAACCGGTACAGTTTGACTGCAAACTGACGCTGGAGATTTGCATCGTTAGGGCCGGTGAGTGATGTACCACCACCAGAAGACGCCTCTTCCATACCTTGCACAAGCACATCAGAGATGACCTGTAACTGTTTCTGGCTTTCCTCGAAATATTTTTCGTTGCGTGACCATGAAACCAGCTGCCGGGTCTTGGGGTCAAAAACCATGTCATAGGGCACAAAGCCTACCCACTTTTCCTGCAATATCCAGCGTCCAACCAGCCGCTCACCAACGACCTGGGTTTGCTTGGGTTCGCCAAGTATCGAGACCACCTCGGCATAAGCCATGCCCGGTTGGAGATGGTTGGTCTTTTTAGCGGAATCCAATTCAAAGTTGGTGCCTGCACAACCTGCTATCAGCAGTAACAAGACAGAGAAAACAAAGATCAATGGTGTTGCGAATCGCCTGTTCATGACTGGAGCCTCCCGAAGTTCGCTTGGGGCGTCCACTGCGGACGCCCCTACACAGGAAGAATAAGTCCCTTTTTCCCGGCTGTCGATGTGTGATTTGGCTACCTAACATGGAACGCCAAAAAGAACGATCGGGCAGCTTTCATAGCCCCAAATAACCGGAAATAAAAACACCCTGACCTCGCACCAGCACCAGCCGTTCATGAGGTTTCAACTCGTTAATTATGTCGCACGAGAAGAGGAATCTGAACGTCATCAATACCATGACTGCGCCAATTCGCCTCCCATGGTATCGCCGCTCTTATGATTAAACGCGCCAGAAAATACCATGCCCAGAAAACCCTTCAAAATGCTCAAAAAAATTATCGATTGAACACTGATACACATCACCTTAGGCAACCTTCCGGGCTTTGACTTCCAGGTGAACGCCTTCCTGCTCCTGCAGATAACCGATCACCGCAAACAGGTTATTCGCCTGGGGGTTCCCTTTCGGATCGAACATACGCATGAGGCTCTTGCTCGACTTGTCGAAGACCCGGGACAGTTCCTTAAATCCGATCGTGGCGTTGATATAGTCGCGCATCACCGCCTTGCCGATATCGACATCACCGGCAAGCAGGCATTCGCCCCCTTCTTGCAGCAGGGCCTTGCGAAACGCGGGATCCCGTTGGGCGCGTGCCTGAATGGTGTTCTTAAAATCTTTCGTCAAAGCCATCATTACACCTCTTGCCGTTTCAAGACCACGACTCTGGAGTCGGCCGGCATCAACAAAGACCTGAGCGACCTGCTTTCAAGGGTCGTTCCGCCAAGTGACACGCTATGACAGCATCAAACCAACCGAAAGTCATATTTGATACCGGTTTTT
>JAJRUN010000050.1 GCA_024277755.1 Gammaproteobacteria bacterium | reverse complement strand
GCCAGGGAAGGTGTGATCTTTAAATTAAAATGCAGCAGCTCATACCGCTGCCGACGCCGCGCTACATGGAGAGCTAGGCGAATAGCGAGCGGGGTAGCACAAGCCCTCGGTAGGGGCCAGAGAGACGTGACCATCTTTCGCAGAAAGTGGGCAGTCGCTACTAGCGGTGTTTTTCAAGGTAGTTGTCGCCTTTTTTAATCAAGCCACTTCTTTTGTCTCTTCCTTATCCGGGTTCAACGTAACATCGCTGATCGGATTCCAGTCTCGTGTATTTCCAGACCAGCGTTCTGGATTTAGCTAATTCATAAACGTTGTTACGATTTTTTAGAATCGCCTTGTCTTCACCGTTCTTGGCCGCGCTCAAAACCGCCGGCCTCACACTTTAACCGTGGTGATTTTTTCGCTTAACTGTGAAGATGTACATCGAGCCAAGATAAGGCTCAACATTTGCTCGGGAATCAATGGAGGTAAGGGTGCTGCAATACTTAAAGCAAATAAGACTACTGTTTTTGTTGCTAGCGTGGCTGGTCAGCCCGTGGCTACATGCCGCCCCTAATGCCCCCGAACTTCCCCTGGCTCATGTCTATAAACAAGGTGTTGATCTACAGGATTACTGGTTGAGCGAGAAGCTCGATGGGGTGCGTGCCTATTGGGATGGCAAACAGCTACTCTCTAAACAAGGCCATGTCTATCAGGCGCCGGATTGGTTTTTGGCTGACTTGCCGTCTCAGCCGTTGGATGGTGAGTTGTGGGCTGGCCGGGGTCGGTTTGAGTATTTGATGACGATTGTCCGCGATGCCGAGCCAGGTTCTGGCTGGCGGGATGTGCGTTATATGGTGTTTGATATGGTCGTGCCGCAGGTGAGCTTTAGCGATCGGGTGGTGAAGCTTAAGGTGCTGTTCAGCGGTATTGATTCGCCAGTTATTGGCTTGGTCGAACAGTCTCGGGTGTCTGCTCATCAGGCTTTGATGGCACGCTTAGACGAGGTGGTTGCTGCCGGTGGAGAGGGGTTGATGCTGCATAGAGGCAGCTCGTATTATCGAGCCGGGCGTAGCAGTGATCTGCTCAAGGTGAAGCGCTATCAAGATGCCGAGGCGCGGGTGGTTGGCCATTTGCCCGGCAAGGGTAAATATCGCGGTATGTTGGGGGCGCTGTTGGTGGAGGGTGCAGACCAGCTACGTTTTCGCCTCGGCACCGGCTTTAGCGACCAACAGCGGCGCCAGCCACCGCCAATTGGTGCGCTGGTGACCTACAAGTATTACGCCAAGACAGCCAAGGGCCTGCCTAAGTTCGCCAGCTTTTTGCGGGTTAGGCAGCCTTAAGTCAAAGGATTCCTCGTTCATTGCGCAGCGGCCACAGTTAATTAAGGGGTCTCCGAATAGGTGTCATTGCGAGGAGAGAGCCATTCGGGTCAAAGTCATTCCTTTAAGTCTTGCAATCATGCATCCATTAATCACGGTAAGTTTTGAATATGGCGGTAATGTGACCACTGAGAATTTAAATAATTGGTTGGACGAGACGCGTTGTTATTTTCCATCATAAGGTTTAAACAACAGTGCATGAAAACTCCTGCTGCTGATCACTACAAAAGCAAAAGGCTTTTAACCTAGAGGGTAGTTGTTTTTTTGCTGCCGGCATATATGACTTCAGCGTGTTTGGATTGGCAGGTGGATGCCTGATGCTAAGGTGGTAGCCGCCTCAGATCGAAAGCGGCTGTCTGACAAGCCAAGTAGAGGGTGATAGAATTCTTTCATTCTAATCGCGAACACTGACCCGTTTGGTACCTATGTCTGAATCTCTCCGTATCGCCATTGCCCAACAGAATTTTCTGGTGGGCGATGTTGCCAATAATGTTTCGAAAATTATATCTATTGCCGAGCAGGCCCGTGATGAGTTGCAGGCTGACTTGGTGTTATTCCCTGAACTGAGCTTGACAGGCTATCCGCCGGAGGATTTGTTGCTGCGTCCTGGTTTGCAGCATCGGGTGCTGGATGGTTTGGATAGGCTTATGGAGGTCACTGGCATTGCGATGCTGGTGGGGTATCCAGAGGTCACTGAGGATGGCCAGTTCAATAGCGCTGGTTTGATTCATGATGGCGAGATCCATGCTGTTTATCGTAAGCAGTATCTGCCTAATTACAGTGTCTTTGATGAGGTGCGCTATTTTCACGAGGGCACCGAGGCGGCGGTGTTTGATCTCAAGGGTGTCTCTTGCGCTATCAGTATCTGTGAGGATATGTGGCATCCCGGTGTGATGGCTCAGGCGGCTGAGGCGGGTGCGCAGTTGATGTTGAATCTCAATGCCTCGCCGTTTCATATTCACAAGTGGCAGGAGCGTGAGGCGGCCATGCGTGACCGGCTTGAAGAGGCGGCGTTGCCGATTGTGTATTGCAATTTGGTAGGGGGGCAGGATGAGCTGGTGTTTGATGGCCAGTCGTTTGTGATGGCGGCTGACGGCACGGTGACGCAACGGGGTGAGTCTTGCGCTGAAGGTCTGTATCTGGCTGAGTTTGAAACGGGCGATCAGATCAAGCCTGTGCCAGCCAGGATTGTTGAACCGTTGTCGCTTGAGGCCAGCGTTTACAAAGTGTTGGTGCTGGGGACACGCGACTATATCGAAAAGAACGGTTTCAAGGGGGTGGTGATTGGTCTGTCCGGTGGCATTGATTCGGCCCTGACCCTGGCGATTGCCGTGGATGCCATTGGCCCTGAGCGGGTTGAGGGCGTGCGCATGCCGTCGCGTTATACCGCTGACATGAGCCTGGAAGATGCTGAGCTTCAGGCTCGGGTGCAGAGGGTTGAGTGTCATACCATCGCCATTGAACCCGCATTTAATGTCTTTCTGGATCTGCTCAAAGATGATCTGGAGGATAAACCCTGGGATACAACAGAGGAAAATATTCAGGCCCGTTGTCGTGGGGTGTTGCTGATGGCCCAGTCGAACAAAAAGCACAAAATGGTGCTGACCACAGGTAACAAGAGCGAGATGGCGGTGGGCTATTGCACGCTTTACGGTGATATGGCTGGCGGTTACGCGCCGATCAAGGATGTGCCTAAGCTGCTGGTTTATCGTTTGGCGAACTATCGCAATTCACTCTCGGCGGTGATTCCGCAGCGGGTGATTGAGCGACCGCCATCGGCTGAGCTTGCGCCTGATCAAAAGGACTCTGACAGCTTGCCGCCTTATGAGGTGCTAGATGCGGTGCTGGAGATGTATGTGGAAGATGATATGTGTGTCGAGGATATTGTTGCTGAAGGTTTTGATGAGGAAGTCGTCAGCCGTGTTGCGCAACTTGTGATGCGCAATGAGTACAAACGTCGTCAGGCTCCGCCAGGGGTTCGTATCAGCCGTAAGGCCTTTGGTCGTGACCGTCGTTACCCGATTACCTCCGGATATAAATAAGTTCTGCCAATCTTTGTTCAACGGTGGCAGAATAGATTCATAATAAATGGCTAGGGGATACCCATGAAAAAGATCGAAGCAATCATTAAACCTTTTAAGCTGGATGATGTGCGTGAGGCGTTGTCTGAGATTGGTGTGACTGGCATGACAGTGCTTGAGGTAAAGGGTTTTGGTCGCCAGAAGGGCCATACTGAACTGTATCGTGGTGCCGAGTATGTGGTTGATTTTCTGCCTAAGGTCAAGATTGAGGCGGTGGTGGCTGAAGATCAGGTGGATCGCTGTGTTGAGGTGATTACCGAGGCAGCCCGGACAGGCAAAATAGGTGACGGCAAGATCTTTATTACCCCGATTGAACGCATCGTCAGGATTCGTACTGGTGAGGAAGACGACGCTGCTATTTAAGTCGTTTTTTTGTGGTGTTTTTAAAAGGCCCAACCCCAGAGGTTATGGGCCTTTTGACTATTTGGTGTTTGGTGAATTGAGGTTTAGATGCCCCAGCACAGGTGATAACAGTTGTTTTCCAAAAAAGTTTTTATTATGCGCTTGAGTTTTGTCTAACTTTGACGACTAAGTGTATGGAGAGCAAGCAGAAATAGGCGAATGAGGGATATGGGCCAAGAAAACTCGAAGGATCGTTATCAGCGTCTTTTGGCGCAAAGCTATTTGTCTGGTGGTAATGCAGCGTTTGTAGAAGAACTCTATGAACGTTATCTGCAGGATCCGGCCTCGGTTGAACCGCGCTGGCATGATTATTTTGACCAGCTGCAGTTAGACTCAGGTCCGGTTGCAACGGATGTCAGTCATACGGCGATTAAGGAAGAATTTCATAAACTGGCGCACTCACATCGCGGTGTGACATCAACCAATGCCTCGGGTGCAGCTGTGGCCGTGGCTGCCAGCAAACAGGTTGCGGTGTTGCAACTCATTAACGCATATCGTGTTCGAGGTCATCAACAGGCGATTCTTGATCCGCTGGGGTTGCAGGAACAAAATGCAATCTCAGAACTGGATCCTTCATTTCATGCCCTGACCGAGGCGGACATGGATACGGTTTTCAGTACCGGTTCTCTGGTAGGTGTGCCACAGGCCAAACTGCGTGAGATTCTGTCTCACCTGCAGGAGACGTATTGCCGCTCTATCGGTGCCGAGTATATGCATATCACCGATACCATTCAGAAACGCTGGATACAGCAGTTGCTGGAAGGCAGTCGCAGCAAACCCAAATTTTCCCCTGAGATGCGTCGCCATGTTCTGCGCAAACTGATTTGTGCTGAAGGGCTGGAACAATATCTGCACACTAAATATGTGGGCCAGAAACGCTTTTCCCTGGAAGGCGGTGAAGGTCTGATTCCCTTGCTGGATGAGTTAATTTGGCGTGCCGGCAGTCAGCATGTGAAAGAAGCGGTGATTGGCATGGCGCATCGTGGCCGTTTGAATGTGCTGGTGAATATCATGGGTAAAAATCCGGCCCATCTGTTGCAGGAATTTGAAGGTGTCTGTGACATTAGTGGTGGTGGCTGCGGTGATGTGAAATACCACCAGGGCTTTTCATCCGACATGAAAACGCCGGGGGGCACGGTGCATCTGGCGTTAGCCTTTAATCCATCTCATTTGGAGATTGTTAACCCGGTGGTGGAAGGCTCGGTGCGCGCCCGCCAGCATCGGCGTCGTGATATTACCGGCAGTCAGGTGCTGCCGATATTGATCCATGGTGATGCCGCATTTGCCGGTCAGGGTGTGGTGATGGAAACACTGAATATGTCCCAGGCGCGTGGTTTTACCACGGGTGGCACGGTGCACATCATTATCAATAATCAAATTGGTTTTACCACCAGCAATCCACTTGATGTGCGTTCGACCATGTATTGCACAGAAGTTGCCCGTATGATTCAGGCACCTGTCTTTCATGTTAATGGTGATGACCCTGAAGCAGTGGTTTATGTCACCCAGATAGCGCTGGATTATCGCCAGCAGTTCAATCGCGATGTGGTGATCGATATGGTGTGTTATCGCCGCCATGGCCATAACGAGGCTGATGAACCTGCTGTCACTCAACCGGTGATGTATCAGAAGGTTCGTGCGCACGAAACCACGGTTAGTTTATACGCCAAACAACTGCTTGATGAAGGTGTGATAAATGAGGCCGATGCAGCGACCATGCTGGATGATTATCGCAACATGCTTGATGAA
This sequence comes from Gammaproteobacteria bacterium, assembly GCA_024277755.1. Taxonomy (GTDB): domain Bacteria; phylum Pseudomonadota; class Gammaproteobacteria; order Tenderiales; family Tenderiaceae; genus Tenderia. The sequence continues at coordinate 4,320 of JAJRUN010000050.1, read as the reverse complement.
GGTAAGTTGGTGTCGCGTGAGTTGACCGATGAGGTGGAAAAAGAGTTTGCTGTTGATTGGGCGCCCTATAAAAATGTTCACTGGAGTGATGCGGCCAAAACGGCAATACCACTAAAGCAGATCAGGCAGTTTGCTGAAAAGCTGACCTCGGTGCCAGAGGGTTTTGAGCTGCATTCCCGTGCCGCCAAGATAATGAATGACAGACGCAAGATGGCCAGCGGCGAAATGCCGGTTGATTGGGGATTTGCTGAAAATGTGGCCTATGCCGGCCTGTTGCAGGAGGGGTATCCGATACGCCTGTCCGGGCAGGATAGTGGTCGTGGTACTTTCTTTCATCGTCATGCTGTTTTTCATAATCAGAAACAGCGTGAATCCTATGTGCCCTTATCTAATCTGGCTGAGGATCAGGCTCACTTTCGTGTCATTGATTCCTTGTTATCTGAAGAGGCGGTGCTTGGGTTTGAATATGGTTATGCCACGGCCTCGCCAGACGAACTGGTGATTTGGGAGGCGCAGTTTGGTGATTTTGCCAACGGTGCTCAGGTTGTCATCGATCAATTTATCAGTGCCGGTGAAGTGAAGTGGAGTCGCCTGTGTGGCCTGGTGATGCTGTTGCCACATGGCTATGATGGCCAGGGGCCGGAGCATTCTTCGGCGCGATTGGAACGTTATCTGCAACTTTGTGCCTGTGACAATATGCAGGTGGTTTATCCCACCACGCCAGCACAGATGTTTCATATGCTGCGACGTCAGGTGATACGCCCTTATCGCAAACCTTTGATCGTCATGTCGCCCAAGAGTCTGTTGCGTCACAAACTCTCTGTTTCGACCCTTGAAGATTTGAGTAAGGGTAATTTTGAAGCAGTGATCGATGAGATTGACACGATAAAACCGGCTCAGGTCAAACGGATTGTAGTTTGCACCGGCAAGGTCTACTTTGATCTATTGGAACAGCGCCGTGAACAAGGCATCAAGGATGTGGCGATCGTTCGACTGGAGCAGCTTTACCCTGTGCCGGAAGAGCGGTTGGCAGACGTACTGGGGCGTTTTAATAAGGCCAAAGAGATTGTCTGGTGTCAGGAGGAACCCAAAAATCAGGGTGCCTGGTATTTCATTCATTCTCGTCTGCGTGATCTGGCCACAGCGAAACAGGAAATACTTTATGCCGGACGGCCTGAATATGCCGCACCCGCTGAAGGTCTGTTGTATTCGCATAAGGCCGCCCAGGCTGAACTGGTGGGTGCGGCTTTGAGTGGCAAGGTGGATGGCAAGGGACGCACACTGCGTACAGTTGATTGAATTAAAGATGATGAGACTGGAGCGTGTTTTTAGTCTCGTAAAAAATGAATATAGATTGAAGGGAGTCAACAAATGCTGATTGAAGTCAAAGTACCGGTACTGTCAGAATCGGTCGCCGATGCAACCCTGGCCCAGTGGCATAAAAAGGTGGGTGATTTCGTCAAACGTGATGAAAATCTGGTGGATCTCGAGACAGACAAGGTCATGCTTGAGGTGGTGGCGCCGCACGACGGTTTGCTGGCTGAGATCAAACATGAGTCCGGTGCTGTGGTGGGAAGCGGTGAAGTGTTGGCCATTGTCGATTCGTCTGTTGAGCAACCGGCAGAAACGCCGGAACCGGAAACAGTGGCAGAACCTGAAAAGGCAGAGGTGGCGGCAGGCCCTGCCGCTGCCGAAGAACAACCCGCAGCGGCGATGAATTTCAGCCCGGCGGTGCGGAAGTTGATTGTGGAACACAAACTTGATGCCACCGCGATTAATGGTACGGGGCGTGATGGCCGCATTACCAAGGCCGATGTGCTCAAACATATCGAGCAGGCCAGTCAGCCTGTTGCTGCACCCGCTGCACCGTCGACCACCGAGGTGGGGGCGGGTGGTCGTCCGGAACAACGCGTGCCCATGACGCGGCTGCGTGCCCGCATTGCCGAACGTCTGCTGGAAGCGCAGCAAACCACCGCCATGCTGACCACGTTTAATGAAGTCAATATGCAGCCGGTGATGGATCTGCGTGCTAAATACCAGGAACTGTTCAAAAAGAAACATGAAATCAAACTGGGTTTTATGTCATTTTTTATCAAGGCGTGTTGTGAAGCGCTGAAAGAGTTTCCGGCAGTGAACGCCTCTATTGATGGTAATGACATTATCTATCATGGTTACTTTGATGTCGGTGTGGCGGTGAGTACCGAGCGTGGTCTGGTGGTGCCGATTATTCGCGATGCCGATCAGATGAGTCTGGCCGAGATGGAGCAGGCCGTGGTTGAATATGCTGGCAAGGCCCGTGAAGGCAAGTTGTCTATGGAAGACCTGAGTGGTGGAACGTTCAGCCTGACCAATGGCGGAACCTTTGGCTCGCTATTATCGACGCCAATTTTGAACCCACCGCAGAGCGCGATTCTTGGCATGCACAAGATCGAGCCGCGTGCCGTGGTTGAAAATGGTGAGATCGTTGCCCGGCCGATGATGTATGTGGCCATGTCTTATGACCATCGCATCGTCGATGGTAAAGAGGCGGTTTCGTTTCTGGTCAAGGTCAAGGAAGTGCTTGAAGATCCCGCCCGCCTGTTGCTGCAGGTTTAAAGGAGAAAATAAATATGGATCATTATGACGTTGTTGTCATCGGTGGTGGCCCGGGGGGGTATGTGGCAGCCATTCGCTGTGCCCAGTTGGGTTTGGAAACCGCCTGTATCGATGAGTGGCTAGACCCTAATGACAAACCATCACTGGGGGGTACATGCCTGAACGTGGGTTGTATTCCATCCAAGGCATTGCTGGATAGTTCGCATCACTATCATCGCCTGCAACATGAGTTTGATAATCATGGCATCAAGACCACAGGTGTCAGTCTCGATGTAAAACAAATGCTGGCGCGCAAGGATGAAATTACTCAAAGTCTTACCGGTGGCGTAGCGGCATTGTTTGCCAAGAACAAGGTTACCTGGTTGCAAGGGCATGGCAAGTTGATGGCTGATAATCAGGTTGAATTTACACCGCATGCCAAAGGTAAGAAAAGGCCAAGGCCGAGCTGGTTGAGGCGGACAATATTATTATTGCCACCGGTTCTGTTGCCGCAACCGTTGAGTCCCTGCCTGTTGATGGTAAGCGCATTGTTGATTCAACCGGCGCGTTGAATTTTGACGAAGTGCCCAAGAGTCTGGCGGTGATTGGCGGTGGTGTGATTGGTCTTGAATTGGGCAGTGTATGGAGTCGCCTGGGGGCGGACGTTACAGTATTGATTCGCCGTGATGAATTTCTGCCTGCTGTGGATACCCACTTGGCCACCGCAGCGTTGAAAGAACTGACTTCTCAGGGGCTGGATATTCGCCTGGGTACCAAGACCCTTGCTGCTAAAGCCAGTGCTCGTCAGGTAACGCTAACCATTGAGGATGGCAAAGGCGAATCACAATTGAAGTTTGACAGGGTTCTCGTGGCCACGGGGCGTCGCCCTAATACAAGTGGTTTGAATGCCGCTGATGTTGGCCTGGAAATGGATGAGCGTGGTTTTATTGTTGCTGATGAAATGTGTCGTACCAATCTGCCTGGTGTTTATGCTGTGGGTGATGTGGTGCGAGGGCCGATGTTGGCGCACAAGGCCTCGGAAGAGGGGGTTGCCGTTGCCGAGCATATTGCCGGTGAGTCCAGTCATATCAACTATGCCACTATCCCCTGGATCATCTATACCTGGCCGGAGATTGCCTGGGTGGGCAAGACATCTCAGGAATTGAAAAAATCAGGCGTTGATTTCAAGGAAGGTGTGTTTCCGTTTCTGGCCAATGGCCGTGCGCGTGCCATGGGTGATATCGGCGGTATGGTGAAGGTCATCGCCGATGCCAAAGACGACACTATTCTTGGGGTTCACATCATCGGACCCAATGCCTCAGAGATGATTGCAGAAGCGGTTGTGGCCATGGAATTTTCGGCCAGCAGTGAAGATCTGGCGCGCACTATTCATGCACACCCGACCCTTTCAGAGGCTTTGCATGAGGCTGCATTAGGTGTGGATAAGCGCAGTCTGCATATCTAACAGCCCTGCTAAGGGCTTGTGCTGATTCAATGGTAGATAGTAAGCCTTGCCATCATAGGTTTGATCAAAGGCTCTCTAAGCGCCGCTTATATCGATAGCCAGGGAAGGTGTGATGTTTAAATTAAAATGCAGCAGCTCATACCGCTGCCCACGCCGTGCTACATGGAGAGCTATGCGAATAACGAGCGGGGTAGCACAAGCCCTCGGTAGGGGCCAGAGAGACGTGACCATCTTTCGCAGAAAGTGGGCAGTCGCTACTAGCCCCGTCAGTCACTTGAGAG
>JAJRUN010000049.1 GCA_024277755.1 Gammaproteobacteria bacterium | reverse complement strand
ACAGGATCAGTCACAGGATCAGTCACAGGATCAGTCACAGGATCAGTCACAGGATCAGTCACAGGATCAGTCACAGGATCAGTCACAGGATCAGTCACAGGATCAGATACGGGATCAGATACGGGGTCAATCACAGGGTCAGTGACGGGATCAGTCGCGGGGGCCGTCCCCAATTCGTCTACACGAACAGCGGCAAATAGAACCGCATCATCCGAACACGCATCAGTGCCCGCGCCATCATCACAAGAAGGGACAAACTCACCTAAAGCTGGAACAGGCTCAAGCACAGGCTTAATTTCCGGAGTAACAAACGGAGGTTTCGGCACAGGAGCAGGCAAGGGAACCGTATCAGCCGGTCGCTGCTGAGCAGCAGGAACAACAGGGTTCGAAGCAGACTTTTGTTTGGCCTTTACCTTGCCACCAGCCTGTTCGCCACTGCCTGCATCAGACTTTATTTGTTTATCATTGGCAATCGCAGCAGGGGGAGTCATTCGCCCGCTCGGAGCAAACATCGGCGAAGCAACATGGGCAAAATTAAACACACCCTCAGCACCCAGGGTAATGTCACCCACATCATTTTTAACAACAACGGTGCCCTGCCAGGCCGCAACATTCAGGCCATTATCAATCACAACTTCATAGGTCGTGCCACGTACGCCAATACTGGCAACCGTACTTTTCATCCGATAATTTTTTGGATTCTTTTTACCGATCTTGCCGGTGATGGTACGAAAGCCGCCACTAACCAGGGTAAATATATTTTTATCGCCGCCCTTTTGACCGCCCTGAAAACGAAATTCATCGATATAAATCTCGGTGCCGGCACGCATGGAGATTAAAGAACCATCCATAAAACGCACCTGCGCTTTAGAATTTTGTTCTGTCTTAAGCGACTCACCGGAATAAAAAGCTGACTTGCGTTTTAGAGGGCGTAATACCTTGTCAGACTGCACGGCAAAGACCTTGCCTTTGGCCATCAACACATAGCCTGCCGGTTCAGCGGCCACAGCCGTCAGCGCGGTCAAACACAGCATAAAACCCAGCAGTATTGCGATCAGGCTGATAACACGGGACAGGTTTTGATGGTTACTCATAACAGTGCCTCTTTTGCCGCGGACGGATGCCTGCTGACCAAATCCAATCATTCATATAAGATTATCGGCATGTACCGATTCAAATAAACCGGCTTGGCCAAAACTGCGGCCTGACTCACGTAAGGTCTTGATGTCGGACGCAACAAACGAGCCTTTGTCCACGGCCAGCACTCTTAAATTAAAAGTCATAGGCACAACCGAGCGACAGCACTGAACGCTTATAGGTATAGATGTCGATATTTGAATCATTTTGGCTATAACTGGTGCCAGCACTAAAAGACCACTGTGGCCTGAAACGCCACACCCAATCCAATGACACCTGAGCATAGTCATCTTCACGCACAACCGAAAACAGAGGGTGAACAGCATCATGTTCAACCTGCTGCACGGTCACCCCCAACTGAAACTGCTGTGCCAGCCTGGGAGTCCAGTTCAAGCCTAGACGCAAGCCCCTGTAACCTCGACCAAAATGTTCACCCGCCGCCTGTTTTGACTTTTCTCTGGCACTGTAGGCGCTCAAGCTAAACACAAGCCGGGCAGATGGATAACTGTGCGAGACGCCCAAACCAAACAGGCCAAGATCCACGTCACGGACATTGTAGGCATCGGCATGGCGCTGCTGCGCCCATTGTGAAAACAACATGAATTGGCTGCCGGTTTGGGTGGATTTGCTCCACTCAAGCCCCAGCCCGGCACTGGAACGGAAAAACTCGGCGTCGACTTGCAGATACTGGTATTGCAACGGCAGCCGAACACTATATCCATTCGCTTGATAAACATAGCCGCCGCTAAGCCCTAATAGCCGCGTATCAAACGCGTCATAATCTGTGTTTTGATGCTCGTTAAATGAAGCGGAAATAAAATAGCCCATGTCTTTACGCAGCAATTGCAGATATCTGACACTGGCATCCAGCGCGGCAAAACTGTCACTCAATTCACGACTGCTGTCATCCAGTTCCAGGGTCAGCCCAACCGGCAGGGTGATGCTATTCAGAGTTGTGGCACTATTGATATTGCTATCGTGACCAAGCTTGAAACCAACACGACTGGAAAACTGACGATCACGTTGTTTGCTGCGCTGTTGCAGTTTATCCATAAACAGCTGCACATTGTCTTTGACCCGCTGCGGTGGGTCGGCGGCCAGAACCTGCTCGAATAATTCCTTGGATTTTTCAAAATCACCTAAAGCAAAATAGGCTCGCCCCAGCTCCAAACGAGCACGATGATCTTGAGGCTCAGCAACCAGCACCCGCTCTAACGCAAACACCGCCAGCTGCGGATGCCCCGTCTCAAGCGCTGCCAAACCATACAGAAAATCAAACTGCGGCTCACCAGCCAGATCCAGTTCCTGGCTCTTGGCCAGTTCATAGGCGGCCTGATATTGAGCCGTCTCGACCAAGGCCTCAAGCGACTCTGCCGCTAAAACGGACTTGCTAATGCCCCCTGCAATCAGCAAGGCAGTGAAAATTCCTAAACGCACCCTAAAACCATCCATTTTTTAACAAAACTCCCTGAATGCCTATCGGCAGCCAGCTGTTTTTCTCAAACAGACTTATAAGAAAGGAGCGATTTGGACGTCTGTAGTACAATTGCCAACCCGACCAAGCAATTCAAACACTGGCAGTCACCAAGTTATGTTCGACGTCTTCACACAAATGGCAGCCCTGATCGCCTGCGGCATCGCCTGGCGCATCTGGAAACCGATGGGGATCCATGCCGACACCTCACGCCAGTCGCTCACCAGCCTGGTGTACGTGCTGCTGCTGCCGGCACTGGTGCTGGATGTGTTGTGGAAATCACCGCTGGGCATGGACTCAATTCGCATCTCGGCCACCGCCGCTAGTGGTGTGCTGATCTGTATGGGGCTGGCCTGGCTGATCTATCGCTACGCCTTCAAAAAGGCTTCAAAACCAACCGCCGGCGCGCTTATTTTGGCCGCAGCTTTTCCCAATGCCACCTATATGGGCCTGCCCGTGCTGGAGCAGCTGCTTGGCCCTGAAGCACGAACCATTGCCATTCAATACGACCTGTTTGCCTGCACCCCGATCCTGCTCAGCATCGGCATTCTGATGGCAGCCGCCTACGGCAATAATAATGAAAAGGTTAGCCCCTTTGCCACACTGCTGAAGGTGCCGCCACTGTGGGCGGCCATTCTTGCCGTTAGTCTTAATCTGGGTGGCGTTCCGATGCCGGAGTGGCTGGATGAATGGTTGAGTATGCTCGGCATTGCCGTCATTCCGCTGATGCTGATCTCACTAGGCATGAGCCTGCAATGGTCAGCCTGGAAACGCCACACCCTGCCCCTGCTGCTGCCGGTGATTGCCCTGCAACTAGGCATCATGCCGCTGATTGCGATCCTGGTGGCAAGCAACATCGGCCTTGGAGGCATGACCCTGACCGGTGTTGTGCTCGAAGCCTCGCTGCCAAGCATGGTGCTGGGACTGGTGCTTTGTGATCGCTATGGCCTGCACACTGGCCTCTATGCCCTAGCCGTCACCATTACCACCGCTATCTGCCTGTTCACCACCCCGCTCTGGTTTAACTGGGTCAGTTAGCAATGTCTCATCAGACAGACCGATAACGACACCTTTATCATCAGCAAACGCTGACAGAGACAACAGAGAGGCAGGAATTTTAAATGCTTGCCGGTGACTGGCCAGCCACCGGCAGATATTACCCGGGTATTAACAGACTCTAGAATGCCATCCCCAGTTTGAGGTTATACGAAGCGATCCCGCCCACTGAATCACGCTCCAGGGCCAGGTTGAAAAACAACGGTTGAATCGAGACACCGACAAACGTCCTGGTTTCAGAAATATCAACACTGCTTGCAACGGCCGTTGCAGCCAGCGGTTTACTGTTTGCCCAGACCCTGCCAACCCCGGCATAAGGCGTTACAAACAGGATTGATTTTGAAATACTAACGTCGAGGCTGCGGCTTTTAAGTTCAAGCTGATCCTGAGCGGTCAGCGAGGTGATAGCGGCACGCACCGCTACTGCCGGCAAGGCCACATTGCCACTGATAAAGGCATATTTAAGCTCACCGCCCCAAGCCTCAAGGTTTGTGCCGGGCACACTCAAATAATAGGCACCGATATCAAAATCAAGGGGCAGGCCTTTTTGCAGATACAGCTTAGGCACCACCAGCGTGTCAAGCGTGTCGCCGGAACTCATCGCTGCGGTCCAGGCTGAGGTGTTTTCCAGTTTGGTGGATGACAGCGCCAGACCGGCATCAAAACCAAGCACCCCCAGTGACTCGGCTGGCGCACCCGCTTTATAGCTGAACGCGGCTGTCAGATCTTTTGACAGAGCCTTAAACTGGCTCTGACTCAGACTGCCAATCAAATCCAAATCATCGGCCTGAACAACGCTTGTGCTCAATGCCAGAGCCGCCGCCACAATCACTCGTTTCATATTATTCTCCTTAACTCTCTGCCCTAGCCTCTGGGGGGACGTTAGGCTAAGCTGATTGATCTTAAATTTGACCACATCATGCCATATTCAAACATAGGGAGATAGGGATGGACATCTACAAGGATAACTCTCAATCGATTGGCAATACGCCATTGGTTCGAATCAACAAAATCATTGGCGACAGCAAAGCAACCGTGCTGGCCAAGATCGAAGGCCGCAACCCGGCTTATTCAGTCAAATGCCGCATCGGTGCCGCCATGATCTGGGACGCCGAAGAACGCGGCGCACTCAAACCCGGCATGGAGATCATCGAACCCACCAGTGGCAACACCGGCATCGCCCTGGCCTTTGTGGCTGCCTCGCGTGGCTACAAGGTCACTCTGACCATGCCTGAGACCATGAGCATCGAGCGCCGCAAGGTGGTTAAAGCGCTGGGGGCAAACCTGATACTGACCGAAGGTGCCAAAGGCATGCCCGGCGCCATGGCCAAGGCCGAAGAACTGATGGCCGCCAATCCCGGTAAGTACTTCATGCCACAGCAGTTCAGCAACCCCGCCAACCCGGCAATCCACGAAAAGACCACCGGCCCGGAAATCTGGACCGCCACTGACGGCAATGTCGACGCCATTGTTGCCGGGGTTGGCACCGGCGGCACCATTACCGGCATCTCCCGTTATCTCAAACAGACCCAGGGCAAACAGATTATCTCTGTGGCGGTTGAACCCGAAGCCAGCCCGATCATATCGCAAACCCTGGCCGGTGATGAACTCAAACCTTCACCGCACAAAATACAAGGCATAGGCGCCGGTTTTTTGCCCGACAACCTTGATTTAGACATAATCGACCGGGTGGAAAAGGTCAGCAATGAAGACGCCATTAACTACGCCCGCCGCCTGGCCACCGAAGAAGGCATCCTGGTTGGCATATCCAGTGGCGCCGCCATCGTCGCCGCCAAACACCTGGCACAGGAACCTGAATTCGCCGGCAAGACAATCGTAGTCATCCTGCCAGACTCGGGTGAACGTTATCTCTCGTCTATTCTGTTTGAGGATATTGATGCCGAATAAGCACCCGCCAAAGCGATGGGCACACCTCCTTGCCAGCTTTACTGATTCAGATCGCCAGTCAAAACGATGGGCATTAGTGCAAGGCTCTAGCAGCAAAAAACACAGGCAAAAGTCGTCAATCAAAAACTCTCACCCCTGGGACCTTGCCCGCCTCAGGGTGTGTTGTCAGGGTGCTTTCCCCCTAAACACAGCAATTTGACATCTGCCTTGAAAAACACCAAAGGCCGATCGTCAAGCGTGTTAGGAGGCGAGTTGATATTTGGTGACGGCGCGAATAGTAGAGGTTCAGTACAAACTAAAGTCAGTGAAACAACATCATAGTTATGGTATCACATTGATTATCATCTGTTTTATGGGATTCTTGAATTTTGGATATTGACGGGTAGGTCATGGAGCTGGGTAGAACAAAAAATGTCAAAAAGGCCGTCAAAACATGCGAGTTTTACAATAATGAACGCCCTCACAAGGCGAATGGAGGGTTACCACCAAGACATATGTTGGTAGTAGCCACGTGACCTCTACTTTTTAGCGCGGCTATAAATGGGGGGATTACCGCGTTATGTGTGTAAAAATTTAGACTCAACATCCATGTTTTGTGGAGTATACGGATTATAATAATTTTACTATTTTCATCTTCTCGGTAAAAAATCATATGGCTACTTTGCGGGAATTTTCTATAGCCTTTTTTAATGTATTCACAGTGCTTGCCAAGTGATGGGGTTTTAGACAATAAATGAAAAACATCATCAAACTGTTTAATGTACAAAAAAGGGGGTGTTCAGAATTCTGTGTCATATCTCTAAACTGGTAACAGGAGGAATGATACATGAAAGACAATATCAAATTCGATAATGGTTTGTAATTTAGGAAATGGGCTGGGTGAGGCGTTTTGTGTTTTTGGCGTTTTTCTACGGTCTCGTTAGCTCTTAAAAAACTGCAATTAAATCTCGCTATTGCAACTTAAAGTAATTACATTATAATTACATTAAGCTCACTTATTTAATAAGGTAGCGGTATGGCACATTTAGTAAAAATCGGTAACTCTCAAGGCATCAGAATACCTAAACCACTTATACAGCAAGCCCATCTTGAGGGTAAAGAGCTTGATATACAGGTAGTAAATCAAGGGATTCTGGTTACGCCAAGAAAGAAACCAAGAGAAAACTGGAAAAAATCCATTGAAACAATCTTGGCAAATGGTTCAGAAGCAACAGATAGCGAATGGCTAGATGCCACATTAACGTCAGATGATGACCTGGAGTGGTAATGACATCCATCACTCGATTTCAGGTTT
>JAJRUN010000048.1 GCA_024277755.1 Gammaproteobacteria bacterium | reverse complement strand
GGTCACTACGCCAACAAGGAAACCGTCAAGGGCGTGGTCAACCCCCAATCAGGCTTGGTAAAGGTGTATGCACCTCAGCGTGGAGTGGTGGTATCTCGGACTATCGGTGAAGGGGATGAGGTTAACAAAGGCGATGTAATCTATTTTGTATCAACCGAGCGCCATCTCAATGGCGGAGAAAAGTTACAAGCCTTAGTGGCGCAAGAGATGGAAATATCGATTGCTATCATCGAGTCACAAATTAACGAACAAAATAATCTCTCTCAACTTCGTGAGTCTGATCTACAGAGTCAACTGAAGTACACCAAACAGGAAATCACATCAATAGAAAATGAGATCGTTCTGCATGAAGAGCGCGTTGCGCTTTATGGGGAGGATGTTGAGCGCCTTGATAAAATAGCTGGAGAGCAATATGTGCCTAAGACGGAATACACAAAAAGCTACCAAGTCTATCTGGACAGCCAGGTACGGCTAGAGCAGTTGAAACGGAGTCTGACCGAGCGAAGCAACCGCCAGTGGCAGCTAAGTGCCGAACTAAGGAAATTGTCGGCTGAACTGTCGCAGAGCATACTTTCTTATAAAAAGTCACTGTCAGAACTCCGGCAACGCCTTGCCGAGATTCGTGGCAATCAAAGTTACTCCATCTTGGCACCCGCATCGGGTCGAGTCACGTCGCTCATTTATAAGGAGGGCGATACCATCAAACCGGATTCTCCTTTGTTAACCATTTTACCCAAGGATGTTGATCTAAAAGTTGACCTTTATGTGCCCACCCGGGCTGCCGGATTCCTTCAGGAGGGCCAGGAGGTCAAGATTCGCTTCGATGCCTTTCCCTATCAAAAATTCGGTTTGCATAAGGGCATGGTGACGCAGATCTCTGGCAACATCATTATTCCAGGCGAGGTCTCTTTGCCTGTCGAGGTGAAGGAGCCGGTTTATAAAGTGGTGGTTAAGCTGGATAAACAGACGGTGACCGCATTTGGCCGGGAGCACTATTTACAGGTGGGCATGTTGTTACAGGGCGATATCGTTCGAGACCGCAGCCGCATTATCGATTGGGTGCTGGAGCCTTTGTATAGCTTGAGAGGACGCGGTTAATGAGAAACCCGGTTGATCTATTGCAGTTTTCGTTCTCGTCCAGGCGTTTGCCTGTCATTCTTCAAACCGAGATGGCGGAGTGTGGGGCGGCCTGCTTGGCGATGGTTGCCTCTTACCACGGCCATAAGATGGGCATCCAGGCGGTCAGGCACTATTTGCCCAGCTCATTAAAAGGTGTGTCGCTGAAGCATTTGATTCAGGCGGCGGGCAAGGTTCAGTTTACCCCGCGGGCACTGCGTTTGGAGCTAGACCAGCTCTGTAATCTGAAGTGCCCCGCCATATTGCATTGGGACCTGGACCACTTTGTTGTGCTTGAATCCGTGCGTGGCAATAGTGTTGTCATTCATGACCCCGCGCGTGGCCGACGCGTCTTGTCGCTAAAGGAGGTTTCAGACTCGTTTACTGGTGTTGCGCTGGAGCTAACACCCAATGCCCAATTTGAAAAGAAATCGGACGTTCGCAAGGTTAAAATCTCCAATTTATTGAAGTCGGCCAGCGGCTTGAAGCGGGCACTGTTTCAAATATTGCTGTTGTCATTGGTGCTGCAAGCTTTTGTCTTGGTTTCACCGTTTTTTATGCAGATTACGGTTGACCATGTGATCGCCTCATCCGACGGCGATTTACTGCTGGCGTTAGCTTTGGGTTTCGGGATGTTGGCTTTGATACAAATGGCCTCAACCGCACTACGCTCCTGGGTCATCCTCTATTTGAACTCTACTTTAGATGTGCAACTCTTGGGCAATACCTTAAGGCATCTGCTTCGGCTGCCATTGGACTATTTTCAGAAGAGGCACCTGGGTGATGTGATCTCTCGCTTTGGTTCACTTCGCAGCGTAATTACCTTATTTACAGAGGGACTGATTGCCAGCATCGTTGATGGCATCATGGCGGTAGCCACGCTGGCGATGATGTTTGTCTACAGCGCCAAACTAACGCTCATCGTGCTTGCAGCGGTGCTTATTTACACCGTATTGCGCGTCGTGACTTTCCGTCTGAATGAGCAATACAAGCAAGAATCGATTGTGCTTGCGGCAAAGGAGAGCACTAATTTTATGGAAACTGTTCGGGCAGTGCAAACCATCAAGCTGTTTTCCCGAGAAAGCCAACGCGAGTCGATGTGGCTGAATCATTACGCCGCATCGCTAAATGCCGGGATTAAGCTAAGCAAGCTGGGGATTATTTTCGCAGCCATTAACCAAACCGTCTTCCCCATCGCGACAGTGCTTATTATTTGGCTGGGTGCTCAGGAGATTATGGCCAGTGTGTTTTCCATCGGTATGTTGTATGCATTTTTCTCTTATCAGAATCAATTTAATGAAAAGATTTCTGCACTGATTGACATTATTATCGAATTTAAGTTAGCGGGTGTGGATCTGGAGCGAGTTGCTGATATTGCTCATGCCGAGCCTGAGCCAAGCGGTGGTAACATTTTTAATTTTGACAAGCCTCTGCAAGGTGAGATTGAGGTCAAAAACCTCAGCTATCGTTACTCCGACAATGAACCCTATGTGTTCAAAAATTTGAGTTTCAAAATTTCGCCAGGGGAAACAGTGGTGATTATTGGTACTTCAGGTTGCGGTAAATCAACTCTGCTTAAAGTGATGTTGGGACTATTAACCCCCACCAGTGGCGAAGTGACATACGACGGAAGCAATATTTCCAAAATTGATCTCTCTTCACTGCGTTCACAGACCGCTGCTGTGATGCAGGAAGATTGTCTAGTGGCTGGCTCAGTGGCAGAAAACATCGCCTTTTCAGATCCGGATATGGATCTGCAACGGGTACAGCAGGTGGCGCAAATGGCGGCCATTCATGATGAAATTTCTCAGATGCCCATGGCCTATAACAGCCTGGTTGGGGATATGGGTACGACACTTTCTGGTGGACAAAAGCAGCGTATATTTCTGGCCAGGGCTTTATATGTGAACCCAAAAATACTTTTCCTGGATGAGGCAAGCAGTCATCTGGATTCGAATACCGAGAAGCTTATCAACGCAACAATTAAAGAGATGCCAATCACACGGGTCATTATTGCCCACCGACAAGAAACGATTGATTTGGCCGATAGGGTGATTGATTTATCCAAGCAATGTGAGCAATCGAATGCTGTTGCCTTTATGCCAAAATTGGGCGTTTCATGGTAGCGTCTCTTTTTTTATATCGGCGCTATTTTCTAAATTATTTCCCAAGATTTGGATTGATTAATGCGCTACTGATATTGTGTCTTCCGCTAAGTAATAGTTATGCCGCTGAAGATTTGCTGGATGTATATGTGTTGTCACTGGAATCTGACCCAGAGATAAGGCAGATTCAGATAGATTACGACATTTCTCTGGAAACTAAAAAGCAAAGTTTTTCAAAGTTTCTCCCAAGCATTAACGTTACAGCAAACACAACTGATAATTTTCAAAAGCGTAGCTATGACGTTTCGATATTCGATGGATCAGAAAATTATAACAGTCGTGGTTATTCGCTGACACTGAAGCAACCCCTGTTTCGTTATGAAAATAACGTTAGTTTGAAACAGGCAAATGATCGTATTAACCAGACTGATGCGGAATTTCTGTTCGCCGGACAAGTCTTGATTATACGCGTCGCTGAGCGATATTTTGATCTGCTTGCAGCGCACGACAATTTGCGGTTTGTCGAGAAGGAAAAGCAGACTGTTGAAAGACAGTTGGCGCAGGCTAATAGTCGCCTGACGGCTGGTTTGGTTGCAATTACCGATGTTTATGAGGCCAGAGCCCGCCTTGATACAACCATTGCACAGGAGGTAGAAGCGCATAATCAGATCTCGAATAGTCTGGAGTCATTAAGAGAGCTTACCGATGCTTATCATGAACAATTAAGACCGTTAGCCAGTTCGTTGCCCCTGAATAAGCCCGAGCTATCGGATGCAGACGAATGGGAGGCTTTGGCCCTGAAAAACAACCTTCAGATTGTTTCGCTTCGCCATAACAATCAGTTGTTGCTTCGTGAAATAGAGAGACAGAAAACGGGACGATACCCTACGCTCGATTTAGTCGCGACTTATTCCAGGTCGATATCGGGAGGTGGAAATTTTGGTCGTAGCGATACTGAGAATCGTGCTGTAGGTTTACAGCTTAATTTGCCTGTTTATCTTGGCGGGGCGACAAGTTCTCGTATTCGTGAAGCAAGACAAAAATACAATAAAAACCTGGAAAAGATGAAAGTAACCATGCGTGCAGTGAGGGGGCAAACCCGCAAGGCTTATTTGGGGGTGTTGGCGAGCATTGCCCGAGTGCAGTCACTGAATCAGTCCGTCATTTCCAATACTCAAGCGCTTAAAGCCATAGAGTCAGGTTATAAGGCAGGGATGCGAACCACCGCTGATGTGCTTCAGGCCACCAGGGAGTTGTATCGTGCACAACGAGATTATGAACGAGCGCGATACGATTATGTCTTGAATGGCCTGAGATTAAAGCAGTCCGCGGGCAGTTTATCGTTATCGGACTTGAGACAGACAAATTCTTGGTTGATGTGAGCAACGCTTTAATTTTTAATAATAATGATGTGGAGAGGGGCAAGGACATGAGTTTGGCAGAAAACACTATGTTAGTGGGTGGGGAGAAGGATGTCGTTGAGGAGTTTGTGGCACTTTCCAGCTTGGATGAAAAAGTCGAACGATTTTCGGCAGGGATTGTTGGAAATATCGAAAATGACCGGAACTCCATGCCGGTGGGTGTTTTTGATAAATACAAAAAAATTATCATCAGCTTTTTTGATCCTTTAGTGCTAAAGGAGAATGTCAGGGTAGTTATTTCGGAGCGCTACGACGAAGAAAAAATGGGGCAAATGATCGACTTTATGAAACATCCGAAAATTGTGTTTATGGCCCAAAAGGAAGAGTCATCGAAATCTTCTCAAGCCATGCAGTAAATGCAGAAGTTTTTTGCCGGTTTGAAAACCACTCCTCCAGAGGAGGAGCGTAAGCGCTTGATAGAACAAATAGATAGAATGAAGCGTTCCAGCTCATTTGTTGTTGATATGCAGGTTGAACTGTTTCAGGCAATCACCTGGGGCATGCGCGGCTTGAGTGCGGCCGAGCAAAAAATAACAGAAGATCAGCTGAAACAGGTCGCTTCAGACATGAAGGTGCAACTCGGCAAACATATGGAACAGCAGGTATGGATGAGTATGTTGTTTGCGTACAAAGATATTTCTGATAACGAGTTAGAAGAGTACATCTCGTTGCATGAGACTGTTGAGGGGGTGCAGACAACAGAGTTTGTTCAGTCTGTCTTTTCTGGCGTACATAAGCAGGGGGTTGAGCGACTCCAATGCGCGCTAGATGGTGAGTTTTCCTAAGTCTCGTATTTGAAATTTATGGCAGGTACTAATTTAAAGCCAATGCCGTGCACGGTGTGAATCAGCGGTTGATCAAAGGGACGGTCAATCAGGCTGCGCAGGGTGTGCATGTGAACACGCAAGGCGTCACTGCCTGGCGGTGAGCCGTGCCACAATCGTTCTTCGATTTTCTGGCGACTGACAACTGACGGCGAATTGCGCATGAGCAGTTCCAGAATTTTGATGCTGGTTGGTGTCAAGGTAATGGTTTTACCTTGACGGGTGGCTTTAAGGGTTTTGGTGCTAAAGCTCAGGTCGCCCACCTGAAGTTCGGTGCAGATATTGACCACAGCATGTGAGCGTTTATTGAGCGCTGTCAGCCGGGCCAGGAGTTCCTGCACAGCGAAAGGTTTAATCAGGTAATCATCTGCGCCGCTATCAAAACCGGCCAGTTTATCCTCTAGTGCGTCCCTGCTGGAAATCATCAGCACAGGGGTGTCTTTATCGGCTTCATTACGGAGTTTTTTGCAGGCAGCCAGGCCATCCATGCAGGGCAGATCAACGTCCATGATGATGATGTCAAAATCGTTGGCGACGGCCAGATGAAAACCTGTTGCGCCATCATCGGCTGTTGTTGTGAGATGCCCATTGTTCTCAAGATAATCACAGAGACTGGCTGCCAGGTCTTCGTCATCTTCAATAATCAGTATTTGCATGAGATCAGTGCTGCTGTTGTTTTTACTAACAATAAGTGTGCACTAAATTACTCTGTCTTGCCAGTTGGTTTAGGTGTTGCGAGGGCGCGTTACTGTGCTGGCGAAGCGGGCCTAAGTGGGCTAGAGTTTTTATACGGTGTAATGATTCAGTGGCGGTTGTTGGGCGTGTGGTTTATCTGTTTTTATGCGTTGCTGTAGGCCGTTTTTAGTACTGTTTATTCTTAAATAAAATTAATACTAGGGGCGAAGCATGGATGGTTTGACGCTTAGTAGTGAAAATTTTCCCTCGGATTCGATTGACGAGAGTCAGGCGCTCGAATCAAGATTACAAAAAATATTACAAGCTGATTTTTCCGGTGACTTGCATGCCATGCTGGCGGGTTATCAGCGTGTTCTTGCCGATAATCACCAGCGTGAGCAATGGCCGCTGGTGCATGACAAGCTCCAGACTCTGTTCATGTGTGGCAAGGCGGTGCCATTGGATGGGCCGATGATTGGTATTCCTGTGGCCATTCGCGACAGTGATTTTTTTCGACAGACAGCCAGGCTGTTTGGCAAAAGCCGTTCGCTGTTAGCCTCTATTGAAACCATGGCCACCGCCTGGAATGCCACGTTTGCTGATACAGGTCTGTGGATGGGCAAGACCTTTGAACCGGTCACTGAAGCAGTGGTGCGTGACAAGTGTGATGATGATCCTGAACAGATGGCGGCCTATGATCCGCTCAGCAGCCGCATCGGCAGAAACTTCTTTCGTCAGCCCCCCGGTTCGAATGCGCTTCAAGGGATTGCCTTGCCCGTGCTGGAGCAGGCCTGGAAACTGAAAGACCGCCCCACATCCAGCACCGCTGACGGTTTTGACGGTGAATTGCTAATGGGCAATCTTGAGAAAGAAAAGGCCATCCCCTACAGCAAGACAGGTGGTATCTATCTGGCTGACATGGGCGCCTCTGTTGTGCCCGGGATGAAGGGCAAGCAGGTCTACCAGCTTAACTACCGCTGGCCCAATCTCAACCCTGTCTTTCCCATGACCTTGCTGGTGGATGAGCTGGTGCAGATCGGTGAAGGCATTTATCTGGGGCAGCTGGTTTATGCCACCAAACACTACAGTCTGGGCATGATCGACCTGCCGTTTATTCCGGGTGAAAAAGATATTGAACTGGGTGAACCCTATGCGCCGCACAAACGCTCTGTCTTTGAATCACTGCGCAGTGTCATCACAGGGAATAGTGAGACGCATACGCTTGACTACGGTTATCAGAACAACGGTTATTTTCTAATGATGGATCCGGCCTATGCCGAGCGGGTCTATGCCGATGATGCCTTTCCGCAATTGCGGCCACGAGAAGGGGAATCCGGTTTCGAAACCTTTGGCCGCAAAGCAGCGCCTGTTGCCTCGGTTGAAAGCGATGCACGCGATTGGCTAAACGGCTGGCAGGATGATGAGACGCTGGGACAAAAGTTCACCACCCTGATCAGTGAACCGTCTACTCAGGCTGACGATGCGAATGTCTCTGACATGCTGGCTGATGATGAATCGGTGTTGCAAATGTTGCAGCGCATCAGTGCTGATATTTCAGCGCAAAGCAAATATGAAGATCATCTCAAACACTTTGAGCAGTTGCACCGTTTGTTTCGTAGCGGTGTTGCGCCAGGCATAGACAGCGGCCTGTTTCAGGGCGCAGGCAAGCCCGGTTATAACCTGCGACTCGATGGCAGTGAAAAACACGATTGGTATGGCGAACCGGAACAGACACAAGGCTTTGATTATTACCACGGCGCCACCCTGAATCTGCACTGGGGATTTAGCGAAACCTTTTGCCCTGATCGCGAGGCCTCGGCATCAGATGCATCGCTAATGCCCAGCGTGCTGGCCAGTGCCTTGTCCGGTGATGCCTTACGCGGCCCCAACGTGATGAACATGGTCTGGCATAACATTGGCAAATACATCTTTCCCTGGGCCGGAAAATCATTTGAAAAAATCAGTCCACGCAAACTGAGTATGTTATTGGATGAGAGCCCTGATTTACGCCAGCGTTATCCGCAGCGGGTGCGTGAATTGAAATACCATCTGGCCAGTGCACCTCACTATGCGGTGGTGAAGGCCGATCAAAATGACCACTGGGGCAAGCCTGGCCGGTTCGCCGAGCATTTAAGCTGTAGTTGGGATCAAGGCATGAGCGCAGAAGATAAGGCCTTCTGGACACAAGAGGCAGCCGGGCGCTGGGTGATGGGGTATAACCTGCAGGATAAACGGGTGGTGGTGGCCGATGCCCTGATGCGGATTGCAGATATGAACTACCGCATCCCTGAACCTGTTTTGCAACAGGCATCGGCAGCGAGTGGTTCGCCGTTTGTGCGTCAGGGGTATAGCTTTCTTGGTGTGGCTGATCAAGCGTCGATTTTGCCTATGAATAATAGCGCTGAAGCCAGCAAGCGTGTGTTCCAGTTTCATTATCGTTTTCCCATGATGGGCGGGCCGGTGCCAATCGGTTATTGTCTGGATGAGTTGGTAGAGATTGCTGACGGCCTGTTTTTAGGTCAGTTAATTTATGCGACGGCGCTGGATGCACCGTTTCATTCTGCTGTTGACCCAGGTGAATACAAGTACCAGCTGTTTGGCTATTTCCTGTTGCTGGATGATGACTGGGAGCGCCATCGTCAGGCCATTAAACTGGACACCCTGAATTAAGGATGAATATTCAAATAGGGAGGGAGCACAAGCAACCATGAATGATCCTCGATTACATACTGGCGGCATACGTGTCAGCCTCACGCAAGAGACGCATGCCCTGCAATCTGAGAGCGATAATACCGCAACGTTTCCAATTCCCAACGAGACGCCGCAGCTGATCAAGACGCTGACGGATCTGGCCTTGAACCAGATCAGTCTTGAGCAATATCCGGTGGTTAAAGCGTGGCGTGAAAAGTTGTTTGCCGCAGAAGGTCTGCCCGAGATTTGTGATGAGCTGCCGCGTTTGCTGACTGAGTTTCTGCGTACCCCTGAGGCCGAAGCCATGTCACCTTATACGCGTCGTGCCAAAGCCTTGCAGCATGTCTTCGTCAATAAGACTGCACTGGTGCGTGATACAGACCTGTTGCCCGGCCAGACCACCACCAGCTTTGTTGGCCCGGTAGTGTACATGGATACCATCGGTTACTGCATCTGGCCTGAATTGAAGACCATGACCACACGGGCACAGAACCCGTTCAGGATCAGGCCCGAGGTGGCAGAGCGACTCAACAAAGAAATCTTTCCCTATTGGCTTGAGCGTCGTCCGGCACAAGAGGTTGCACGTTACAGCGATTACGACAGTCAACAACACCCCAATCGTGACCGGGTTGAAGGCGACTCCATCGATCCAGAATTAAAAAGCCGTGCCGGTGAAACACCCAAGGCGCTGGAACTGATGGAACGGGTGGCCTTTTTTCTCTCAGACAAGGCTACCTGTGTTTCACACACCGTGCCCGATTTTGAACGGGTATTGGACTACGGTCTGGACGGCCTGATTAAGCAGGCTCAAGCCGATCTGAAAAATGGTCATGCCATTGCTGCCGAGCAGAAAGAATTTCTCGAAGGTGTGATCAGCGTATTCGACGGGGCCAAAGTATATGCCCAACATCTTGCTGAGGCGGCAGCCGCTGCTGGCAATATCGAGTTGGCGCGCATCTGCAACAAGGTGCCGGCACAACCGGCCGAGACCCTGCACGAAGCACTGACCTCTATCTGGATCTGTTATCACCTGTTGCTGCAGGAAAACACCAATTTTGGTCTGTCGATTGGACGGCTCGATCAGTTGCTGAATGATTACTACATAAGCGATTGGCAACAGCTTGGCAGCGATGCTGAACGTGATGCCTACGTTGAAAAAGCAGTGGAACTGGTCAGCCATTTTTTTCTGCGCTGCTCCGATCATGTGCCATTGTCGACGGAAGGGTCGGAGACCCTGTTTGCCGGCAGTGGTTCCAATCAGGCGCTTACCGTGGGCGGAACAAAATACGAAAATGGTCAGGTGATGGATGCCGTCAACGATATGACCTACATCATCCTCAAGGCCACCGAGATCCTTGCTATTCGTGACCCCAATGTTCACGCCCGTTATCACAAAGAGGTCCATCATCGGGACGCCAGTGGCGAACCCTTGCCCGAGGGTGTCTATGATCCTTACCTGAAACGGGTTAGCCAGGTGAACATTCTCACCAGGGCAACACCGGCCATTCATGGCGATGCGCCGGTGGTGCAGGCAATGGCCAACTTCTATGCTGCCCATGAAGGCATTAGCGAGGCAGAGGCACTGGCCGATGCCCATGACTATGCCTCCATCGGTTGCATCGAACAGAATTCCTCCGGCAAGCATTATGGCAATACGGGCTCGACATTGATGGTGTTGCCAGCGGTGCTGGAACTGGCCCTGTTTGGCGGTAAGCATCGCAGCGATGGTGTGGGCAGGGATGACCCCAATCTGTTTTATGGTCAGCCTGACTACACCACAAAACCGCTGGTCGAAATGACATCCATGGACGAGTTTATTGACGCTTTCAGATTTCAGCTCGATGAAATGGCGCGCCATACGGTGATGTGCAATAACTATATTGGCCGGGCCATGGAACAGATGCGACAGGTGCCGTTTTTGTCGGGGCTTTATACGGGGCCGACCAACCGGCTGGGGGGGGTGGGGGCGGTGTTTCGTGACCTCACCGCCGGTGGTGCCAAATACAACTCCGCCGGGGTGGCCATTATCGGTGTGGCTGATGTGATTGATTCGTTTTGTGTCATTGATGAACTGGTCTTTAATAGTAAAAGTGGGGGCGGCAAGATGACGGCGCAGGAATTGTTGGCGGCCCTGGCTGCGGACTATGATGATTCAGGCTTTAAACCCCGGCAGGAAGAGAGCCGTCTGGTGAATATGCTCAACCGTTTGCGGCGTATGTTTGGCGGCCAGCAAAACAGTCGTCAGTTGCCAGGTTTATCTGCTGAGCGGATGCAGGCGATTAAACAGATGATTCGTCTGGCACCCAAGTATGGTGCCGGTGTCGATCAGACCAGGGGCGGCATTTACGATAACAGTCTCGGTGTGCATTACACCCACGTGGTGACGCGCATGATTCAGGCGGTGTTCTACAAATATCGCAGCCATCGTGGTGGCCGTTATCTGGCCGGTTACTGGAGTATGACCAACCACGCCGGTTTTGGCATGTTGAGTAAAGCCAGTCCCAATGGCCGCAAGGCAGGCGAAGCATTCGCCAGTGGCATCACTCCTTGCGCCGGGGTGGTAAAGCGCAATGGCGATGCGGTGATGGCGCTGGATCATATCCTGTCGGTGGCCGAGGTTGAGGGTGACACAGTGCAGAACGGTTACACCTATAACCTCAGCCTTACCACCCGCGATCAGGAATTCTTTGCCGAAGACACGGAGCTGTTTGCCCGCTACATGAAGGCCTTTATGGACAATGACGGTGTGCTGGTGCAATTGTGTGTGTCGGCCATCAACGATCTGATGGCCGCCGATAAGGCCGCCACTGCTGCAGCACAAACAGATGCCAGTGAGGCCGAGCAGCAGGCCCTGGCACCGTACAAGGATTTGATGATTCGGGTGGCGGGTTACTCCGCCTACTTCGTCACCCTCAGTCCGCAGATGCGCACCGAGATTATCGCCCGTTCAAACTTCGCACTGGAAAACGGGGTTGAGCAGCACACCGTGGTGGCGATTTGATTGGTCGGTATGTGCAAACAGTGAAAGGAGCTTAATCATGCACGCAGGTTTTCCATGTTTCTCTCAAGATATCCAGCGGGTGATGCGCCTGGGGGCAGGCGATCGTCAGGTGCCGGAACTGGTGGACAGCATTGCCGGGCCAGTGCTGGCTGCTGGCATGGCGGTGTTGCTCAAACTCGGTTTTGGTTACGTGATGCGCGACTGCCTGCTGGATAAGCAGCAATCAGAAAAGGCGCTGGCCTTTTTTGATGAGAACTTTGTTTTTACAGACCCGAATGCCGCTGACGGCCAGCGATTTTATCAGGGCCGGTTTTTACTCCGTACCCGCAAGCCGGGCGACAACATGAATGTCTGGCTGCGCTTTTGTCCCGCACCCGATGAATTGTTTGTTGACAGCCCCTTTGGCCGAACCATTAACTCACTCAAGGTGGTGGAGACCGAGGTGGTGGATGAAGCCGGGGCCGCCCGGCTGGAACGTGATCCGGACAAGGTTGATCTGGTGATTCGCTTTAAGGATATTGATTCCATCGTTGGCCTGATTGGCCGTGAAGATGTGGACATCGTTGGCCTGTTGCTGGAAAACGTCGTCCAGCTTAGCGGCAATGTGGGACACCTGTTCAAGCTCGGAGCGATTGCTAAAAACATCGAGCTCGAACTGGGCTTGGTTAAGGCGGCATAACGATGAAACAACGGGCGCTTATATTTGATATTAAACGCGACTGCAGTGAGGATGGCCCTGGCATCCGTACCACCGTGTTTTTCAAGGGCTGCCCGTTGTCATGCAGCTGGTGTCAAAACCCTGAAGGCAAAGAGGGACGCGTAGAGCACTGGGCCGACAGTGCAGAAACAGTGGGTGACTGGATCAGTTTGGACGACTTGCTTTATCGTTTGTTGATCGATAAGCCCTTTTACCATTCCAGTGGCGGCGGCGTGACCCTGTCCGGTGGGGAGGTCACACAGCAGATGGGCTTTGTGCATTCGTTGCTTAAGGCGCTGAAAGCAGAGGGCATTCACACCGCCATTGAGACCAGCGGCTTTTTCAACTACCGTCGTTTTAGCGAGTTGCTGCTGCCCTGGCTGGACCTGATCTATTTCGATCTCAAGTTGATTGATGATATTGAAAGCCGTCAACACACCGGTCAGGGTAATGGTTTGATCCTGGCTAATTTAAGCAAACTGATTGAATCAACCTCCGTGCCGGTGATACCCCGTGTGCCTTTGATTCCGGGCATTACCACCAGCGAGATGAATCTGCGGGGGATCGCCGGTTTTCTCGCCAGCCACAATATTGATGCCGCCACCCTGCTGCCCTATAACCCGCTGTGGGCAGACAAGGCGGTCAAACTGGGCAAAAAAACGGACTACCAAAGAAGCACCTTCATGACGCCGCAGGAAAAGAATCAGTGCGTCCTATCATTTCAACCAGGGAAGAGGAGAGTCGGTCATGCAAATTGATTTTCATCACGCAACCACCTATGTCATCGCCAGAGATGCAGGGTTTGCTCACAAAGAGGCGGATATCATCGCCTATGCCGCTCAGTACGTGGATGATGCCACCAGCACAGGGACGGTGCAGTTCGACAATCAGGCGGTATACAACCGCATCAGCTCGGCCCACAAGATGCTTGATCCACGCAACACTCAGCAACTGGCCAATCACCAGGTCTGGCTGGCATTTCATTTTTTACCGGGTAACGGCGGCAAAGCGGCGGGTAAAAACCCGGGTGGCAGTTTTATCAATAAAATTGTCTGCACGCCCAATAGTCCGGTGGCGCAAGAGATGGTACGTGGCGTGATTCTGGACAAAGACAGGCTCTATGGTCTGCATCGCCTCGGCGTCGCCATGCATGTCTATGCCGACACCTGGGCGCATCAGGGGTTTGCCGGGGTATTGCACGATGTTAATGAAGTGGATGATGCGGAAGAGACCAGTGATTCCGGTCTTTTTGATGGCGGTATTGGCCGTTTTTTACGTGGCGTGCTGGACGATACCATTCCACCTCTGGGGCACGGTCGTGCCAATGTCTTTCCCGACATGCCTTTTTTGCAGTGGCGCTATAAAAATGGCGTGAAAGAGGTTGTGACAAGAGATAATAGCGGTGATTTTATTAAGGCCGCCGATCATATGTGCAAAGCGATGCGCCGCTATCGTCTGGGTAATCCGGACGCCAAGGTGACAGGCTTAACCACAAAGACCAAGGCGCAGATCAAAAAACTGTTTCTTGAAATCAAGATAAAAAGTGGTGATGAGCGTCACCAGCACTGGCTAAAGGCAATACGGGGTGGTGCTTTTGAAACCTTTGGGCCAGCCAGGATTAGCAGCTACTTTCCACGGGGTAGCAAGTCCTGGAAACATGCGGCGCTGGGTACCAGTCATGACTTGCCGGTGCATCGCTATCAGCCTGAATTTCTCAAAAGTAACTGGAAGCTGTTTCACGATGCCATTCAGGCGCATCGCTTCCATGTGGTGCATGATATTTTGCCGCGTTATGGAATCTGCGCCGCGTAAGCATTGATTGATCCGGGTGGCCTTTGCTGTTGAGGGGGGAGATAGCGGCGGGCAAGGGTGTTGCTTCTGATTGTGCAAAGGGCGGCGATGTTGATCGCCCCAAAGTTGCCGATGATGACATTGCCTTGCGGGTGAGAGGATATTCACGCTTGAGCTGATTGTGATGGATGACCTCAGTTTCAGAGTGGATGCAGATTTTCTATACGTAAATCCATGAAAAGGTTCGGGTGTTCGGCTAAAAGGCGCGCATGTTGGCTATGACAGGTGGGCGAAACCTGCGTGTCTGGTAAAGTTTTTCTGATTGGCGGCGCTTTGTCTGTGTGTCCCACTTAAAGCTCAGTCTGCATTGTGTGGCGTTTAAAAACTGCTGTTTCAGCGCTGTGTTTGTTTTTATGCTTTAGAATGTCTCTTTAATGTTCTCAAATGCATGAGCAATATGAGGTGTCAGAAATATCAGATCAGCAGACAGGATGAGTTGTCTTGCCTGTTGTGGATATGCAAACGACATGTGAATGGTTTGCACTGTTGCGCGGATGAATATATTGAAATTGAGCATAAACACCAACCCAGTCGACGTTAAAAATAACTGATCCGGAGTGCAGGCTCATGGCTTTGCTTGTTGTTTTGCCAGACTCACCGTGCACGCGAATTCCAACAATTCCACCTTAGCATTCTTCCATGATAAGTCGCTCGGTGGGCGACCTTGCTGCGCCTGGATTGACGTGATGAACAGGGTCAGGCTGTTGGCTCAGTTTGTGTTTGGTTGTAAACGCAGTGTTCCCTTGTAAGCCTTACGCCAGTTGATGCCATCTTCAGAGCGCCAGACATCGTTCAGGCGTCCGTGCTCGGTCATTCCACCGACCAGCCAGAGCTGGTCATTAAAACTGATGACTTCATGACCAAAGCGGCCACTGAAATTCGCTGTGCTGGTTTCCTGAATCCAGTTGCTGCCATCGTCGGAGTACCAGATGTCTTTTTTATATGTGCCATCCTTGCCACCAATGAGCCAGAATTTATCTTTGAAAAATATGACTTGGTGCCCTGACCGGCCTGAAAACCCGGCTGTTGAGCTGACTTCAGTCCAGTTGATACCGTCAGCTGATGACCAGATATCATTTTTGTTTTGGCCGTCATAACCACCAATCAGCCACAGCTTGTCAGCGAATACAACCACTTGGTGTGAACTGCGCGGGCTGAAGTCGGCATTGGCGGTTGCTTCGAACCAATTGATGCCATCGCTGGAAGACCAGACGTCATTTTTGTTGCTGGTTTTGTTGCGGCCGCCAATGAGCCAGAGTTTATCTTTGAACAACACAAGCTGGTGGCCAGAACGGCCAGAGAATTCCGCTGCCGGGCTTTCCTCTGTCCAGTTGATGCCGTCTGTGGAAGACCAGATATCATTGTTGTCAACGCCGTTATTGCCGCCGATTAGCCAGAGCCTGTTGTTAAAGTGGATGATCCGATGATAGGCACGGGGATCAAAACCGGCGCTGGCGGTTTCCTGTAACCAGTCAATCCCATCTTCTGATGACCAGACCGCGGCGCTGAGTGAATCATCTGTTTCACCGCCGATGAGAAAAAGCTTGTTGTTAAAGGCTACGGTTTGATGGGCGTTACGCTTGGCAAATGCAGCAGAACTGCCTTGCTGTAACCAGTTGCTGCCATCGTCGGAAGACCAAACGTCATTCAGCCGGATGCCATTGGCATTGCCGCCGATCAGCCATAGCTGGTTGTTGAAGACCATTGCCTGGTGATTGGCGCGTTTGCTGAACCCGGCATTGCTGGTTGCTTGAGCCCAGGTAATGCCATCTTCAGACGACCAGACATCGTTGTTGAATGAATTATTCTCGCCGCCAATTATCCACAGCCGGTTTGCAAACGGAACAAGCTGATGGCCTGAGCGCGGGCTAAAGGCAGCGCTGACAGACTCTTGTGTCCAGCTGGTGCCGTCATCAGACGACCAGACATCATTTTTATGGTTGTCGCCATCGGCACCGCCAATCAGCCAAAGCCTGTCCATGAAAAGGGCGGCGGTATGCTTGCTACGCGGGGTGAAAATAGTGGCCGGGTTTTCTTCTGACCATTCCAAACCGTCTTCTGACGACCAGACATCGTTCAGCGTGGCTGAACCATTCCAGCCACCGATTAACCAGAGCTTGTCTTTGAAAAAGGTGAGGGTGTGTTCACTGCGAGGGGCGAAGCCAGCATTAGCGATTTTTTTGCTCCACACAATGCCATCCTCGGATGACCAGATATCGTTGAGCGTAGCTGAACCATCCCAGCCGCCCACCAGCCATAACTGTTTGTCAAAGACGATTATTTGATGTTGCGAGCGGGGGCTGAATCCTGCGTTGCCGGTTTCCAGTGCCCAGTTGCTGCCATCGGAGGATGACCAGACATCATTATTTTGCTCGCGATCCCAGCCGCCAATCAGCCAGAGTTTGTCGTTAAAACTTACGACCCGGTGAAATGAACGGGGGGTGAATTTGTCCGCTGAAACGGTTAATGCCTGACTGGTTTTATCTGCATCCTGCAACCAGTACCAGGCGGCCTGGCTGGTTGTGGCGGCAATATCCGTGACGATTTCGATGGTTAGAATGTCTTGCTGGCCAACCTCGCAAACCGAGTAATCGCTCAGATCGCAGCCACTGTCAGTGGAACGCGTCAGGGTCAGGCCTTCCGCAGCGCTGCTCAGACTGACTTGTGTGTCTGCCGCCCCTATCCAGGCCTTAAGCCAATAGTCCACCGGCAAGTCTGCTTGTGGCGGCGCTTCAGGGGGCGAGGAGCCACCGCCGCAGCCTGCGAGCGCGAGTATCAGCGGTAAAACAAAAAACGAAGATAAAAGGCGTTTGAGCTGCATCCTGACCCCATAACAATATATTGATATTGCCCACTAGTTTATTGGCGAATTGTCGCAGATTGGGACTTTCATGTGAAACCTTGGATGCCGACACTGTAGAAGTCTGCTGCAACGCGGGGCTTTCGGGTATAATTGCGCCCCTGTTCGAGGACTTGAGTGAGATTTGAGACATGTCGCAAGAAATAAATAAAGTCGTTTTAGCCTATTCCGGTGGTCTGGATACCTCCATTATTGTTAAGTGGCTGGAACTTGAGTATGGCTGTGAAGTGGTGACGTTTACCGCTGATATTGGCCAGGGCGAAGAGGTGGAGCCGGCCCGTGCCAAGGCGGTGTCCATGGGCATCAAAGAGATTTACATCGAAGACCTGTGCGAAGAATTTGCCCGTGATTTTGTCTTTCCCATGTTTCGCGCCAATGCCATCTATGAAGGTGAGTATTTGTTGGGAACCTCCATCGCCCGCCCGCTGATCGCTAAGCGTCTGGTGGAAATCGCTCAGGAAACCGGTGCCTGTGCCATCTCTCATGGTGCAACGGGTAAAGGCAATGATCAGATTCGTTTCGAACTGGGCGCTTATGCGCTGATGCCGGGGGTTCAGGTAATTGCCCCTTGGCGTGAATGGGATCTGAGTTCACGTGAGTCGCTGATGCAGTATGCCGCTGAGCATGATATTCCGATTGAGAATCAGCAGGCGAAGAAAAAATCACCCTATTCCATGGATGCCAACTTGCTGCATATTTCCTATGAAGGTGACATTCTCGAAGATCCCTGGGTCGAGCCTGAGGCAGACATGTGGCGCTGGACAGTCTCGCCGGAAGAGGCGCCGGATCAAGCCTCCGAGATTGAGCTGACTTACGCCAAAGGCGATATTGTCGCCATCGATGGCAAGCAAATGACGCCAGCAGAGGTGATGGTCTATCTGAATAAACTGGGTTGCGCAAATGGTATTGGCCGTGCCGATATTGTTGAAAATCGTTTTGTCGGCATGAAGTCACGTGGTTGTTATGAAACCCCGGCGGGTACCATCATGCTGAAAGCTCACCGGGCTATGGAATCACTGACACTGGACCGCGAAGCCGCGCATCTGAAAGACGAGCTGATGCCGCGTTATGCCGAGCTGGTCTATAACGGTTACTGGTGGTCACCAGAACGCACCATGTTGCAGGCGTTGATTGATGAGTCACAACAGACCGTCAATGGTGATGTGCGTCTGAAACTGTATAAGGGCAATATCACCGTTGTGGGGCGCCGCTCTGCAAGCGATTCTTTGTTTGATGCCGAAATCGCAACCTTTGAAGATGATGCTGGTGCTTATGATCAGAAAGATGCTGATGGTTTTATCAAGTTGAACGCCTTGCGTCTGCGCATCGCCGCTAAAAAGCGTCAGCAATAGGAGTTTTGCCATGGAATATTCAAGTGCAACAATCCAGAAAAAGGCCAATGTCTATCACGATGGCAAGGTCACCAGCCGTTCGGTTGTGACGGCCACTGGCGAGATGAAAACACTGGGTATTATGCAGACCGGCAATTACCGCTTTTCAACCGAAGCGCCCGAGGTGATGGAAGTGACTCAGGGCCGTTGCAAGGTCAAGCTGGCTGATAGCCAGGACTGGTCGGAGTATCGTGCCGGTGAAAGCTTTAATGTGCCTGGCAATTCACACTTTGAAATTGAAGTGGATGAGTTGCTGGACTACATCTGTCACTTTGAATAGGGTCTAAATATCATGCGTCTGCTACACACCATGCTGCGTGTCGGCAATCTGGAGCGGTCAATCGAGTTCTATACCGATGTGCTGGGAATGAAGCTGTTGCGGCAGAAAGAGTACCCTGATGGTAAATTTACTTTGGCTTTTGTTGGTTACGGCGATGAATCAGACACGGCGGTGATTGAGTTGACCCATAACTGGGACACCGATAGCTATGACCTGGGTAATGGTTATGGCCATATTGCCCTGGGTGTGGATGATATTTATGCCACCTGCGATGAATTAAAACGGCGTGGTGGCAAGGTGACGCGTGAGCCGGGACCGATGCAGCATGGTGCCACGGTGATTGCCTTTGTTGAAGATCCGGATGGTTACAAAATTGAACTAATAGAGGGGCGCTAGTCCCTCTTTTTGTTATCGAACCGACCAGCCGCTGCTGGGAAGGTTCGGTGGCATCAACTCCCTAAAGACAAGTGCGTTATGCCACTCTTTGGAGCGGACAAAGGCTTCAATGGCTTTGATTAGAGGGTGCTGGCTGTTTTTGTTGTCATAGACCAAACCAACCTCCAAACCTGAGCTTAGGCCGAAGACATCCATAATATATTCGCTACCAAAATTGGGCTTGGTGCCAAAGGCGAGGCTGTATTTTCCTTTATCTGAACGAATATAGTCGGTGATTTCGTTGTCGCGGTAAAACACCTTGTCGAATTCAATCTGCGTCAGGAAGGAAAAATTCTTTTTTAGTTCCGTAAAGGCAACCTCCTTTTCCTCCCGGCCAACAAGTTCAATTTTATGGTCATTGCCGCCCAGCGTTTTCCAATTGTTGATTTTACCTTTAAGAATATTGGTTAACTGGCCAATGCTGATCTTTCTAACGCCTGCCTCTTTGCCGACAACAAAGACAATCGGAATGCGGCCGATAATGATCTGTTTTTTGTTGAGGGCGAGTTCAGCTTTGTTGAGTGGCCGGCCTATGCGACCAAACAGGTGTTTATCTGTCGCCTTGATGCCGCCGCTGTGTTTGCTTGATGCCTGCTCGACATCAAATTCATAGCCGTTGGCACCGGCTTGCTGAGAAAACAGATTAAACAGGGTGGTGACCACCGGGGTGGATGTGCCGGAACCCTTGATAAGCAACTTTTCGGTGGCAGCACAAAGGCTTGGCAGCAGTATGAAAAGCATGAACCCAGCGATGAGTTTTGATTGTTTCACTGTTAACATCCTGTTTATTGAATCTTTTCTTTAGTTTGTTATTGATGTGTCGGCATGAACGCCAAAGAACTGAGTTTTTTTAGAATCTGTCCAATAATTCAGACTTTTGGCTATTAACCGTTACCTTATGTGAGAGTTATGAGTCGCTCGCTTTTGGGGGTGTATATGTGTAAATAAAGGGGAATCTGATGGCGTATATTGAATTTGATGATAGCTTGCGAGTGGGTAACCGGGTTATAGATCAGGAACATGAAATGCTTATTTCATACATCAACCTGCTGCAGAAGGCGGTTGAAAATAAGGCAAGCAGCGGCATTGTTGAAAAGGTGGTTGATGGCTTGGTTGACTATACCAAGACCCATTTTTTTGTCGAAGAAGAGTTAATGAAGGCCTATGCCTATCCTGATATGGATTCACATATGCTGGCGCATGAGAAGTTCAGGCAGCAGGCCAACGCCCTGGTGGAAAGCCTGGCTAAAGGGGAGGCGGTGGATTTGCCAGCAGTTTTGGCGTTTTTGAAACAGTGGCTGACGGCTCATATTCTGAAAATTGATGCCAGATTTGCCGATTTTCTCAAAGATAAAAGCATGTCTTAATCTGCGCGGCTATGAATAACATAGAGCCGCCCTTAAAGTCGTTTAAGTAAAAATAATTGGTGTTCATAACGGCATTGCCGCATTATTGGACACAATACATAGAGGGTGATTTGATGGGACTGCAGAAGGCTAATGCGTTATTGACGGCGATTAGCAATGCGCAAGCTCATTTGATGTTCGATGTTGGGGATGGCCAGTTATTTGAAAATTTGCTGGCTGACTTTCTGGCGTTGACTGAGAGTGAGTGTGGTTTTATCGGCGAAGTGCTGAGGGAAGATGATGTTCAGTCATCTTTTAAGATGCATGCGCACCAGGGTATTGCCTGGCGTGAGGCTGCCCAGGATTGCGATCAAGCCGGTTCCAGTGACGAGGCATTGGCTGCCGTGCTGCTCCGTGCCGAGACGCTTATCGAAAATCACCCGACGACTAATTTCTGCAATTTGGATTTGCACGAAGGTTGTGTGTCTCTGAATGCCATTTTGGCGCTGCCTGTTATGTCCGGCGGTAATATTGTTGGCATGATTTGCCTGGCCAATCGCGACATTGGCTATGACCAAACCTTGATTGATTATCTCAAGCCCCTGACGGAAACCTATGGCCGAATTATTGAGTTAACGCGTGCCAATAAAGGGTCACATAAAAGTGAAGGTAAGTCGCAGCGTTTGCGACAGGCACTGGATCAGGTCTATGACAATGTTTTCTTTTTTGATTCGCAGACATTGTTGTTCACCTATGCCAACCAGGCGGCTATTAAGCAGCTGGGCTATTCGCCTGATGAGTTGTATAGAATGAGACCGGTTGATATCAAACCTTTGGTTGATGAGGCGCAGTTTCTACAGATTATTAAACCATTGCTTGACGGTGAAAAAGAGTCGCTGACCTTTAGCACTGTTCATCGAAATAAATCGGGAACAGATTTTCCTGTAGAAATTGTCTTGCAGTATGTCTTGTCTGACGCGCAGCGGCCTCATTTTGTTGCTATTGTGCGGGATATGACAGATCGCTTCGCCTCGGAAAAAGCACTGCGTGACAGTGACGAGCGCCTGCGTCGCAGTCAGGTCTTTGCCAATATCGGCACCTGGGACTGGGATATCCAGACCGGTGAGCTGTATTGGTCGGAGAGGATAGGCCCTCTGTTTGGCTATGAAGAGGGAGTGCTTGAAACAAGCTATGAAAATTTTATTGCTGCAATTCATCCAGAGGATAGACAGGCAGTGATTGATGCTGTCACTGCCTGTGTTGAGCGAGGTGAAGAATACAATATTGAACATCGCAGTGTTTGGCCGGATGGAACTGTGCGGTGGATGTTGGAACGGGGGGATGTGGTTCGCGATGAACAAGGTAAAGCATTAAGGATGCTGGGCGTGGTTCATGATGTCACTGAGTTGAAAAATGTTGAACTGGATCTGGTTGCGGCCAAGGAAGAAGCTGAGAGTGCCAGCAGTGCCAAGACCGATTTTCTCTCCAGTATGAGCCACGAGCTGCGCACACCTTTGAATGCGATAATGGGTTTTGCCCAGTTGTTTAGTTATGACCGCACTGCGAGCGAGCAGCATAAAGAAGCGGCCGATGAAATCTATCGTGCAGGCAAGCATCTGCGGACTTTGATCGACGACATTCTTAATCTGGCCAAGATTGAATCTGGTCAGTTTACAGTTTCTCTCGAAGCGGTCTCTATTGTTGATGTCATAGAGGGCTGCTGCAAACTGATCCAGCCCCTGGCTGAAGAGAAGGATGTGATGCTGGGCATGAAGCTTGGTCAGTGCCGGAATATAAGCGTGCTGGCAGACCGCACTCGTCTGAAACAGGTGTTGTTGAACCTGCTATCCAATGCTATCAAATACAACCGTGATCATGGCTCGGTCACCCTGTCTTGTGAAAGGCGGGCGAACGATAGATTGATAATAAATGTATCTGATACCGGCCTGGGGATTGCCGCCAAGGATCTGAATTATGTTTTTAAACCGTTTAGTCGCTTGGTGGATAAGCATAAGGATGTTGAAGGTTCGGGGATTGGCCTGAGTATCAGCAGGCAGTTTGTTGAATTGATGCACGGCAATATCGGTGTCGAAAGTGAGCCGGACAAGGGCAGCACTTTTTGGGTTGATTTAAAAGTTATCGAATCGACAGCAAATGACTCGGAAATCGCTCATGCCGGTACTGAAATGCAGCAGCTGGCTGCGCCGGCGAAAGATAAATCGATGCCCCGGATTGTGTTGATTGAAGATAATCCGACCAATCGCACCGTGTTTAATTGTCAGCTTCGTGCCTTGGGTTATGAAGCTGAAATAGTGAACGGTCCTGAAGCGGTTTTAGCGAATCTTAAAACCTCTGCATATGATCTGATTCTGACTGATATTCATATGCCGGGTATGAGTGGTTATGAATTGGCGCGCTATGTGCGCGAGGCGGAGCAAGGCACAGGCAGACATACCCCCATCGTTGCTATAACAGCAAATGTACTCGATGGCGAACAGCAGCGTTGTTTTGAGGCGGGAATGGATGGCTATATTTCCAAGCCTGTGGATATCAATGTATTGAAAAAAACAATCCGGCGCTGGCTGGACGGTGAAACGGCTGAGATTGAGCCAACGTCTGTGCAGCAGGCAGCATCGCTGGCCGCTGAGTTGGACATATCCAGACTTAGTGAAATGGTTTCGAATGATGTTGAAAAACAGGATGTGATCAGGAGCTTTCTGCAGGCACAGCCAGAGGCCTTGGTTGAAATTCATTCTGCTTTTGATAGTAAAGATGCCGCCAAGCTGGATTTTTGGGCGCATCGCTTTAAGTCGTCCACATCGGCGATTGGGGCCGATGTGGCAGCAAATATCTGTGGGCAGATAGAGTTGTTAGCGAAAGAAAATGATTTGACTGCAACCGTACCGCTGATTGAAAAACTTGAGCGTCAGGTTGAGGTGCTGGAAGAAAGGCTGAAACAGATCCTGAGGGAGATGGAAGAAAACCAGACCAAGGCGGCAATCAAGAAGGCAATCGAAACCAATATAGGTTCGGTACTTGTGGTTGATGATGACCTTGTTGTGCAAGGAATGATGCTGGCTGCGCTACGGGGTTTAGGTATTGCTAATGTCTACTCGGCTTCTTCCGGCAGGGAAGGGTTGGCTCTGATGAAGAAAAACAATAATGACATTGATGTTGTTATCTGTGACCTCAAAATGCCAGAGATGGATGGTGTTGAGTATTTGCGTCACCTTGTTAGCTGTGATTATCGAGGCGCAATTATTTTGTTGAGCGGTGAGGACAGCCGCATTTTGAATTCGGCCAGACAACTTGCCAATGCCCATAGCTTTTATTTTGTAGCAGCCTTGCAAAAACCGGTGGGGCAATTGGAGCTGGCAGGTGTTTTGGCCAAAATCAACCGCAAGCAGGTTCCTGTTGCAAAACCACTGCCGAGTAAGGTCAGTTTACAGGAGCTGGAAAAGGCAATAGCAGAAGACCAGTTTGTTGTTTATTACCAGCCCAAGATTGATACCTATAGCAAACAATTACTGGGGGTGGAGTCGCTGGTGCGTTGGCAGCATCCTGAGAAGGGTTTTGTTATGCCGGATGACTTTATTCCTCTGGCCGAAGAAAACGGCCTGATCGATGCATTGACGGATCTTGTTGTCGATACGTCGTTTGCGCAATTGAGTCGTTGGCGTAGTCAGGGAATCGATATTACAGTTTCAATCAATATTGCGGTTGGCACCATCGGCCGTCGAATTGATTTTCCTGAATGCATTATGAAGTCCCTGGCGATTCACCAGCTTGAACCACAGAATGTCATTCTTGAATTGACCGAAAGTGGTTTGATGGGGGATCTTGCTACAAGTCTTGATGCTTTGGTGCGCTTGAGGCTGAAAGGGGTGAACCTGTCGATTGATGATTTTGGCACAGGTTATTCAACCTTTAGACAGTTGCAGGGCATACCTTTTACCGAGTTGAAGATTGATAAAGGCTTTGTCATGAATGCCGGTATAGACATTTCTTCGCGGGCGATTCTCGAGTCCAGCATCCTGCTGGGGCAAAAACTGGGAATGACACTCGTCGCCGAAGGGGTTGAGTCACTGGCGGACTGGCAGCTGCTGAAAAAGCTGGGCTGTCATGTTTTGCAGGGTTTTCATATTTCCCGGCCTATGCCAGGCGAGCAGTTGGAAGGCTGGCTTAAAGAATGGAAAGTCAGCATGACTAACAATTAGGCTCTGCTCTGGGGCTGATTTTGAAACACAAGCTCATACGCGTTGTATAAAAATAAGGGTCTGCGGTGTATTATTGAGCCGCATTTGAAAAGTGTTTTGAGGTGGTCATCGGTGAGCAAGTTTTGGAGCGAATTGGCAAAGGATTTGGTGCCTTATGTGCCGGGCGAGCAGCCCAAGCTGCAGGGTCTGATTAAACTCAATACCAATGAAAATCCTTATCCCCCCGCGCCGGCGGTGATGGCAGCGATTACTGGTTTTGATAAAGAATTGCTGCGCATTTATCCTGATCCCAACAGTGATGTGCTGAAGCAGGCTTTGGCTGATTATTATGGGGTTGCCAAAAACCAGGTTTTTGTCGGAAATGGCTCGGATGAGGTGCTGGCGCTGGCCTTTATGGCCTTTTTTAAACAAACCAAACCTATATTGTTTCCCGATATCAGTTACAGTTTTTACCCGGTGTATTGCAAACTGTTTGACATAGAATACCAGCAACCGGCCTTGAACGATGCGTTTGAGATCGTGCTGGATGATTATGATCAGGATAATGGCGGCATTATCTTTCCAAATCCTAATGCCCCTACCGGGCGTGTCATAGGTCTGGAACAGTTACGCAAACTATTGCAACAGAATACCGAATCAGTGCTGATTGTTGACGAGGCCTATATCGATTTCGGTGGTGAGACGGCAATTGCCCTGGTGGATCAATTTCCCAACCTGCTGGTGGTGCAGACATTTTCCAAATCACGCAGTTTGGCCGGTTTACGGGTTGGTTTTGCTATCGGCTCACCAGAACTGATTGAAGGGCTGGAACGGGTCAAAAACTCATTTAATTCTTATCCTCTGGATATGTTGGCAGTGACAGCAGCAGTGGCGGCCTTGCAAGACAAGACATATTTTGAACAGTCGCGACAAAAGATTATTGCTTCGCGTGATTGGCTTGATACGGCGATGAGGCAGTTAGGTTTTGAGGTGTTGCCGTCAGCAGCCAATTTTGTCTTTGTCAGCCATCCTCAACATGATGCGTCGTTACTGTTTGCCGAGTTGCGTGACAGGAAGCTTTTGGTGCGCTATTTTTCCAGTGCCCGTATTAATCAGCATTTGCGCATTAGCGTGGGCACAAGGCAGGAGTGTGAGGCGCTGATTACGGCTCTGAAAGACATTTTTGTTTAGCTGATTTTTTTTAACAATCTGAGGTAGGCAGTTTCGTCCGGTGCAGTACCGTTGCGTTGTGCCTGCCACATCATTTCGGCCAGACACTCAGTCATTTTGTGTTCGGCTTCATGGCTGTCGCCGCAACGTGTGGAAATCTTTTGATAAATATCAAGTATCCCTTCGGGGCGATTGGTGCTGAGCTGTTCATGAATAGCAATGTGCATACCCATGTGCATGAATGGATTGCTTTCGCCTGATTCGGGCAGGTATTCTTTGCCCATAGCGGTGTCTTTGTCGCTGAGCACTGCATGATATTCAGGGTGCTGGCTGATGACGGCGGCAATGATCTTTTCCAGCGGTTCGAGTGGCTGGCTGTTTTGCGCTTTGTCCCAGACGTCAATGTAATACTGGCGCAGCTTGTTTCTATCGTTGCCAAACATCAAGTGTATACCTTGTCTTTATATTCACACAGGTCTTCGATTATACACGCCTCACACTTGGGCTTGCGTGCAATGCAGACGTAGCGGCCGTGCAGGATTAGCCAGTGGTGGGCGTCGAGTTTGAATTCTTCAGGGATAAATTTTTCCAGCTTTTTTTCCACTTCGATGACGTTTTTTCCGGGTGCAATCCTGGTGCGGTTGGCGACGCGAAAGATGTGGGTGTCAACAGCGATAGTTGGCTGGCCAAAGGCGGTGTTGAGGATGACATTGGCGGTTTTGCGGCCGACACCGGGCAAGGCCTCCAGCGCTTCGCGGTTTTGTGGTACTTCGCTGTTGTGTTTGTCGATGAGTATCTTGCAGGCCCTGATGATGTGGGCTGCCTTACTGTTAAACAGACCGATGGTCTTGATGTATTGCTTTAGCCCTTCTTCCCCCAAGGCGTAGATGGTCTCTGGTGTGCTGGCGACCGGAAACAGCTTGTCGGTGGCTTTGTTGACACCTTTATCCGTGGCCTGGGCTGACAGTGTTACCGCAACCAACAGCTCAAATGCCGAACTGTAATTCAGTTCAGTGGTGGGGTTGGGGGTTTCAGCTCGCAGACGGGTGAAAATCTCGATGCGTTTCTGTTTATTCATGGTGATGGTGTTGCTGTGAATTCGAGCGCTAATGGTGCCAGTTGCCGGGTAGCAGGGCAAGTATAGGCTTACCCTTTGTTACGGGGTAATTTATAATGTTGTTTGATGGTGTTGCCGCTATGTCATTAAACCGGTTCATACCTTCAATTTTCAAACCCATTTAGGTTGTGACGTAAGCATGGAATCCAATAACAGCGCTGCCCAAGACTCAGACCGTAAATCTCACCGTTCCAGGCGGTCTCGCCGTTCTCATCACAGTCGCATGAAGATCTGGGGTTTGACCTTTGCTTTGCTGGTGACGATTATCATTTTGATTATTAGCAGTGCTTACAGTAGTTCGCGAATCGAAAAACTTTCCAAACGGGTCAGTGATACACAACAGCAGTTATTTGTTAAAGAACAACTGGTCGATAGCCTGAAGTTGCAACTGGGGCAGTCAAAAATTGAACTGGAAAATTATATAGAAGGGCGCATCCCCAGCGTGATGAAGTTGCAGCCAGATCAGGTTCTTGCGGTCAATAAAGATATTATCAAGAACATTGTTTTTTCGGTGGTCAGACAAAATGGCACCAAGGTGTATGAATATAAGCTGGTGGTGGAAAACCTGACCAAGGAGGTTTTGGTGCCTAAGTTCAGGGTGCTGGTATTTGACAAATATGGCATTCAGATTGGTTTAGACAAGGTTTCGAAGGGGGAGGAACTGGCCCCAGGCGAAAGCCGCTCCTATTCATCCCGGGTGGAGTTCTCTATGAAAAATGAGCCTGTGTACTTTCAGGTTTCCAGTGATATTCCGCGTAGAACGGCGCTGCGTATCCAAAAATATGTCAAATAAACAGGCTTAGCTGTGCGGGTTGTCGTCGCACCACTGCCGCCACATGCGGCGGTATTGTTGTTCCAGTTGTTGTGTAACATCCCCGCCGTTGCATAGTTTTGATGCCTGCATTCGTGGACGTAATTCCTGTCGTAAACTTTGCAGCTGTTGGATGTCCTGGCTAAGGGTGGTTGCCGCTGCGATAAACTCTGTTTCTGAATAGGCAATGCAGTTATTCAGATCAAGGTTGCTTAAAATACTTACCCCCATTCGGGATGAATGTCTGTTGCCTGCCAGGGTAATCACCGGAACCCCCATCCACAATGCGTGACAACTGACAGTATGCCCATTCCAGGGGAACGTATCGAGAATAATGTCCACATCCGCATGGCCGGATAGATAGGTATTCAAGTCTTTCGCGGCGCTAAATTCGATGCGATCAGTGTCGATCTCATGGGCTGAAAATAGCTGCTCAAAATGTGTTCGTGTGGCTGGGTCGTTGAGTGACAGGCATTGGACGAGCAGCTTTGAATCAGGGACGGCCTTGAGTACGTCAGACCAGAGTTTTACCACTTCTTCGCCTATCTTGGCCAGATTGTTAAAAGATGCGAAGGTGATATAAGCATTTTTGAGTGCCGGTGTTGTAGAAACAGGCGGACAGTTTTCCGGTGCCTGGTAACAAAAAAATGTATGTGGCAGGCGACAAAGTTTTTCGCTGTAATAGGCGTCCGCTTCCGGGGCTGGGTCACAGTGATTATCGGTTATCAGGTATTGAATCGACTCTAATCCGGTGGTGTTGGGGTAGCCAAGATAAGATACCTGTACAGGGGCCGGTTGGCTTGCAAACAGGGTCATGCGGTTGTTGTCTGTGTGGCCTGCCAGGTCAATCAATATGTCAATCTGATCATCAATGATCATTTGTGCTGCATCGGTATCCGCCAGGCCGCAGCAGTGACGCCAGTGACTCGATAAGCTTTTCATGCGTTCGGTTGTTTGATCTGAATTGAGCGTGTCGGAGTAACAAAAAACCTCGAATGCCTTATGATCGTGGTTTTTTAGTATTGGCTCGAAAAAGAACGCAACTGAATGACCGCGGAAGTCAGGTGAAACGTAACCAATACGCAGGCGACGTTCGGGCTCTGCTGTATTGCTATGTGTTCTTGGTTGCTTGATGCTTTGCTCATGTTTTTCAGACCAATCAATATGTGCTTTGAATATTTCATCGCGCGAAAATTCCAGGCTGTAGTTCATGGTGTATAGCAATAAACTATGGGCGCGACTCAGATCGGGTTGCAGCTCAAGGGTGCGCCGATGACTGGCAAATGCATCTTTGACTTTGCCTTGCAATAACAGAACACGGGCCAGATTTGAGTGTGTCTCGGCATCGTCCGGCCGGTAGTGAAGGGCCTGTTTAAGCGCCTCTGCGGCGGCTTCAAGCCTGCCTAGTTTACTCAGGGCGTTGGCGAGATTGTTATAGACCTCTGGCGAGTCCGGGTTCAGAGACAAGGCGGTATTTGCTGAATTCACGGCATCTTCATGCGCCCCCATCAGGCAGAGAATGATAGCCAGGTTGTTATGTGCCCGCATATTGTCCGGGGCCAGTGCCAAAGCCTTGCGGTAATGTTCGAGAGCAATGTTTAGTTCGCCGGTTTTTTCCTTAACAGCCGCCAGATCAATATGTGCTTCGACATGATCCGGGTTATGAGTTAAAGCCTTTTCATAGCATTGTCCGGCTTTGACATATTCCTGGCGTAGAAAAAATATCTTGCCCAGTTTGACGATTGCATTGGGGTTGACAGGACTTGCCTGTATTGCCCGGAGCAAACAGGTTTCTGCCTCTTCATTGCGCTGTTTCTGGATTAAAATTGTTGCCAGGTCTTCGAGTGCAGCAGCAAAGCCAGGTTGCAATTCAATTGCCTGTCGATAGGCCTGCTCGGCTTCATCGAGGCGCCCCTGGTGTTGCATCAGGATGCCAAGATTGTGGTACGCATTGAAATTGTCAGGTTGGATGCTTAAGGCTTGGCGCAGATTCTGCTCGGCGTCGACAGGTTTGTTCAGGCCTGCTTGTAGTGTTCCCAGGTTGTTATAGGCCTGGGCAAAAACAGGGTTGAGCTTGATGGCCTGTTGATAATTCTTTTCGGCCTTTTGCTGTTGTTGCAGCGAGGTCTGGGTTTTGGCAAGGTTGAAATAGCCTTCGGCAATACGTGGCTGTAATTCAACAAAGGTTTGAAAGCATTGTTCGGCTTCGTTAAGGTCGCCAAGCTGGCCGTTGATGATGCCTAGCAGGCTCCAGGCTTCGGCGTTTCTTTTGTGCTTTTTGCAGAGTTTAAGGCACAGTTTTTTGGCTTCATGAATCTGCCCCTGATTGAGTCTTTGCTCTATCTTGACCAGCGCATTTTTTTTCACAATCTGAATCCGGATTGATGGTCTGTTTTTTACAAACTTGCTGCTACAAATTTGCTTTCGATGACTGCTTTTGCCGCTTTCTTCTTTTTCTTTTCATCGATTATGTTTTTTAAGGCTATCAACAAGCCCAGGCCAATAAATGCGCCGGGTGGCAGCATGGCAAGTAGAAAGCCACGATAATCTTCAATCAAGGTGATGGTGAGCATTCGGCCCACGTCACCAAACATAAGGTGAGCCTGTGTCAGTAACGTGCCTTGACCGATGATTTCGCGCATGGCACCCAGCACCACCAGCACAGCAGTAAAACCAAGCCCCATCATCAAGCCATCCAGCGCCGCTTTGCCCGGTGTGGTCTTGGAGGCGAACGCCTCGGCGCGGCCGAGAATGGCGCAATTGGTAACGATTAGCGGCACAAAGATACCAAGAATCATATACAGCTCATGGAAGTAGGCGTTCATGCTTAATTCAATGGCGGTGACCACTGCGGCGATAATCATAACGAAAATCGGAATGCGTACTTCCGGTTTGACGAAGTTGCGGATTAGCGAAACGATCAGGCTGGAAAGTACCAGGGTCAGTGTAGTCGCAATGCCCAGACCCAGGCCGTTGATGGTGGTTGCCGTAACTGCTAATAGTGGTCAGAGGCCGAGTACCTGAACCAGGGCGACATTGTTGGTCCACAGACCTTCACGGTTAATCTCATGATAGGATTTATCCATGTTACCTAGCTCCTGCTTTGTGGGGTGGCTGGATTTCCCTGATGGCATCTGCCGGGGCAAATAACGCTTCTCTATTTAAAAAATAGAAGATTAGCGCCCTATGCACTGCCTTGACTACCGCCCTTGGGGTGATAGTCGCCCCTGTAAATTGATCAATGATGCCGCCGTCTTTTTTCACCTTCCAGCCTTGGGTGTCCGGGGCATTGAGTGAATAGCCATAAAACTGTTCTATCCAGGGTGAGCGCTCAATCTCTATGTCATCACCAAGACCGGGGGTTTCCTTGTGGCTTAACACTCGTACTCCGCCAATTTGTCCGGCCAGGTCCACCGCCACCAGCAGCTTGATGGTGCCGTTATAACCGTCCGGGGCGTGGGCTGTCATGATGGCGGCCACTGGCCGGCCATTTTTTCGGGCCCGATAAATGGTGAGCCCGTCAGCACTGCCCAACAACTGTTTGGAGTGCACCACAATTTTGTCGCTGTAAATGTCGTTGTCATAGGCCACCTCTGGCACCATTTCATTCAGGGTGCGTAGCAGGAAAACCTTTTCATTGGCCGCAATGCGTTCCTTGGTGTTTTCATAGGTGATGCCCACCAGCCCGGCACCAAGCATGGCGAAGGTGCCAAGGATGGCGGCGGCAATCAGCATTTGTCTGCCCAACACGGTCATTTGCCTCCGTGGCCAAACACCGGTGGTCGAGTGTAGTGGTCGATGGTGGGGGCCGCCATGTTCATAAGCAGTACAGCAAAAGCGATTGCGTCGGGGTAGCCGCCCCAGCTGCGGATGACATAGGTCAGCAGGCCGACGCCAATACCGAAGTAGATTCGGCCCCTGGCTGTGGTGGCGCCGCTCACCGGATCAGTGGCGATAAAGAAGGCACCAAGAATGGCCCCGCCGCTGAAAAGGTGAAACAGTGGTGAGCTATAGGCGGCTGGGTCGATGATATAAAACACCAGAGAGATTAACGCCAGGCTGCCAAGCATGGCGGCAGGCACATGCCAGCTAATGATCTTTTTGTGGATCAGCCACAGGCCGCCGGCAAGAAAGGCGATGCTGAGCCACTGCCAGCCAGTGCCGGCTATGCCGCCAAAAATGGGGCTGGCGGTGATTTCCTGAATGGTCTGATTCAATCCCAGGTTGGTTTTCAGTGTATCGAGTGGCGTAGCCATGGTCAGTGCGTCGAGCCTGATACCGCTGGGCAGGTTGCCACCAAAGACGTAGGCGAGTGACTGGCTCAGCGTCAGATGTGCGTCACTGAGTGACAGTGGTGCTGGCCAGTTGGTCATTTCCAGTGGAAACGAAATTAGCAGCATGACATAACCGACCATGGCCGGATTGAAGGGGTTAAAGCCCAGCCCACCGTAGATATGTTTG
This sequence comes from Gammaproteobacteria bacterium, assembly GCA_024277755.1. Lineage (GTDB taxonomy): Bacteria > Pseudomonadota > Gammaproteobacteria > Tenderiales > Tenderiaceae > Tenderia. The sequence goes on along the minus strand of JAJRUN010000048.1, from coordinate 8,820 downwards.
GCGAAGATAATGGCAAAGGCGGTGCCGAGAAAAATCAGCCACCAGGGTGCCAGCGGCGGCAGAGCCAGCCCCAACAACAGAGCGGTGACCAGGGCGCTGCCATCGCTTAGAAAAATTTTCACAGGGCGATGCCGCAGACGCAGCATCAGGGCCTCGGTTGCCAGGGCGGTGACGATGGCCAGCAGGACATTGATGATCACCCCCCAGCCAAACAGCCAGCTGTAGATCAGCATCCCCGGGATCAGGGCGTATGCCACCTTCAACATTACCTTGGTAACGGTCGATGGGCCGTGGAAGTGGGGCGAGCTGGGGGTATTCAACAGCATGGCGTTATTCTTTTTCGTCCTTGGCTGTGTGGTTGTCTGAGTTGGCTTTGACTGTCTTGTTGACCATGGCGGTTTGTGCCTGGGCACGACGATCTGCGGCAATCTGTTGTGCCTTGGCTCGCATCTCATCGGCCTTGTTGACCTGCTGCTGTTGCGACTCACTTAGATTGTCAGTGTTTTTTGGCGCATTGCCCTGGGCTGTCTTTTTGGCCTTAGCGCGTGCCATGGCCGCTTGAATAGCCGCTTGTTTGGCATTGCCGCCGCCCTGGGCAGCGGCCTTTTTCTTGGCCAGCCGGGCGGCTTTTTCGGCAGCTTCGCGTTCGATGCGTGATTGGCGAAACTCATGCCGCAGACGGGCCTGATCGGCCTTTTCTTTTTCCCGCTCCTGTGCCCAGATCTCTGTCTTGGCGTAACGGTAAAAGTGTACCAGTGGAATGTTACTGGGGCAGACATAGGAGCAACAACCGCATTCGATACAATCAAACAGGTTGTATTCCTGGGCGCGATCAAATTCCTTAGCGCGGGCAAACCACTGTAATTGTTGTGGCAAAAGCTCCACCGGGCAGACATCGGCACAGGCTCCGCAGCGGATGCAGGGCATGATATCTGAGGGGGGCGTGACATTGGCCTTGGTGGCCGCCAGGATACAGTTAGTGGTTTTGACCACCGGGATATCGATGCTGTGCATGGCAAAGCCCATCATCGGCCCGCCCATGATGATACGGTCAACATCGTCGCGCAGGCCACCGCACTGATCCAGCAGGTGTTGCATCGGCGTGCCGAAGGGGACATCCAGGTTGCAGGGTTCGGCAACGCCATCTCCGGTAATGGTGACAACACGAGAGACCAGTGTTTTACCCAGGTTGATGGCGTTGTGCACGGCTGCAGCGGTGGCGACATTATGCACCACGATGCCGATCTGCACGGGCAGACCATTGCTGGGCACCTCTTTATTTGTCAGTACCTTGATCAGCTGTTTTTCACCCCCCTGGGGGTACAGGGTGGGGACTTGTATTACCTCGAAGCCTTCCGTTGCGCAGGCCTTAGCCAGCGCGGCATAGGCCTCGGGTTTGTTGTCCTCAATGGCAATCAGCACCCGTTTGGCCTGCAGGGCATGACGCATGATTTTTACGCCGGCGATGATCTGCTCTGGCCGTTCACGCATCAACATGTCATCACAGCTGATATAAGGTTCGCACTCGACGCCGTTCAGAATCAGTGTGTCGATCTCGACACCGGCCGGGTTGAGTTTTATATACGAGGGAAAGCCGGCGCCGCCAAGGCCGACAATGCCCGAGGTGCGGATCAGGTTGCGCAGATGACTGGCGGGCATTTCCGTGTAGGGTGTTGTTTCCGAAGTGTTTTCAATCCAGCGGTCTTCGCCATCGGTTTCGATGACGATACAGGTGGCGCTGAATCCCGAGGGATGCGGGATAGGTCGCTCTTCGATGGCTATCACGGTGCCGGAGCTGGAGGCGTGCACCGAGGCACAGACATAGCCTTTGGCGCGGGCGATTTTTTGTCCTTTCAGTACATGGTCGCCGACGGCGACGATGGGCACGGTCGACTCGCCAATGTGTTGATGCAGCGGTAAGACCAGCTCTTTTGCCAGTGTTGCGGCTCGGATCGGCTGCTTGGTCGATACGTCTTTATGTTGTGGCGGATGGATGCCCCCCTTGAACTTGAATAACTGGCGGATCATGGTTTTGCCTCCGCTGTTGTTTCATCAGGATAGGGCCATTTCCAGTGAAAGATATCCTCCGTCACCGGCACCATGTCGATGCAATCCACCGGGCAGGGGGCCAGGCACAGTTCACAGCCGGTACATTCTGATTCGATAACCGTGTGCATCTGCTTGGCAGCGCCAAGGATGGCGTCTACTGGGCAAGCCTGAATGCAAAGGGTGCAACCGATGCAGGTGTCTTCCCTGATGATGGCAACGGTTTTTGCCTGCTCCTCACCCACCTCATCATCCAGTGGAACGGGTTCGCGGCCAAGCAGGTCGGCCAGGGCAATGATGGTGGTTTCGCCGCCGGGGGGGCAGCGGTTGATCTCGGCTTCACCATTGGCAATGGCCTCGGCATAGGGGCGACAGCCGGGGTAACTGCATTGACCGCATTGGGTTTGCGGCAGGATGGCGTCGATTTGATCCGCCAACGGGTCACCTTCAACCTTGAAGCGTACGGCGGCGAAGCCGAGCAGCAGGCCAAAGACGACAGCGAGGGCGGTGAGCGCGAGGACAGCTGTTAACATCTTAGACTTTCACCAATCCAGAGAAGCCCATAAAGGCCATTGACATCAAGCCTGCCGTAATCAAGGCGATGGCCGGGCCACGAAAGGCCACCGGCACATCGGCGACAGTGATGCGTTCACGCATGGCGGCAAACAGAATCAGCACCAGAGAGAAACCCACCGCAGCGCCAAAGCCGTAAACAGCAGATTCGATGAAGCCGAACTCTTCCTGCACATTAAGCAGAGCGACGCCAAGCACGGCACAGTTGGTAGTGATCAGCGGCAGGAAGATGCCTAGCACCTTGTATAGCAAGGGGCTGGTTTTATGCACCACCATTTCGGTGAATTGCACCACCACGGCGATCACCAGGATGAAGGTGATGGTGCGCAGGTATTCCAGTCCTAGCGGCGCCAGCAGGTATTCATTGACCAGGTAACTGCAGACTGACGACAGGGTCAGCACAAACGTGGTGGCCAGGGCCATGCCAGTGGCGGTTTCCAACTTTTTTGATACGCCCATAAACGGACACAGGCCAAGAAACTTGACCAGGACAAAGTTGTTTACCAGCACGGTGCTGATTAGGATCAGGGCGTATTCGGTCATATCCGTTTTCAATTAAAGGCTAGGGCTGAACCCGCATGTTGTGGCAGGGAGAGGGTAGATAACCTACTAAAAATATCTCGCGTATATTAGGTATTCTTTATCTAAATTTCAACATGCAAATCATATACGTTATATAGTTTTTATATATTGAGACCTTTGCACGATACAGGCGCGAAAGGAAAGTGAGCTAATATTTTTCTGATTGAGGCAGAAAATGCAGTTAATAGCGAGCTATTGACAAGTTTTCTAACGAAAAGCAGGAGAATATTAGCCATTTTTACTCGTGATTGTATCGTGCAAAGGTCTCATATTAAGCCTATTTTACTTTCATACCGGGCTGAGCGCCTTCGTGCGGTTCCAGTATCCACAGTTCTTTGCCTCCAGGACCCGCCGCCAGCACCATGCCCTCGGAGATACCAAAACGCATTTTGCGTGGTGCCAGATTGGCCACCATCACGGTCAGCTTGCCTTCCAGGTCTTCCGGGGCATAGGCTGATTTGATGCCGGCAAAGACGTTGCGGGTCTTTGCTTCGCCAATATCCAGTGTCAGTTGCAACAGTTTATCAGCCCCCTCGACATGATCGGCCTTGACGATGCGGGCAATGCGCAGATCGACCTTGGCAAAGTCATCAAACTGGATAGTGTCATCTGTTGAATCGGTTATCTGCTTGTCTTCTTTATTTTGTTGTTGCTCGCCGTGACGGGCAGGCGAGGGCTGCTGCGCTTTGAGGGTGTCGGCACTCTCGGCCAGCAGGGCATCGATCTGTTTTTGCTCAATGCGGGTAATCATGTGTTTATAGGGTTTGATCTCGTGGCCCAGCAGCAGTGATTCCGCATCCGTCCAGACCAGTGGTTCGATGTTGAGGAAGTCCTCCACCTGTTCGGTGAGTGGTGGCAGCACCGGTTTCAGGTAGATGGTCAGCAGGCGGAAGGCATTGACGATTGAGGTGCAGATCTGATGCAGATTCTCTTCCTGACCTTCCTCTTTGGCCAATACCCAGGGCTTGGTTTCGTCGACATATTCGTTGGCGATATCCGCCAGGGCCATAATCTCGCGCATTGCCTCGCTGAACTGACGTGCCTCATACAGTGCCGCAATATCCGCCTGTTTGGCCTGGATGGTCTGCAACATGGTCTGGCCTGTCGCATCCAGTTTGTTGCAGAGTTTGTTGTCGTAACGCTTTTTGATGAAACCGGCCGAGCGCGAGGCGATGTTGATGTATTTGCCCACCAGGTTGCTGTTTACACGGGCAACAAAGTCTTCCATGTTGAGGTCGATATCTTCGATCCGGTCGCTGAGTTTGGCGGCAAAGTAGTAGCGCAGATAGTCCGGTTTGAGGTGGTTCAGATAGGTGCGCGCCATAATAAAGGTGCCGCGTGACTTGGACATCTTCTGGCCGTTGACGGTGAGGAAGCCGTGCACACAGACCTTGGTGGGGGTGCGGTAGCCGCTGAATTTGAGTGTTGCCGGCCAGAACAGAGCGTGAAAATAGAGGATATCCTTGCCGATGAAGTGATAGACCTCGGCCTCGGAGTCGGGTTTCCAGTAGCTGTCGAAATCCAGCCCTTTTTTGTCGCACAGGTTTTTGAAACTGGCCATGTAGCCAATCGGTGCATCAAGCCAGACATAGAAATATTTACCCGGCGCATCAGGAATTTCGAAACCAAAATAAGGCGCATCGCGGGAGATATCCCAGTCCTTCAGGCCCGATTCAAACCATTCGCTGATCTTGTTGGCGGCCTCGGTTTGCAGGGGGGCTTTATCGCCGCTTTCCAGTAGCCACTGCTTGAGAAAGTTTTCACATTCACCCAGTTTGAAAAAGTGATGCTCTGACTCTTTCATTACCGGCGTTGCGCCAGAGACGGCAGAGTAGGGCTTGATCAGTTCGGTTGGGCTATACGTTGCGCCACAGGCTTCGCAGGAGTCACCATATTGATCTTCGGCTTTGCACTTGGGGCAGCCGCCTTTGACGAAACGGTCTGGCAGAAACATCTCTTTTTGCGGGTCGTAGAGCTGTTCGATGGTGCGGATATCAATCAGATTATTGGCCTTGAGTTGTTTGTAAATGCTGCGTGACAGCTCACGGTTTTCGTCCGAATTAGTTGAATAATAGTTGTCAAAGGCAATGTCGAAACCTTTGAAATCGGTGAAGTGTTCGTTATGGACGCGCTCGATCAGGGCTTCAGGGGTAATGCCTTCCTGTTCGGCGCGCAACATGATGGGGGTGCCGTGGGTGTCGTCGGCGCAGACGTAATGGCACTCATTGCCGGACATGCGTTGGAAGCGGCTCCAGATGTCGGTCTGGATATATTCAACCAGATGACCCAGATGGATGGAACCATTGGCATAAGGCAGGGCGCTGGTGACAAGGATTTTTCTTGGTTTTGCTGACATCTTGGCTGGTTTGATCCGTTGACGAGGCTTAAATCGGATGATTATACCCTACAGCGGCGCCGCTGTGGATGTGCTTATGAGACGAAATGTCTGTAAAACAGTGGGGTTAGAGTGGTTTTAAATTAAATCTAAAGGGCTAATCCTGAGTTTAGAGATGTGGTAAATTAAAGCCCGTTTTTAAATAATGTATTGCCAAAGGAAGAATTGAACATGTCCGCGTTAACCAAGTCCGCTGTCGAGGCAGTTTTACAACAAATAGTCGATCCAAATAGCCAGGCTGATCTGATGACGGCCAAATCGGTCAAGGCGATTGATATTGATGGCGACAAGCTGGCTGTGCAGATTGAGCTGGGTTATCCGGCGGATAGTTATCGGGCCGTGCTTGAACAGCAGGTGACAGAACAGCTTAAGCCGCTCGCCGCTGATGTCAGTGTGATCATCACCTGGCAGGTGATGGCGCGTTCGGTGCAGCCTGGAGTGAAGGCCTTTGAAAATATCAAAAATGTGATTGCCATTGCTTCGGGCAAGGGCGGTGTCGGCAAGTCTACGACCACGGTTAACCTGGCCTTGGCGCTGGCCAAAGAGGGGGCCAGGGTCGGGGTGCTGGATGCGGATATCTATGGCCCCAGTCAGCCGCGCATGCTCGGTATCGAGGGGCAACCTGAGTCGGCTGATGGCAAGACGATGGAGCCGATGCGGGCCTATGGGGTGGAGGCCATGTCCATCGGTTTTCTGATTGATGAGGAGTCGCCGATGATCTGGCGTGGGCCGATGGTGACTCAGGCGCTGGAACAGTTGTTGCGCGACACCAATTGGGGGGAGCTCGATTATCTGTTGATCGATATGCCCCCTGGTACGGGGGATGTGCAGCTGACGCTGTCGCAGAAGATTCCAGTCAGCGGTGCGGTAATCGTCACCACACCGCAGGATATTGCCCTGCTTGATGCCCGCAAAGGCCTGAAGATGTTTGAGAAGGTTAACGTCAAGGTGCTGGGGGTGGTGGAGAATATGAGTACTCACATCTGTAGTCAGTGTGGCCACGAAGAACACATTTTTGGTGCCGGTGGTGGTGAGCAGATGTCTAAGGATTACTCGATTGATTTGCTTGGTTCTCTGCCGCTGGATATCAATATTCGCCAGAGCGTTGATACGGGTAATCCCAGTGTAGTGGCTGATCCTGAGGGTGCTGTGGCGCAGGCCTATGGGGGAATTGCGCGTAAGGTAGCGGCTAAACTGGCGCTGCAGGCCAAGGATTACAGCAGTAAGTTTCCGAATATTGTTATTCAGAATACGTAGTACTACTATTTCGAATAGAGTGGGCTTCTCCCCTCCTTATCCCCAAGGAGGCTGGAGGGTCACTGTCTTAAGTTAAGCATTGCTCTGGTTCTCCGTGATTTTCGATGTATTTCTTTACTATCTCATCCGTAATATTTCCCGTGCTGCAGGCCAAATATCCCCTTGTCCACATCCGCTTAACAGCCTGCTAAAAGCTGCCAGCTGAAGCTGGGGGTTAGCCCCCAAGAAGAGACCTTTGCACGGTACAGGCCGTGTTTGTTGTGCACACGGTGCGTATTGCATGAAGGCTACGTGCTGACAATGCTGGCCGCTATCATCTCGCGAAACCACTGGTGGGCAGCATCGCCGGACATGCGGTCATGCCATGCCATATACACTTGGGCGGTGGGCAATTTAACGGGGGGGGCAAAAGAAAATAGTGGGAACATGCGCACTGCTGAGTGCGCTAACGATGTGGGCACGGTCAATATCAAATCTGACTTTGCCGTCACCCATAGTGCGCCGGAGAAGTCGGGTAGCTTCAATACGACTTGGCGTTTTTCACCTAAATTCGATAGCGCCGCGTCAACTGGGCCGATGCCTATGCCATCGGGGCTGACGAGGGCATGTTTGCATTGAAGGTATCTTTTGAGTGTCCAGCGTTTGTCGTCTACATGATGGTCTCGTGATGCCAGGCATTGCCAGCTTTCGTCGAACAAGTGTTTGCTGCGTGCCCAGCTCAGTTCGATGCTGGGTCCAATTAAAAGGTCTACAGAACCTTCGTGTAGTTGGTCGGCGGAATTTGCCGTAAGAGGCGTGACGGTCAAGGTTGCTCGCGGTGCGCGTTGTCGCATCAGTTTGATGCCTCTGGCCAATGAGGTGACCTGAGCGTAGTCGGCGGTGGCCATGGCAAATTCTCGGGTTGTGTTGAGGGGGTCGAAAGGTTCAATGGAGGCCATTGCTTGATTAAACGCGACCAAAGAGCTTTGGATAATCGGTGCAAGAGCTGTGGCCCGCGGTGTAGCTTCCATGCGGTTGCCTACACGCACAAAAAGTTGGTCGTCAAAGGCTTTGCGAAGCTTAGCCAAGACACGACTCATGGCTGGCTGCGATATGTTGAGTATTACAGCGGCCTGGGTGACGGAAAGAGTCCCTATAAGCGCATCGAAAGCGATGAGCAGGTTGAGATCATCCAGGTTATTCGTTTTTCGCATAACTTGAATAAGCATTAGTCATTGGGGGTATGAGTAGACATCGAATAGAGTGGTGTCGTCAACTCAAAGGAGCATTTTATAGCGTCTTCTAAATAACATGTGAGCAAAAAACAGCAATAAGGACATTGGACATTGGATAAGGAAGCAAAAATTGCAATTGTTGGGTTGGGGTGCCGGTTTCCCGGAAGTGCGAATACAGCAGATGCATTCTGGGAAAATATTGCCGATTGTAAAAATGCAATAAGTGATATACCTCAAAGTCGCTGGGAAGCAAAACGGTTTTATCATACGGAAGGCACGGCATCCGGAAAATCATATGTGCGTAAAGGACATTTTGTTGACTGGAACTATAAAGAATTTGATGCAGGGTTCTTTAATTTTGCGCCTCGGGAAGTAGAGTTTTATGACCCCCAGCAACGCCTGTTGCTGGAAGTGTCATGGGAGGCGCTGGAGCATGCGGGCATAGACCCCACGGCATTGGCAGGTGAGGAAGTGGGTGTTTATATGGGTGGGTTTACCCTGGACCATATGCTTAACCAACTGGGCAGTGGTGCGCGAAGTGAAATTGGTACACACAGCGCCTCCGGGTCAACCTTGACCATGCTCTCCAATCGTCTTTCATATGCTTATGACCTGCGTGGCCCCAGTATCTCGGTCGATACGGCCTGTTCATCTTCACTGGTCGCATTTTCATATGCCGTGAATGACATTGATAGCGGTGTGTGTGATATGGCGATTGTCGGGGGAGTAAACTTTATGTTACGCCCTGAGTAT
>JAJRUN010000047.1 GCA_024277755.1 Gammaproteobacteria bacterium | reverse complement strand
CCAATATCGCCAAAACCGACAATAAATATCTTTTTCAGGGTTTTGCTCCGCTGTTAAATGATGGAAAATCTGGACTAACTGGACAGGGATATTACAAGGGAATGATGATGAATTTCAAAGTTAGGCTTGAACCGAGCGGCCACAGTTTTGATATTGAAGAAAATGAGGTGGTGCTGGATGCTGCCATTCGCCATGGTTTGTCTATGCAGTATGGTTGCCGTAATGGCGTTTGTGGTGCCTGGTTCGCCAAAGTAGTTGAAGGTGAAATCAGTTATGACAACGGCTTGCCCAATGCTATTACCGAGGCTGAGGATGCGGTTGGCCAGGTTTTGTTGTGCTGCGCCAGGGCTAAGACAGATCTGGTCATTGAGGTGCGCGAGATCGGTGCTGCCACTGAAGTAAAGGTGCGCAAGATGCCGTCTCGCGTGGTCAAGCTGGAAAGGCTTGCTGATGATGTGATGCGTCTGTATTTGAAACTGCCTGACACCGAGCGTATGCAGTTTTTGGCTGGGCAATACATCGATATCCTGTTACAGGATGGCCGTCGGCGTAGTTTTTCAATTGCCAATGCGCCCCATGATGATGAATTTCTCGAGTTACATATACGTCTGGTGAAGGGCGGTGAATTTACTGCACATGTGTTTGATGGCATGCAGTAAAAAGATATTCTTCGTATTGAAGGCCCTTTTGGCGGTTTTACCCTGCAGGAAGAATCTGAGCGACCGATGATTTTTGTCGCAGGTAGCACGGGCTTTGGTCCGATTAAAGGCATTATTGAGCATGCAATTCAGGAAGGTGTTGAACGCCCCATATTTTTCTATTGGGGAGTGAGAGCCAAAGACGGTCTCTATTTGAATGCCCTGCCTGAGGTCTGGCAGCAGCGGGACAATTTTACTTATGTGCCAGTGTTGTCAGCGTCTAAGGGCGGTGATCAGTGGCAGGGACGAACAGGTCTTGTGCATGAAGTGTTGTTGTCGGACTTTGATAGCCTGGCTGGCTATGAGGTCTATGCCAGTGGCTCGCCGGCGATGATTGAGGCGGTGCGCCAAGGTGTTGCGATGAAGGGCTTGGCGGGAAAATATTTTTATTTTGATAGTTTTGAATTTGCCAATGAAACTAAGCAATAACCAGGTGTGAGGTTTGTTTTGCACCCTGAAAAAAAGCCCGCCCGATTGATTTCGGGCGGGCTTTTTGTTTAGGCTTGAGATATTTCCAGACGTGTGTGTGGCGGTGGTCCATCAGGATTGAAATGTGGCCGTGGCAGACTCGCTCGTTCAACCAGACCGCTTTTTAGTTCAGGTTGAGGTGAGTGCTCTGAGGTGAGTGCCAGACTGCGGCGATAACATTCCAATGCTTGCGGTTGTTCGTTGAGGAAGGCCAGCAGGTTGCCCAGCTCCTGATAGGTTTCGGCGTTGGGGGTGATTTCCAAGCTTTGTTTAAGGTAATCGCGAGCCGTTTCCCATTGATGAGCTCGCATTGCCAGGCGACCCAGTGTCAGTAGCAGCACGGGGTTACTGTTGTGTTTTTTCAGCCAGTTGCGGCCACGAGCCAGGTCAATCTCTGTGTCGCCGTCTAGCAGACCATAGATGTAGACCAGTGAATCACTCCACTCTTTGTTGATGCGGTTGTAGAGAATGTCCTCTATCGCGTCAGCCTGGCCAAACTTGATCATCGACGCCGCAAAGTCGGCAATGATGTCTTCCTTGGCGCGTAAATCTTTGGGTAGGCTGTTCCAGGTCTGCCACAGTGCGGTGGCATCCTTGTGTCTGGCGACATGGTTGATCAGGCCTGAATAAGCCAGGTGCTCGGTTTTAAAATAATCGTTCAGTGGCAAGGCCTTGCTCTGTTTTATTTTGGCTAATAGCCGGACCAGTGCCGGCCAGTCCTTGCAGTCGGTGTAGAGCTGGGTCAGCAAGGTCACTACGGCTGGGTTTTTATGTTGATTGCCGGGCAGGCGATTGAGGGTGGCAATGGCCTGTTCAGGCTTGCCAAAGTCGGCCTGGATCTGTGCCTGGGCAATGGTCAGTGACAGACTGTCTTTTGGGGTTTTTTGTTGCGCCAGCTGGATGTAGCCATCGCGGCGGGCTTCACTGCCTTGACCTTGAGCGGCTCGGGCAGCAGCCAGATAGGCCATGGGGGCCAGTTCCGGGTTTTTGGCACATTTGATTAATAGTTTTTCGGCGGCTTGCCACTGACACAGGTTGAGTTTCATCATGGCTTGAGACAGCTGTTTGCGGCCGACATCAACCTTGTGGCGAGAGTTCCAGCGCCTCATTCGGCGTGGTAACAAGCCGGTGGCAATTAGCAGGCGGAAGGCGGCGTAGAGCAGTACGAAGCCAATCAACATGGCTGCGGCAAACATGACAAAGCTGGTTTCGATGGTCCAGTCGCGAAACGAGAGCATGATGTAGCCGGGGTCTTGCATGGCATAGACGGCGACAAAGGCAGCCCCTAACAGGACGATGATGGTTGCAATGACGAGTTTCATGATGCACTCACCTCCGTTTTCTGTTTGCTGCTCCAGCTGTCCAGGGCCTTTAATGATCTGGAAAGGTCAGGCAGTGCCGGGTTCAGCTCGACGTCTTGGTAGCGCTCAATGCTGATGAGCAGGTTGGCTGTGCTGGCAGCTGAGGTATCGAAGTATTTTTTGATCCAGCGGGTCGCGGTGCTAAGGCTTGATTGGAAGGTTTGGCTGTCATGTTGCAGTAGAGCCAAACGGGCAGTTTCCAACTTCAGGCGCAGGTTTTGCTGCAGGAAGAAGCGTTGTCCTGGTGGTAGCAGGGCGGTGCTGTGTTGCGTGCTGCGGCGGATTGAGACCAGCCCCTTGATGTCGCTCCAGACTTTATTAAAAAAGCTGCTGGCGTCGCTGACCTCTGTCGTTGCTGTGTTGTCGTCCGCTGTATCTGAATCTATGGTTTCGCTGCTGAGTGGCAGACCGTCGATGCTGGCCTCCAGTTGACTCAGGGTTAAGGCGATACCGCTGATGTCCAGCGTGGAAATATTACGCAGGGCGATGATGTCGTCGGTGATGATTTGCCTTGCTTCAAGCAGCGACGGGTCGGCAGCATCACTCAGGCGTTGATTGGCGGCTTCCAGTGCGGCTGCAGCTGCGGTCGGGCTTTGATTGAGCTGGGCCTGATGGTTGGCGATATTGATCAGGTGGCGGGCCTCATTCACCAGCAGGTTGTCATCTTTGTTGGTGCGCAGTGAGTCACTGAGTTTGTTGAAAGAGTCGCTGATTGCCGCGTCACTTTGCTTCAATTCATCAACGCTGCTGGCAATCTTGCTGTCCAGGCTGGTGATTTTGTCATTCAGGCCGCTGGTTTTCTCTTCCAGCTTCCCGTCCAGGCCGCTGAGCTTCCCGTTTAGGCCGCTGAGCTTCGTTTCCATGGAGTCGAGCCGGTTTTGCAATAGCTGGTTGGTCGTTTGTACGGTTTCGGCAATGGAACGACTGGATTCTGAGCCTGACTCTATGGCAGCGATATTCTTTTCAGTGCTGTTGATGCGTTGGCTGAGTGCGCTTTGTTCGATGCCGATTTGTTGCCAGGCTTTGTAGCCTGCACCAAAGGCAGCAATAGCGATTATCAGAGCGATAAAGGCGATGAGACCCGTGCTGCCGCCTCCCTTTTTCGCTGCGGTTGTGTTGCTGTTGCTCGTTTTTGCCGGGCTTGACGGGGGCTCAGCCTTGTTGGCTGGGGTCTTGCTCTGCTTTTCTGGTATGGGTGTTTTTGTGTCTGTTTTTTGTTGTGCTTTAGACATCACGCAGTCCTCAAGATCATCAGTGGTTATTGTGTGGTTGGTTATGCCATGTTTGCATAACGTTTGTTAGTCCCTGGTTGGTGCTTTGTGTGCTGACAATGGCGGGGTGGTGAAAGCCAAGTTGCCGTGCCAGCCGGGCGGTACGTTCGCTGATAACGATTAGCTGTCTGGACAGTAGCCAGTCGCGTTGTTCGTTGTTGGTCATGTCGTACAGGTTTTGCAGGCTTTCGTTGCTGGTCGCAGTAATCAGGTTAATGGCTGGCGATTGGTTTAGCAGTTCTCCCAGGTCACCCGCCGGACGGGCGCGTCGATAGACCTCGGCATATTCAACCGCAGCGCCACGTTGGCTTAATGTTTGTGCCAGCAACTCCCGTCCCCCTTGGCCGCGAAAAATCAGAATATGGCGGCCTTCTATTTGTTGTAGTTCTGTCATGGCAAGCAGAGCCTCGCTGTTTGCGCCCGTGGTGGGGCAATGCACGGTCTGCTGCCACTGCTGTTCGACTGCTTTACGGCTGCTATGGCCTACTGCTATCAGTTTCAAGTTGGGTGGCAGGGTGTCGCCAATCAGTTTGGCGGCCCCTTCCACGGCGTTGACGCTGATAAAGATTGCCATGTCGAACAGGTGTAAACGCTTCGCTATCGAATCTAATTGTTCTGATTGTTGTATGTCGAGAATCTCAAGGCTGGGAAAGCTGATGGCCTTGCCGCCTTGATTCTCGATCAGCTGGCACAGTGAACCAGCCTGTTTGGCTGGCCGTGTTACTGCCACTGTTACGCCTGTCAGGCCCTGTGTCTCAGTCATACTGGTTGACAGGTGTTGCCTGGCAGCTGTCGCTGTCTTCGATACCGAAGTTTTGATCCTAACATCAAACTTGACTGCTACGCTACGACTGACTATTTGCCAGTCTGATAGAGTGCGGCAAGGATCTTCCCGGCGCCGCGTGAGAGCAGGTCATCCGCTAGGCGGGTGCCGAGTTGTTCGGCATCGGCAATGGGGCCTGAAATTTCACCGCGAATCATTTCGCTGGCGTCAGGCTGACCGACTAAGCCGCGCAGGTGCAGGGTGTCGCCATTAAGCACTGCATGGCCTGCAATCGGCACCTGACAGCCGCCTTCGAGGCGGTTGTTCATGGCGCGCTCGGCAATGACGCGGGTGTAGGTTTGCTGGTCATTCAGGCCGGCCAGCAGGCTGTTGATGCGCTCGTCATTGGTACGGCATTCGATGCCTACTGCGCCCTGACCGATGGCGGGCAGGCTGATGTCGGTTTCCATCAGCTGGGTGATGCGTTCGTTGAAGCCCAGGCGGATCAGGCCAGCGGCGGCGAGGATGATGGCGTCGTACTGGCCTTCGTCGAGTTTGCGCAGGCGGGTATTGACGTTACCGCGCAGGTCGATGATCTCAAGGTCGGGGCGTCTTTCGCGCAACTGACACTGGCGGCGCATGCTTGAGGTGCCAACCCTGGCCCCCTGGGGCAGTTCATCCAGACTTTTGAAATTATTGGAAACAAAGGCGTCGCGCGGGTCTTCACGTTCGCAGATCACCGCCAGGTGCAGGCCATCAGGGAATTCCACCGGTACGTCTTTCATGGAGTGGACGGCGATATCGGCATCGCCCTCAAGCATGCAGACTTCCAGTTCCTTGACGAACAGGCCCTTGCCGCCAATCTTGGCCAGTGGGCTGTCGAGGATCTTGTCGCCCTGTG
>JAJRUN010000046.1 GCA_024277755.1 Gammaproteobacteria bacterium | reverse complement strand
GCACGATACAGGCGCGAAAGAAAAATGAGCTAATATTTTTCTGATTGAGGCAGAAAATGCAGTTAATAGCGAGCTATTGACAAGTTTTCTAACGAAAAGCAGGAGAATATTAGCCATTTTTACTCGTGATTGTGTCGTGCATAGGTCTCATATTGGAGTTTGCAAGGGTATTTTGCGCTACAATTGAGGTTAAGGGTAGGATGCGTTTTTTGCCAGTAGAGGTTGTTGTTATGCCTGAAATTAGTCAACGTGCCTTCGATTTCGATCAATGGAAAGAGATGGCCGAAACCAATCCTGAAGCCTTTGAATTTAATCGTCAGCGCCTGATTGAGTCGGTGCTTGCCAAAGCAAAACATTCTGATCGCCTTAAACGTCTGCAATGGCGTATTGATGTTGAACGTCAGCGTTCCAAAACCCCTATTTCTGCCTGTCTGCGCTTGTCGAGCATGATGCTGGACTCAGTTTACGGTGAAGCCGGCTTGGCGGATGCCCTGTCTGGCAAGGCTGTTAAGAAAGACAAGATGGCTAAGGTGGTGGATATTGCCAGTCGTCGCGATGGTTAGTTTGTGGTTGTTTAAATCTTGCTTGCTTCAATTAAAAGCCCCAACGGCCGTTAAATAACTGTAGATTAAACCAATGGTTATGAGGAGGCCGGACAAGACGTCATGGCTTGGTTAGCAGGAAGCAAAACACAAGAACCACCCCGCACTGGCTTGATACTGGCCGGCGGTGGTGCTCGCGCCGCTTATCAGGTTGGGGTGTTGAAGGCCATTGCCCGTATGCGGGCGCCGGAAACGACCAACCCTTTTCCCATTCTTTGTGGTACGTCGGCGGGGGCTATCAATGCCTCTGCTTTGGCTATTTATTCGCCCAATTTTCAGAATGCCGTGACACGTTTGCTGCGGGTTTGGGGCAGTTTTACCGTCGATAAAGTCTTTCGCAGCGATTTTTTGGGTATTGCCAAATCAGGGGCGCACTGGTTTGCGGCCTTAATGCTGGGTGGGATGGGAAAGTACAATCCATCGGCATTGTTTGACCGACAACCGCTTGAGCAGTTGCTTGGCCGTTATATGCCATTTGAACAAATCAGTGGTGCCATTGAGGCCGGTCACTTGCATGCTTTGAGCATTACGGCGTCAGGCTACAGTTCGGGGCAATCCGTGACCTTTTATCAATCTGCGGAACAGGTTGAGGCCTGGGACAGGGTTATCAGGGTGGGTTGCCCGACTAAAATTGGTCTTGAGCATTTAATGGCGTCGTCGGCGATTCCTTTCTTTTTTGAAGCGGTCAGAATTAACCGTGAATATTTTGGCGATGGTTCCATGCGTCAGATTGCCCCGATCAGCCCCGCCTTGCACCTAGGGGCAACCAAGGTGGTGGTGATTGGTGTGCGTGGTGCCGATGATGAAGATTACAATCGAGAAAAAACCACTGAATACCCATCGCTGGCGCAGATAGGCGGTCATGCCATGAACAGTATCTTTCTCGATAGCATGGAGATGGATCTGGAGCGCTTGCAGCGTATCAACCGTACCTTGGAGATGGTGCCAAAAAAATATATTAATGATGGTACGGTTTCGCTTAAACCGATCGAGGTGCTGTCGATCGCCCCCAGTCGTGATATCAGCAAAATTGCTCAGCAATATGCCCATCACCTGCCCAAGACAGTACGCTACTTTCTGCGAGGCCTGGGTGCTTTGAATAAGGATGGCACCAGTTTGCTGAGTTACCTGTTATTTGAAAAGGCCTTTTGCTGTGAACTGATTGCGCTGGGCTACTCCGATACTATTAAACGGCGTGATGAGGTGACGGCCTTTCTTGATGATTAGCCCAATAAGCCTGCTAAAAACGTTTGGCTTATCTTGTTGCGAATAGGCTAGCTAACAGGTTTTTTACGTTCAGAGATAAAGTCGCGCAGGGCCATGAAAAACAGGGAGCAATTGCGATCGCGCGGGTCGAATTGCACGCCAGTGCGATAGCTGGGATTTGGCAATATTGCATCCTTTCCCAGCGGGATAGGATTGCTCCAGACGGTAACACCATTCACGCTGACGCTGTGGCTGCCGCTGCGGAGTACCAGTTTGACCGGGGTGCCGGGTTCTATTTCATTAGGGATCTGTATGCCGGTGCCCGATATGGAGATGTCATGGATGCGATTGAGGACGTAGCGACGATCGTAGACCTCAAGGTGGAAGCAGTCGTTGGCGTCTTCATAGTTGACCTGTGTGCGTGTGTGTCTGCGATCTTCAAGCGTCATGATATTTCCTTGGTTTATAAATACCCGTTTAGAAAATAATACATTATTTATATTTGTCTATTCTAATAGACTATCTGCTTAAACGCTCAAAACCTTTAGAGAGTAGCAGCCATACTCGACAAAATTTTTCATAGTCGATCTGGTCGAGACCATAATCATTGCCGTAGCGATCGACATATACCACCCCTAAGGCCTTGCCTTTGGTGCGAATGGTCATGATAAAAAACTGATTGGTGTCGATGAATTTGTAAAACGCCTGCGGGATCAACGGTATGATTTTGTTCAGGTTTTCCTGGCGGCAACGGATCGCCTGGGGCTTTTCCAGCAGGCGCTGAAACAGGTTGTGATTGTTCACCGGGATGCGCAGGTTGCGCAGGCCTGTCTCGTTGCTAAAAATGAATCGGCAGGCGAGATTTTTTTTGTCTGGCTCAAGCATGGCAAAAAAGGCACGGTTGAGTTTCAGGCCATCCTGAAAACCACGCTTAAGCAGAGCCATGAATTCGGCAAGATTGAATTCACCGGCCAGTTGAGCCTTTATGTCCTGTATAACTTTGTCGAAGATGGCGTGATTGAGCGGTGAAAAGGGTTCATCACTGGTGGCCAGACTGGCTGGTGGCGGCGCTTTAATTTGTTTTTGTGGTGATGCTGCGCTTACATCTTCTTCATCTTCTTCATCCGGTTCTGGCGGGCTGAATGTCTTCAAAATATCTTCATCCAGGTCGGGCAGGCTGGCGGCGGCGGGGGTGACGCCGTAGAAAACTGTTTCATCTGCTGAATGAATGGCGTTGTCGCGCACCTCAAGGATGGCTTCCTCAATATCGCAGTGTAAATGTGCGGCAACCTTTTCAATCAGCGTTTCCATTTCTTCTGTTTGCCAGCCCTTTTCTGCGCTGATTGCCACCTGACCGGCCAGTTGAACCTCGTACAGGCGTGGATTGATGCGTTCGTTCTCATCGTGTTTTTCCAGACTCTGGATGATAAAACTGGAGAGATGCCATTGTTTGGCCAGTGCGTGAGATAACTGAGTAAGGCTGAAACCGAGTGTTTCTTTTTGTATGTCGAGATCATTGAGTGATGTGCACTTGTTAAGAACACCATTGCCATGAACCAGCAGCATCAAGGTGCCGATGCCATGCAGCATGGCCGCTGTAAACAATTCCTCCGGAGCCATATCCACCCGCTCGCGGGCGAATCCGTAGGCTTGATAAGCCGCATGATAGTCACGGGCGATAATCTGCATGTAGAGTGTTTTGGTGGCTTCATCAACACTGTCTTCGAGAAACGGCATTGCTTCGATGGTCTTGGTGATATTGGCAGCGCCAAGTTTCATGGCAGCGGCATCGACGGTGTGTATTTCATCTTGCAGGCGACTTCTGGGCATGGAGCATGCTGCGCGCAACAGAGCCAGGGTTAGGCCTGGGTCTGTCAGCGCGATATTAGAGAGTTTGGCCATGGAGACCTTTTCATAGGCCTCCATTTCCTTAAGCTCTTGGCGTGAATGTTTTAACAGCGGTAAATTAAGCTCACTGAGACATTCCACCCATTGTTCAAGTGTTTTCTTTTCGTCCATGTCCGCATTCATTAAAAAGGTATTCCCTTACTGACTCAGTTACGACCTTGCTCGTAGAATCTTTAATGGCTAAAACATGGTTAATTTATGGTTTAAGGAAATGGGCATGGCGTCGATATGATTTGACGTAAGGGATAAATTAAAGGGCAGGATTAGCTCAAAATGCTTATTATTATTGGATATATTGTCGTCTTGGCCTGTGTTGGTGGCGGGTTTGTGTTGTCGCATGGTCAGCTTTCTGCCCTATGGCAGCCTTTTGAATTGATAATCATTTGTGGCGCTGCTCTCGGTGCCTTTATCAGCGCCAATCCTGCCAGTGTTTTGAAGGCTGCGATTGGTGGTGTGCTTGGAGCTTTGAAAGGCTCAAAGTATAACAAGGCCTTGTATCTTGAATTGCTGTCGCTGATGTATGAGCTGCTGCAAAAAACGCGCAAGGAAGGCATGATGTCGGTTGAGGAGGACATTGAGGCGCCAGCGGACAGCCCCTTATTCAGCAAGTATCCGAAGATTGTTGCCGACCATCATATTACCGATTTTATTTGTGATTATTTGCGTCTGATGGTGGGCGGCAGCATGAATCCATTTGAGCTTGAAAATCTGATGGATATGGAGTTGGCGGCGCATCATAAAGAGGCTGAGATGCCCGGTGAAGCGATAACAGCAGTGTCTGATGCCTTGCCTGGTTTTGGTATCGTTGCCGCGGTGTTGGGTAT
This sequence comes from Gammaproteobacteria bacterium, assembly GCA_024277755.1. GTDB lineage: Bacteria > Pseudomonadota > Gammaproteobacteria > Tenderiales > Tenderiaceae > Tenderia. Next base: position 3,302 of record JAJRUN010000046.1, on the reverse strand, counting down.
TGTTATTACCATGTCTTTTATTGGTGGTGATCCGGCGGTGTTGGGTCACCACGTTGCAGCCGCTCTGGTTAGAACCTTTTTGGGCATATTGATGGCGTATGGCTTTGTTGGCCCACTGGCTACGGCCATGGGCCACATTGCCCGTGAAGAGGCCAAGTTTTATGAATGTATAAAGATTTGCCTTTTGTCTGCGGTGAATGGTTATAACCCGCAGGTGGCGGTGGAATTTGGCCGTAAAGTGATGTACTCAAGCATCCGCCCCAGCTTTCTCGAGTTGGAAGAGCACGTTAAAAATGGCGGCGGCAACTAGGTGTTGCCAACGTGATCGATAAAAAACAACCGATTATTGTCAAAAAGGTTAGTCATGGTGGTCATGGCCATCATGGCGGTGCCTGGAAGGTGGCTTTTGCCGATTTCGCTGTGGCGATGATGGCCTTCTTTATGTTGATGTGGTTGACCGCAGGAACCTCTGATGAAGAAAAGGCGGCGATATCTGAGTATTTCAATAATCCAAGTCTGTCTGAGGGGATGTCCACAACGGCACCGGCTAGTTCTGCGCAGGGTCCGGGCGGCCCCAGTAGCAGTTTGATTCAGTTCAGCGATGTGCCGGAGACTAAGAGGCATGACAAGGACGAGGACTTTAAAAAGGAAAAGGTTGAGGTTGATGAGTCGGATAAAAACCGTCTCATGGAAGAGCAGCATGAAAAGAAGATGCTCGATGACTTGATGGAAAATCTTAAAAAGGCGGTGGATGAAAGTGATGCGTTGGCACCATATAAGGATCAGCTGCTCATTGAAATCACCCCTGAGGGTTTGCGCATTCTGATTGTTGATAAGGCAAATCGCCCTATGTTTGACGGTGGTAAGGCTGACTTGAAGTACTACACTGTTGATATTCTGTTTGAACTGGCCAAGTTTATTCGTGAAGTGCCGAATCGCATCAGTCTCACCGGCCATACCGATGCCTCTCAATTCAGGGGGCGGGAGGGTTATGGCAACTGGGAGCTGTCTGCCGACCGGGCCAATGCGGCGCGCCGTGTGCTGGAGGATGGTGGGGTGGCAGCGACTCAGGTGGGTCGGGTGGTTGGGCTGGCATCGTCAAGCCTGTTTGATAAGGCTGATCCGCTTAATCCGATTAATCGGCGTATTTCCATTATTGTGATGAACAAGAAGACGGATGAGGCCATTAGTCGTGGTGAGGGTGTTATCGAACAGGTATTGTCTGATCGTGATAAGGCTCAAAAAGGCGGCTTTGATGACGTGCGCCAAAATGTGTTGGGCGCGGGTGATATCAATATTGATATGGATGCCGGGACAGGCAAGGTAATGGGACATGGCAAGCATGTTGATGCCCCTGAAAAAGCTAAAGAAATAAAACCCATTGGTCAGCCGGTGAAACTGCCTGACTTTGGCAGTGTTGATCAGAAGGTCGATAAGGCGGTTGGCAACCCATCGTTGTCTGCGCCTGTCAGAAGTGACGAAAGTGATTTTGAAGAATTACCTATGGAGTTACTTTGATTTAATTATTTATCCATAATGACCAGGGGATTTTCTGGATTTTTACTGCTGTTCCAGGCTCATATTTTCTATTGGTGATGTTTTTGGATTAGTCTGGTTTGGTTGAGTGACTGGAAATTGCACAAGGCTAGGGAGAGCAACTCTATTATGGGTTTGAAGGCGTGGCTGGTGGACAAGCTGGTCAAATGGCTCAATACCGAGGATGGTCACTGGGATATTCCTCCCTGTGATTTTGAACGCCTGTCTGTTGAGATCAAACCTTGTGACGTGTTGCTGGTGGAAGGGCGTAACCGCATCAGCGGCTTTATCAAAACCATCACTCTCAGTTCATGGACCCATTCAGCACTCTACATTGGTCGGCTTGAAGATATTGAAGATGAAGACGTGCGTGCCGAGATTCAGCGACATTATTCCGGTGATCCAAATCAACCGCTTTTGATTGAACCGTTGTTGGGGCAGGGCACGGTGATCACACCACTGTCGAGTTATAAAAATGATCACCTGCGTATCTGTCGCCCCAAGGCCCTGTCACACCAGGATGGCCAACAGGTGATTGCCGAGGCGGTCAACTATTTTGGTCGTGAATATGACATCCGCCAACTGGTGGACCTGGCCCGGTTTGTTTTTCCTTATGGCATCCTGCCACGGCGTTGGCGCTCGACCCTGTTTGAACTCAATGCCGGTGATCAGGCCAAGACGGTTTGCTCGGCCATGATTGCTGAGGTCTTCGCCGCCGTGCACTACCCGGTGCTGCCGGTAATTCATCGTGACAATAAAGGTGGCTTGCGAATGTATAAGCGTAATACCCGCCTGTATACGCCGCGTGACTTTGATTACTCTCCCTATTTCGAAATTATTAAATATCCCATTCTTGGTTTGGATGACGTGGAGTTTTATCGTCAATTGCCCTGGGACAAGGACGGTGTGGTTTGCCATGCCCAAGGTGAATGTTATGCCGCGGATGGCACGCGGATTGAGCAACAGGATGTTGCGGTTGAAAAAAACTAGCTAAAAAAAGGACGGTTTTTATGGCAATACTTTTTTGTTTGGTAATGGTGGCAGCGATCTGGTTCATGGCCTATAACCGCTTTGCCTTGTGGCAGTGGAGTGCGGTGCTGGTTGGTTTGATGCTGGTGGCGACGCTGTTGGGAGTTTACTCATCAACGGCCTTGACCCTGCACTGGCTGGTGCTGCTGATTGTGATTGTGCCGCTGAATATTCCGGCGCTGCGTCGGGGTCTGATCAGTGACCGTGTGCTGCCGTTGCTGCGTCAGGCGCTGCCGCCCATGTCGCAGACTGAAAAAGAGGCGCTGGATGCCGGCACGGTGTGGTGGGACGGTGATCTGTTCAGCGGCCGCCCGGACTGGGACAAACTGCACGCCATGAATTTGCCGCAGTTGTCGGCTGAAGAGCAGGCTTTTCTCGATGGCCCGGTGGAAGAGCTGTGCGCGATGCTGGATGACTGGCACATCACTGAAGAACGTCGCGACCTGCCCCCCGAGGTTTGGCAGTTTATTAAAGACAATCAATTCTTCAGCATGATCATTCCTAAAAAATACGGTGGTCTGGAGTTTTCCGCCCTGGCTCATTCGAGTGTGGTGATGAAGGTCTCCAGCCGTTCCGTATCGACAGCGGTAACGGTGATGGTGCCCAATTCACTTGGCCCGGCTGAACTGCTGCTGCACTACGGCACCGAGGTGCAAAAAGATTATTACCTGCCGCGTCTGGCCAAGGGACTGGAGGTGCCCTGTTTTGCCCTGACCGGGCCAACCGCCGGTTCTGAT